>NZ_JAHGAP010000001.1:0-409004 GCF_030248655.1 Vibrio sp. D431a | reverse complement strand
CTGCTTTACTCGGTCAGCACGAAGCGCAATGGCTTGCCTATAAGAAGTCTTTTTTTCTAAAGTTTTGACTCAAGGTAAGCAAGCGCAGCATCAGCGTAAGAGTCACCTGCTGACAGGTAAATTAAGCCTTTCTTTTCAAGTTCGCGGCCAATTTCTGATAAACGCTTAGTTTTTGGCATTATTTGGTACAAACTGCTCATATTTGTGACAGCTCTGCTTATGTCTTGAGCGAATGAATCGAGATTTTTGGATTTGTCGATCTGAAAGTGGCTAGGTCTTTCTACGCCGTCTTTTTCAGACTGCAAAGACTGACACAGCCAAAGCAACTCAATACCTCTGTCAATCTCTTGGTTAATATCTACCATGCTTCTTTTCCCTGTAACTATTGTGTTATCAGGCATCACTGAAGTTCAACATTAGATTGACCACAACTTCTTTCGGAACGGCATCAACAAGGTCATTATCATACCTAACAGCTGCAACACATCGTTCAATAGTTCTATGTTCAAAAGGGATCATCGCAAGTGCATTCGGATTTGATCGCATGACTATATCACACATATCTGAAGTAACTTCGCTATCTAACAGATGTTGAATTGCTAAGGCGTTGTTTCTCAGTGCACACATTATCATGTTTTTATCACGGATTAAGGCATCAACTTCAGCGATCAAATTGCCATCAGTCTTCACTATCTCATACAAAAGGTTGTAAGACTTTTTGCTATCAGGTAAGAATTTGAACAATGAACCATCTTCCCTAATTGCAGCCATACAGATTTCATCTGTTTTGAATGCATCAGGAATAATTTCAAAGACACTTGGGGCTACTCTTATAATATCTAGAGTCACAGCTTCATCCCAAGCAATTGCAAGATTCACAGGTGCATTAATTATTCCCGCACACAATTCCACATATCCCTCGGTGTAAACTGGCACGTATCTTATGGCCTCAGGATTCTGATTAATCGCCTCTAAACAAACCCTTCTAGTTCGGTTCTTTATCCATATATCACGAATCAAAAGTCCATCATGAGACACCGCCTTAAGACAAAGCTCCTCGCTTTGATGATCGCGACTAACAAACCTAATGTGCGACGGTTCTGCATTAACTACATTCCTAAAAACAAATTCTAGCTCATCTAACATTTTATGTTTGATTTACAACCTATGAAAAAAAAATACAATAACAAGAAACATGCAAAAAATGGCTTAAATAATGTATGTTAAGAAAAGCTAGCTCGTGAAGCCCTGCTACTTTAAGGTGGTGAATCTTCTGAAGCAATAAAGCGCCAGAACCCAAAAAAGCCGTGTTGGTTAACCACCTCACGGCTTTTTTGCATAAAAAAAGGAGCCTTTCATGGCTCCTTTTGTGTACTCTGAAAACGAAACGACTTAATCGAACTCGGGATCATGAAGAGCTGAATAACAGCCCTCAAATGTCCACTCTTGTGGTGGAAGAGTGTCGAAAGCTGCAATGAATTGCTCTAATGATACGGACTGAATAAGCTCTTTACCTTTGAAGATTGAAGCTCCCGTTTCAATACTAAGAGTAAAAGAGTCATACTCCGATAAGTTCTCTTCGTCAAAAAACAAGTCCATATTGTTGTTAATGAACAAATCAATAACGCAATGATCTTCAAGTGAAGAAATCGGTTGACCAGTCATTCTAGAAATCTCACTCAAGGTGTAAGATTTGTAGTCAGATTCTTTAACTTCAGAAATATACATCACTTCGTCGGAATCCCAACTTACTAGAACATTCTTGTTGAAGCCTCCTAAGTGTTTAACAAGTGTCGATTCGACGTTAAGATAATTTTCAACTCGCGATTGTGTAGTCAATTTTACTTCCTTTTACACTAAGTCATGTGCTTCTAATTCTGCCTCAAGATCTTCGAAGTTGACAACTAATCTTGCTGAATTCTGCTTTTCGTCATCTTGACCTCTTGGCCTTACTAAGTATTTAGCTGGAAATTTGGGGTGAATACCTGTTATTTCGCCTTGAGCAACTACTGTACCTATCTCTAGCTTAGGTGTTACATTGTAACGCTCAATCCATTCAAATGCGGCTTGATCAATTTCTTTGCTACATTCAAATTCCATGAGTTCAAGTTCATCTGCAAAAGAGCTCGCCTTTTCCTTGTTCCAACCCTTTTCTTCAAGAGCAGCAGCAAGTTCAAAACCATTCATCCCATATGAGTAAACTAACTGAATATCCTCAACAAACTTTTCTACAAGAGAATCGCTAACACCAGAAACCTGAACAGCAGTATTATTTGCCGCTCGCATTAACATCTCGACCGTCAACGTAGGTCGACTGGGTATATCACTCATATTTCCAAATTTCCTCCATACATTAATTGCAATAATACCACATTTGAGTGCGTGGTAAAGGTAAGTTTGTTTGCTATGCATACAAACAAACCTCAAAAAAATATATAATTAAGAAAAAGCAAAGAATGCCTGTAGAATCTAATGTTCAAAAAATCAACAGAAATGCATCCAGACTATTTCAAATGGTATGGGACAAATCAATACCTGTTGAAAACACAGAACTAAGCACTCTTGTAGAAGATACAAGACAGTCCTACCTGATGCTAAACTCCTTGGAGGTCAAAGCTTTCAATACCAATAAAAGTCCAACGTGGCTCACAGACTCTCTTGATACCATTGAGGATTCAATGGGCATTAATGACGCTTACACCGCTGCAAACTTAATGTTTAATAGCAACAAAATACCAAAATACAATGAGGTGTCTCAACAACTGGGATTGCTTGTTGAATTCGAGAAAGATAATAAAAGAATCAACGAAGCTTCTAATCTGTTTGATGACTTAGAATATAAGGCTTTTAAGTTATACGACTCAGGCTCGGATAAAGGTATATCCAAAACAATTGCTGAGCTAGATATACTTATCAATAAAATAGATGCTGATAGCCATGTGTTTGAATATCTCTCTGGAAGGTTCAGTAACATATCGACGTTCTTTAACTCTGATGTTCATAACGCAACAATCAACGGTGATCTGGCTTTAAGCTTTGCCAAAATGCAAACTTCATTTGAATTGGCAAGAGCATCTGCTAACACGAGAATGGAGAGTGAAAACTGTCCGCAAGAGACATATAAAAAGGACAAGGTAAGAATGAATAACCAATTCACAGACAATCTTGTCGCCGCAGTATCAAAAGAATCAACTAGGAGCAAAAGCCATAGCTCTAGCTTCAAAAATTCATTTACACCTAGCACTCTAAAGCGCTGATCTACAGCGCTTCACAAGGTTACAAGGCTATCTAGTGACAAAAGACAAACTCTCAAATACAGACACCACGGCTAAGAAAATAGTCGGTTCACAGCTTGATACTAAAATTGCTATGAAGATTATGAAAGCATCCGATAATGACAACCTAAAATGGCGCAACAGAGCTGAAGATATGATGAGAGGCGTCATTCTTTACAATTCGGTCTTATCTAACTCTACTTCAAGAAAGAAGTTATATTCAGCAATTGAAGCTTTAATCCATTCTACAGATCGCGCCAAGAGTTTGTTGATCTTAAACTATGCTTTATCTTCTCAAGACTATTCCAATTGGAAGACCTTTAAACTTAAGATTCTAATTCGTAAGACCTATGCTATTAAGGAGCAACTTCCTGCTTGGAACAACGCATACAAGTGCATTATCGACGAGCTAGAAAGAAGAGGGCAAAATGTGAACAAGAAGCTTTCAGGTATTTCAATCTAAAAGATATTTGATGCTGGCGGATGTTAACTTCACCCAAACTTAGAAAAGTTGACTTGGGTGAGTATTAAAAATTATGTAACCTAGTCAATAAAAAGAAAATGACACAACTCACAAACGAAGCCTTAATGTTCGAAGGGCGCATGAACGAAGCGGTTGAATCCATCAAGCAAGAAATAGCTGAACGTGAGTCTCCAAAAAGCGCCAATTTACTCGTAGACCTACAAGAATCATATGAATTACTCCCTAGCGAGCTTAAAAATATGATTGGGTATAACCCCCAAACGTTCCTTGATGACCTAAAAAGATTGTTAGTGGTATATCGGCAGCATACGCAAAAACCGTGTTGGACAAAACTAACCCTTGCCATTGAAGCAATGCATAGCAAAGAAAGAAGCCAAGTTATGGTCGCAGCAGCAATGTTCGCAGATCAGAGAAAGCCAGAGGAAGAAAGTTGGCTCTCTAAAGCAAGAAAAAAGTTCTTCTAAAGTCAATTCTACAAAGCCCACGAAAGTGGGCTTAAACGTACTAAAATGCTGACAAATACAAAACTCTAAAGAGCTACGAACTTCCCTGCCTCGACATCAGCAATGATTAATTTTAGGAGACCAAGTCTCATAGCCAGCTTAAAATCATCGTAATTTTCATCTGCGTTAGCTACGATTTTTTTGGCTGCGTCCAAATGCTTCACAACATTATCAGGAGTGATTTCAAAACTACCTAGAATCGCCACTTCAACTACCTGTGGATTTAACTCAAGGTCGTTCTGGATAATGAAATCCGCTACACCATTTTGATCACCAGAATTCCCCATTCTAACGATCTTCTCCAACATATCGAACCTTTGTTTATCCGTTAAATCCGTCATTTTCACCTCCACAAGCTAAGGCGAGACTTCCAATCGAAAGCCTCGCCCATCACTTAATTAAATTTTAAAAAACTCTTTGTATTTAGAAAAGTTCATTGCCAATTTTGAGCTATATTCTGTTTCAAAAAAACCGAACGGATGTGAACCATCAATACTCTTAGAGGCAGCCACTCTACACTTCTCGTAGTATTCTTCTCGCCATGATTTAATCTGTGCCTTTCTTGCAGGACAGTAGTAAATGGCAGTCTTGATTTCGTTGCGTGTGATACGCTTAGAGGCTGTTAAATGACCAACAGGTGCATCTTTGTACAGCTTATAGTCCTGAGTATCAAATCTGTTCTGTAGAACTTTTTGACGCTCCTTGATGTATTGGTCACTGTAACCAAAATGCCTATAAGCCTTTCCTAGAGCACTAATGAAATCTTTCTGACGACTTCTTACATATTCTGTAGTAATGCCTTTTGTAGCGAACACCTCAGCGTCGTTAGTTGACTGAAAAAGGCTATCGAACGTCATTTCAACACGTACCAAAACAGCCCCTTCTACATCCTCAGAATTCCATCCCCAGACTTCGCCCTCAATCGCTAATCTAGCCTCTTCCGGTGAAGTAAACTTAAGACTAGATAAATCAACCTCATAACCTGATGAGTCCAAATGCAAGAACATTGCCTCCCCGTCGACAGTTACTTGCTTTACAAATTTGTAATAAGCATCGCAAGCTTTAACCTTTACAGGTGTAACCAAATCAACGTCTGCACAACTCTGACCACGAGCATCGTAATCTAGATCCTCAAACTGGCTACCAACCTTGATATTCAGACTTTTCTTACTTCTTGAAATTTTGACTGACTTCTCATTATCCAGTCTCAACTCAAAGCCGCCAGAACAACGATTCTTAGCTGGTGCATTAAGAGCTTTTGATAGCTCGATCTTGTCTGTTAAAGACAACTCTTTTAATGAGATTGTTTTTGTTGAGTTTTCTTTGCTGAGGTATGTTGACTCTTCGCCTGAGATAAGAGTTCGGCAAAAAATCGCGTCGACATGAAGGTCGAACACTGCAATCACATTTGATGATTTAACAGTAATGCGCCCACCTTGCTCTTCAGCTTTTTCAATGTAGAAATTGTTCTTGATCGCGTTCTCTCGCTCAAAAAGGGGCTCAAGAGCCTCATAAGAGGTGAAGCCAAGGCCACGAGCCGCCGCCTGATTGAGCAAATTCGTATTTCTTAGGTTCATCTTTAGAAGAGATAACACTGAACTCAACTCATTTGCCTTAAATGCTTCGAACTCGCTAATCGTGATGAATTTACCTTGCATAACTAATCCTCTTAATTTGCCGGAATGTGCCTTGCCCACTAAATCACATACCAGCACAGGTATTAAAATGCGTTGGTAATGTTTAAATTCAATAATGTTTTGTCAATTTTGGCACCTTTTGGTCGGGCAAGCGCCTTGGCTGATAAAGCCAACACAAGTCCCAGTCGGGTTGGTTACCGCCGTCACTTGATGTGCAAGATATTATCAAAAACGGCAAGTATGTCAAATGTTTTAAAAAACAAAATTCTCACAACCGTGAACTTTATATTGGGTATTCTATCGCTTAGAGAAATGATGAAAGTATGACTATGGATAGATCCGCCCTTTTTGTTACTTGGGAACAGATGTACAAAGAGAGAAATTACTCTCAAATCCCACCTCAAACCCTATTCAATCTCAAAAACAGGCCAAGCATCCATGAAGAGGTACTGAAAACGCGTTCATGGGCAATCGAAGCTCACGGAGACCAGCGGTACGGGGCGAGACCATATGTAACACATTTAGATGATGTTGTTAGAATAGGGACAACTGTATGGCCTTGCGCCCCTACAGAGTTTATTCTTGCGCTACTTCTACATGACGTAATTGAAGATACACCATTAGAAGAAGAAGACTTAAGAACCAGAACAAACCCTTTAACAGCAAAAATTGTTGATAATGTTTCAAATGACCCACTACAACCCCCGAGTGTCATAGCTGACAACCTTAACAGTATAATTAGAGAGATTAACTTATTCGAAGACTTGGGCTTTGGAACTGTGTTTGTAAAGACGTGTGACCGAATAAGCAATGTTCGACATTTACTAAAATCTAAAGGGTCTCACTCACTAAAGATCAAATACCACTCTCAATATATTGAATTAAGAGAAGCTTTGCGTTCACACAAAAAGTTCCTAACGTCAGGAAATGTAAGAAGCGAAATATTAGTGGTTCTATTTGACCTACTAGACGAAGTTCATAGGGGGCTTTTCGCAAGGCTAGTATCCGATTCTGGGAAGGCAACATTCCCTAAAGAGTTTGTTCTAACAAAGCCTACGTGGTTATCAATGCAGACTGAAAGTGATTAAACATTCCTTTTTTAATTAAAAAAACAATTAAGCATGTAGCATTAAAGGCATCTTGAGAACATGAAAGCAATCAAAACATCCACCAGCATCACACCAGAAATGGAAAAAGTTAACGACCCGTACTCGGACTTTATCGATCCAGAGTGGTTAACTGAAGGACTACTTGTGTACTCAAGAAAAAGTGGGCTCCCCTGCCGTGTTGAGTCAATAAGTCGCTATGGACACAGCTGCTCCACTGAATTCATTCAATACCGTAATCTAGCACCTACGAAGGATTATCCAGCAGGTCAATTATGGACTTTGGAGCTCGATATCTTCATAAAGAAGTTTCGACAGTAATAAGTCGCGGTGAAAACAGTTCAAAAAAAGCCCAGTTTTTGCTGGGCTTTTCTGTGTGAATTTTAAAATAAAAAATCAGATCTTTGCGCCCGAAGCAGTCTCTACTCCTCTAGACGAAGTGTAAGTAATGCTCGCGCTCATTTGTCCAAATTCTGTGTCGACACTAATTTTGTCAAACTCACCACATGAGGAGCCACAGTTAAATGAACTCACCTTACTCCATTCGTCGTTTCCGTACTCAATCATTTTAACTACGGATGATTTCGACGATACACGCTCAAGCCACGTAAGGATGTACGAATCACCTACCTTGCTCACTTGTAGGTTGCTTGCGCCAGAAAGCTCTGAGACTAAGACCTCTTCTTTCTGTAACTGTCCACCGAGGAAGTGATTCACCTTTATGCTATATTCATCAAGCACACTATCCTTACGGTCTTTTTTCTCAATCCAAGCTACAACGATACTATCTGTATTGCTGTCCCCTTCTGCAACCAAGCCATGCACTTCACCCGCTACAGGCGTAAACTCAAGACGATCTTTTTTATTCCAGTTTTCACCACCAATAGACCATTCCCCTTTTGAATCACGCTGTGAGTATAGTAGGTAGCTATTGTCGTTAACCAGTGAAAGCGAATACTTAAAGGTTGAGTCCGTTGGTACTGGAAGTGGCATAGTTGAACCGCCGTTAAAGACGTTAACGGTTAACTCATCTGTTCCATTATCTCGATAGAACCAAAACAGGATTGGTTCGCCATCTTGTGAGAATGTGTTTGCTTTAGCAATTGACGAAGAGATTGTGTCAAGCTTTTGCCCAATCAGTTTATTGTAAAGCCTTGAATCTGGAACCCCATCATTTAGTTTTGATGCATAGAAGTTGTGTTCGACAAATGAGTTATTCTCAGCCAACCGATAAGTAAGCATTTGAGAATTGGCGTTAATGTTTGCCACACGAACATCACGAATAAGCTGAGCGTTTACATCCTTCCCTAGAGTTACTTGCTTAACAATTAGTGGCTGAGACCATGTATCAGCATTAGCATCATAGCAGCTGTACAATAAGTTAAGCGTATGAGTTAATCCTGCATCTCCAGTGTCAACCTGCTTATCTACCCATGCACCACAAGGCACTCCATTATCCATCACTGCGAAATCGAGAGATTTTACTGGCTTGTTCTCGTACTCACCCCCTTGAGGGATGTACGAATCGAACACTCCTTTGGTTAACTTATGGGTGTTAGATTGTTCAGATTTCAGGTTGTTGTAGTTGCTGAAGACCTGTCCGTTACGCACCCATGTAGACAGCTGAACGCCATCGTTATAATTAACAGTAAGGCTTGAGTAACCTCCAGCTGTTTCATCTAGAGCCTCTGGCTCCCCAAATGAATATGAGAATTCAGGTGTATTATCAGGAACAGGCTTCTCACCGCCACTATCACCACCACCACATCCTACCAATACACTGCTTACTGCCAGCATGAACAGAGAATACTTAAACTTGTTTTCCATTATTAATTGCTCCAAATACAAATGCCTTTCAATAATCCTTGCCAATCAGGTTTTCAACATTCTAATGAACCGCTTTTAGTAGAGACGATACTGTCAGAACTTCAAACTGTTTGGATTTTATCGGCAAATAGAGACTTGATCGTACCCATCTTCACTTTGAGTGCTAAGTCCATATTCATCCAACACCTCAGTGATAGTCTGCTCATCAGACTTACTACTGCTTTCAACAAACCTCGCAGATCTATCGTGCTCAGAAGCCCTAATAACCAATACAGCAACCCCGAGAACGACAGCTAAAACAAACTCAACACCTAAAATATTCGGAAATTTCATCGTTACTCAACTCCTTAGTTATAACTAAGTAGTAATTACAAACTATAAACTCCGATTTCTAGGTGGAAGGTGTTCATTTAGTGCCACTTTGCTTAATGAAGATTAAACGGAGAAATATAGTTGCATTGAAGCAATCCAATTTCTAAATTCCATGCAAGTTTAACCACTAATGGGCAAAGATTTTGAAGTTGCTGAGTATAAAGGAACTGTCGGCACTATTAAAAGAATATTTTTCCGCCGAGCAAAAGATCCGCGAGTACCACAATTACAGGCTACATAAAGAAAAAGAGCAACAAGAGAGACTTGCTCAGATTTCATCCCTAAGAAGTTCAGTCTCGGAGGTTATTTTAAAAATTGAAAAACTCGGGATTGATGACGCTACACAATACATATCATCATCTTTAGAAGAAAGACTACAAGAGATTTCTAAACCTAATAAGCCAGACAGCATTGAACTGACTCTCAAAGCACTCCTCGTAGACTTACACAAAGGACAACCATACTTAGAAGAATTGACTCCAGAAGATTCTATACCATTGAAATTCTCTGTATTCATCGACAAGCAGATCAACGGTCATTTATCGGTGGGGAATAGACTCTATATGATCGACACTTCTGAGCAGGGCGACACATTAGAAATTATTGGGTCTACACTACTAGATTGGGTAATCGACGCACCTATTCTAGAAAACCAAACAGACTCATACAATCCGGAAACTAACGGATACCCTTTGACATGCCCAAATGTCATAACCTTCAGAATAACCGATGCCACAAATAATCCAATACGAGCTGGGGGATTGTACCCCTTAACAATGCTCGCAGATGAATGGGATATTTTTGATGAAAATTACATATTAAGTGATTCACTTGAACCGTAGTAACTTAAACCAATAACGAGTAACGATATGAACAAAAGCAACTTAAATAGCAAAGAAACACCTGAAATCACAATCAACCACATCAATGAGTTGATTCACGACTACTTCCGCAAAGAAAAGCCCATGTTTGCTTACTATGAAGAACTCAACACTAACCGTAAAGCTAACCAACAACTTTCAGCAGAATACCATGCTAGAGCAGAGAGGGAGATGTTTGCTAAACTCGCTGAGCTGAACTGGACGCCACAAATAGCCTTCTCAAGAGAAATTGAAAAAACAAGTAGTTCATATTTTGAAATGAATGTAACTGCGGGGTGTTTTTCGTTCAAAGGGTCAAACATAATTGATCTACCAAAAGATGCTCAAGATCTCCATCGCCAGATCATGAGCGAACTTAAAGAAGAGCAATCGAAATTCCCCCTAGAACCAAAAGAATCAATTCACTTCCAGAAAGCTAAGGAAATTTACGAAGAGTCACCACACAAAGAGATCAACATCAATAGCTGTTTGGTACGCTCGTTCGCTTACCACATGCACAGAGTGTTAAATAGTTTCTTATTGACAGGCAAAAAACTATACATCGAAGACACTGAGAACCAGAACAAATTCATAGTTGACGAAGTGACAAGCAGATACATTGGTATGGGTGAGAGTGAAATGAAACTAGAACTCACAAACACAAGTAAAAACAACAAGGTCTCTATGTCTCTTTGCGTGCTTACAGAGTTTGGTAAAGGCGAACCAAAGTACAAATTTTACTCGTTATAAACGGAACAATTTGCAAGTAACTACACTACCATGTTTGAGGTTCTGTTAAGTATTCTATTCATTAGCCTTATATTGCTCAAAATGAATATAATGTTTAATTTCTAAACAAAATGCCCTTATATTCATCACTCTACAATTTCAGTTCGACTCGAATAAGTTGGGCTTTGATGCTGGTGGTTGTTACATTATTCTGTTCAAGCATAGTCATTTTAGAAAGTCTTTACGCTACTGAACAAAGCTTAAGTTGCATCTTGGAAAAACTCTGCTTCTTATGTCTCGCCATCACCTACACACTCGGAATTTTTGGCTGTGACAACAAAATTGGTAGGGGACTGATTTTTGCTTTTTGGTTGTTCATCTCAGGTCTAGGAATTAGTACATCTTTGAATCACTTAGAGATGCAAAATATCCAATCTGAAATAGAAGTCTGGAGCGAGATCCCCCCTCCTCTTCATTGGGCATTATCCAATGTTTTTTCACAAGAGATTTACGACAAAATTCCACATTTCACGAGAAGTAAAACAGTAATCTTTGGTTATTCCATTACTCACATAAATTTACTTTTCTTTAGTACGTTGGCAAGCGTAGGACTCTTGTTTAATTTCGTTGAGATAGCAGCAATGACAAGGCGTGATGGAGTTTGGTCAGATTTTATAACTTACTCACCAAGCAAACATAATTAAAAAGACCGCCAATTGGCGGTCAATCATCACTCAGTATGCGGCTACCTGAAAGTCCCAAGGCTCAGGGAGCAAATCGTCACCGAATTGATCGGTTACCCCTTCATAATACTTCTCAATAAAGCCAAGTAGCTTTTCTGGATGGTTGCGTCTACCAATCTCAACAAGCGAGTCCAATTTGTACTCCGAAGTAGTCACTGTGACTAACTTATAGTCGGAAGGGTGCTCAAAACTACCTTCTGCCACATCAACATCAACTTCAATACTAACTTCGTTAGGAACATAGAAGACTATATCTGAAAGCGGACGCTTTTCATCCAACACGCACCCTCCCGACAATAGAGTCTGAGCGACTTCAATAATCGACGCGGGTGTTTCCTTCGTAAATAGACGAGCTTTTCTGTCCTTAGGCAATGACCAAGATGAAGCAATTGGCAGCACAATATCGTAGAAACCAAGTTCTGTGATGACGTCTCCATCCTCACCATCAACATCAAAAAAGTGCTCAAACTCTTCTGAAACAAGGTTCAATCGCAGAACTACGTCACCACCAGCATCTAAAACATCATAAGAGGGCTGTGGAAGGTCTGTATTTAGTTTTAGTGATGAAATGTCAGCTAGCATCACAATCACCATTAGAGGAAGTGATACACACTTTCAAACCTTGCTCAGTGGTACTGTAATCGTGCACTAGGACTAATTCAAAATGATGCCTTTCACTAATAGCTTTTCGAGCCAAATCGTATTCCCGATTAAACTCCTCAATTTCATGCTCGTGATGAGCCGCTATACTAGAGCGCAAAATATCTCTTAAAGCATCAATGTGTGCATCAATTGATTTGCAAGCAGCATCTATCGTTATGCGTGCAAAATAGACATTCTTGTTGAAAAAATAGCCATTGGAGTTGGTTTTGACCACACCCTTGCTCAAACTTAGCGATCTTTTTTTTTCCGTACACCAAGCTAATCGCGAAAGTTGGTCTTTATGACCCAAATCAGCGTTACTTCGATGATCCCTCTCAAGAGCATTCCTTATCTCACTAATTTCCCTGTAGATCTCGGGGTAGTTGCGAGCCAAATATACAGCCCCCAAGTTCCCAAAGAACTTGTTAATTTTATTCATTAGCTCAAAACCTTCGTAAACCCTGCAAAATCCTTGCACGTCTCTATTGTTATTATGCCACAAAATCATAGATCTTTTCTTTCTCTGTGGTATTATCCCTCGCGATTTATGACGGCAGTGGTGATGCATAAGTGCATCTATATAACGTTCAGAACTATAAGGAATAAACCAATTATGAAACGTATTTTAGTGGCTTTGAAGATTAGCTTGGGGCTCTCAGCTTGCACAGAGAATGAGCAAGAATCCCACACAAACAAGCATATTCGAACAGAGGGACTAAAATAATGTTTACTAATAAGCTCAACGTTATCGAAAACGGCTCAACTTACACTCTAAAGTCGCCAGAAAATGACACAGTCCGACTGACTATTGAAGACAGCGATAACTCAAATATATACGTCAACATTTCGTGCCACAGAACCAGTTGCCACTTTGTAGTTGATGCCCCTGAAGAAGTGAGTGGAATTTCTTTACTAAAAGACTCAACAGTAGAACACTTGATGCAGCTCCTGTTCCCATCTCACTTGTTATGGGAGTTCGACGTAAGCCTTGGTGTTGCGAAAGCCCAAGATATCGTTTCTAAAGAAATGTCTTCAAACGACCCAATAGAAGTAGAAGAGTTTTGGGATGAGAACAACTACTCTCTCCATGAATGCAAAACTCGTGAAGACTTCGCCAAATGGGTCTCAAGACACGTACCAGAATACGACTTGTATGATGCACTAGACGAGATGACTTTTCGTAGATACACACCAGAAGCAAAATTGATCGCCGAAGAAGCCATTCCCCTTATCAAATGCGCAATTCAATTCGCCTTGTTACGCTAAAAAAAACAAAGCCTGACCTCGAACAATGGTCAGGCTTTTTCCTATATGGCGAACTTTATCAACGAATAGTTCTCAGGTTCCTCACCAATAGGGCGGTGGATATTCACTATGCCACGAGGATTAAGCCAAACATTCTGCCCCAACTGGTTCACGTAACTACCCTTACAATGCAAATGACCATGAGCCATTTGTAAGTTTTCTTTACCTTTGAACATTTCCAGATCTGTACCTGCCCAGTCATAAGGAAGATCAGCAACCCTCACCTTGTCACTAACCAATGGAAAATGACTCACTAACAACGCCCTATCTTTAGAATCAACCGTCGTTAAAAATGATTCTAGAGCTTTAACAGACTTCTTGTTGAGAATGTACAAATGCTCCGCCTTGCCTTTACTTGTTCCACCATATTTATTGCGCCACTTGATTCTTTTTGCATCCAGAGGGGCATTCTTCACAGTTGAATATGAGGTGTTCATCTGCGACATTAAGTACGTGTCGTGGTCATAGTTACACCACATAGTGGCTCCGAAAATCCTAATACCGTAGATATTCACCTCTTCGTTTTCTAGAAAGTGGACGTTCGGGTATTCTTCTTTCAAAATCTCAAGTTTTTCTAGGCCACTCTGGTACGAGCCTCCCCAGAACTCATGGTTACCACAGACAACAACAATATGCTCAACTTTAACAACGTAGTGGTCGAGCAGCCTTCGATAAAGGTCGATCTTTTTAAGCTCACAGATATCGCCAGCCAAAACCAAGATATCCGTCCCTTTAGGTAAGTCAGGAAATGTTAAACACTCCCCTATAAATCGACGTTGACTTCGTTTACTTTGAAAGACAAGCGCTTCTTCGATGTGAAAGTCACTGCCTAAAGCAACATTTACATCTAAACTGCACCTTTCTCGAATGAATTTTGTCGGAATCTCATCGGCGAGCCATACTCCATTTTCACTGATTTTGAATTCTATGCCTTCATCGTTAGCACTCTGGGTATCTACTTCCAATACAACTGGTTCACCATATCTACTTCCCGACTTAACAGCCTTAGATAGGTTCGTGTGCATATGGACTTCGTTCCTTCCCATGCTTTTGATTGCACCGTCTATTTTGATTTTTTCGTAATTCTCCTTTGAAGTACCATGAAAAACCTTTATGAACCGCTCAGGTTTATTCATCTCCATGGATTTTACGTGCCCTACACTATGCCCCTGACGACAACGTACCTTGTTTCCACACTTACTTAGCCCGAAGCGATCTTCTGAGTCTGACTCGATTACAAAGACCAACTCATCTTTAGAGATTGAAGGGTGGTTAACAGAGGCATCAAGAGCATCCAACAATGACGAAACTTCAACCCATCCATTAGCATCCATTTCCAAATCAAATGCATCAGGGCGGTGCCTCAATATCCAAGACAGTAGCTTTCCGTACGAGTTATTTTTACTTTTACTAAGCATAAACACTTCCACAATTCATTTGTTATAGTGCTACATATTATCCAGAGAAACCCGTTTTGTCGTCATATATTTCCTATATCTAACAGTTAGTATAAGTTTGCTATATCATAAGTAATTAATGGCGGATAACCTCAACTATAGCTCTAATGGGGTGAATGTGGTGTTCGCTTCAATCAATAAAGGAGCAAATGTAGAGGTAAATCGGGATATAAACCTAAATTGTTCTGTCATTACCTTATTAGTGCCCTGCACCCTCAACAGCCCACTAAACAAGCCTCATGAACAACGATTCTTCGATAAGCCTATATGTTCAGATGCAATATACATAGCATTGGAAGCCCTCATAAGCTTTCCTAAATCAGGCTTCATTTTCAAATGCTCTCACACAAACTTGGTTATTTTGAGTCGAGAACAAGAAGTCCATCGTAATATTAGGTATCCATATTCACAAAGTACGGAAATAATACCACACCTTTTGTGAAAAAAAGCTTGAATTAAAGGAACGCTGTGGCACAATACCTATCGATAACACAGAACACTATTAGGAATCCCCATGTCTCAGTCAAACTTCGTACGTACAATTACAAACCTTAGAATGCTTCGTTCAGCAACTAGCGAATTAACACTTGAACAACTTGAAGAAGCACTTAAAAAAATTGAGACGGTTGTAAGTGAGCGAAAAGATCAAGAAAAACAAGAGCAAGCTAAGGCTGCCGAAGAAAAAGCTAAGCTTGAAAGCATCATGAGTGTAATTAGCGAAAAGGGAATCAACACGGATAGCCTTGTCGCTCTTCTTAAGGGTGAACAGAAAAAAACAAATACACGAGCACCGCGCCCAGCAAAATACGAATACATTGATGCAAATGGCGACATCAAGAGCTGGACAGGTCAAGGTCGCACCCCATCTGCTATTCAAGAAGAGCTAGACAAGGGTAAGTCACTAGACGACTTCCTTATCAATCAAGGATAACCCTGAGCAGATTTGATGAAAGCACCTCCAACAGAGGTGCTTTTTTTGTAGATGTTTATGTTTATATGTATATTTCAAGAAAAATACATATGAAGAACATTCCAAATGATGTTGTTAACGAATTAAATTTAGAAATCGAAGAAGCAGCAGTTAAGGAACTATTCAATTTCCTGTCGAAGAGATCGAAGATCGGTTCAAGATTTAAGAGCTACAGGCTCTTCCCATTCATACAAGCTAGGTTAAACAATGAAGAAGAATCACTACGATATGACTCTTTTGTTAGAATTTGTTCGATCCTAGAAGACAAAGGTTACTTTCGCCGTGCGTTCTTCCTTGAAAAATCAAAGGATTCATACGTAGAAATAGAGCTAACTGAAGAGCAAGTTGATATGTTAAATAACAAGGTTTCTTTCAATTACCTACACAATAACAACGAATATCTCTCGTGGGAAAGCATAAGCTTGCAATATGTACTAACCAAAAACTTTGACCTGTAACGTGACAGCGTAACGATAGCTGGTAGTTATTTGCTTAAAGCAATATTAGAGTAAGTGCCTCAAAGTAAAATTTATGAAGCACACAACCTCGCATGTTAAAAACAGCGAATCTAATAATATCAGGAAAGCTCTTTAGCTAACTCAGTGAGAACATAACCAAGCTTGTTCTCACCCTTCCACTTGCTTGGGTCTTCAATGTCCGGATGATCCTCACTCATCCCCACACCATAAATTTCATCATAGGGACTGGCTTCCACAAAGGTTAACCCCGAAAAAGAGATCAGCTTTTGAAAAAGATTCGGATTTTGCATGAACTTTGCTCGGTTCGCTACCCTTAAAATACCAATAATTTTAGAATCCCAAACCCTCTTATCGAAACCTTCAACCTTCCTACCCTGCGCCTTTGCCACCTTGGGATTATCTGTCTCCATAATCGCAGATAATGACCCGTCAGGAAGTTTTCCAGACGGCTTTCTGGCAAACCCTACTTGAGGTTGCAACCCTGCTGCCTTTCGCTCTTCGTTAATAATTCGAATTGCATCTTGAGCTGAGACATTGTCATATTGGAACAAGATACTCTTTGAAAACATCATTAGAGCTTCAGCGTTCGGAAACAAAATTCCCTTCACTTCAAATTTGGCCGGATACCACTGACTGAAAACATCACGCTTAGTCCAAAAGAATACAAATTTATCTGTAACTCTCATATTTAAAGCACTTTATCCAAAAGATACGCTTGCAATGCCATTGCACTTTCAGCGTCATTGATAACACCATCTTTTAGCAACTTAAGAACTTCCGTACATGTAAAAGTTCCGTACAGTTCGATAACCTCCCCCTCTTCGAGTGACGCATCAGAGCAAATCTCAACATCATAAGCAAAAACAACATGACCACTGAAATCTGCAAATGCTGGAAGCGGATATACTGTCAACTTGGTTTCTTCGATACGAGAATAGGTAGCCCCAATCTCCTCACACAATTCACGGTCAACTATTGAAGCAGAAGGTTCATTAACTGTGTCAGCCGCCCCCTTAGGCACGCCTACAACAAAAGTATCTGCTGCCACTCTATACTCTTTCGTGAGTAGTATCTTTCCTTCCTTTGTAACTGGAACAATAATCGCACCAGTATTCGTTTTGTTTCGACCAAAGGTAACAAATGCTTTATCACCTGTCTTATCACTCATTACACGCGATACGTGCATGAATTTGTCATTGTAGATGTCGCCTATCTTAGTAACCATTACTTGTACTCTTCTTTAACTTTTTTTATTACCGATGAACTAACTAAGCCTTCAATGCTCTTGTTCTCAGCAACGTTATTTCTAACCAACGTTGAACGAATTGGTAGTCGTTGGATAATTTCGCGAAATCCCCATCTAGAGATAATTTCCTCGTGCTTGTGGAACTTCTGTAAGATCTCTACATTGTCTGATCCACAAATAAACTCGAATGCATCTTCTGGGTATAATTCCGACAATGCACACAAAACGTCATATGTGTAGATCGGTCGATCTCCAACTTTCTGCGCTATGTCCTTTTCAATCTCAAGAAGGTCAATATTCTCTCCTTCCAATTCATTGTTTATTGTTGTTTGAGCAAGTTCTAAACGGAGCTCAAACGGCTTCATGTTCTTTCCGAACGCATGAGAATATGAAGCTACTACAATCACCTTGTCGTAGATCTCAAGAGCTTGACGAAGTGCATCGACATGCCCAAGAGTCATCGGGTTTAATGCTGAACCAAAAACGCCTATTTTCATGACAAAAACGCCTTAATCTCTTCTGCACAGTCAAAGACCATAGCCATCTTCCTCATGTCTTCAATTGCGAAGTTTGTTGTATCAGCTGCGACACCGCGACATGCAGCAAGATTTAGAAAAACTTCAAACCCAGCATCAACTAACTGCTTTACTGTATTATACACACAGTGATCTGTTGCAAGGCCACCGACAATTACTGTCGTCACCCCATTTACTTGAAGAAACTCTTTCAAGCCTGTTGATTTTTGATTCCCAAGGTCATGATACAAAGCACCATATGGGTGAACGTCGCGATCTAAACCTTTACTGACACAAAAGTCGTAATCTATTGGACTTGGCAGTTCGTCTAATAGTTCTGAACCAAACGTTCCAGCCCCACAGTGCATGTTCCACTTAATATCAACATTTCTACCTTCAATAGGTGTAAATTGTTCATCTAGGGTCTTTGCTTCCCAAATCGGAGCTGGTGGATGCCAATCCCTTGTGACTACCTTTATTTGTGAGATTTCTTGATTAGCCAAGAGTTCAGGAACTATGAGTTCACCATCAACTACAACTAACTCCCCAGCCACCTTAGTAAACCCTTTTTGGGGGTCAACATCTACAGATGCAATTGTTCTTTTCATGCTTCACCTTTAATTAGTTAACTTGCTTGTCTAATTAAAAGATAAACCAACAACATCCAATTAGTCAAGTTGCTTTCCTTATTATTTATACAAAAAAATACTCTACCTTAAGGCAGAGTATTTGTAGCATAATATATGAGTTAGTTAACTGCGTTGCTAGCAGACATAATCTCACGAATACAATGTGAAAAATTATTCTCAATCACTCTGTATGCATCAGTTTTTGATGGAGGAAAATTAAATACCCTCCATTCATTCAAGTTAGATCCAAGGTCGACATCGGTTCTCATTGTTGCAACCTCTCTCATTAGTTCGATGAACTCTCTTTCTTGTTCAATGTACTGCACAATCTTTGCTTTCCCACGAACTTTTGTGTTTAGAAGCACTTGTGGGTTATCTAAGATTTCTTTCAAAGAGAATTGCTTCAAGATTTCTTTACTAGCCGCAGGGCCTACACCCTCAATACCAATGATGTTATCAACCTTATCACCCTCTAGAACCAGCATGTCTGTAATTCGTTCAGGTGGCACCCCTTTCAGGTCTATAACCGATTGGTAGTCAATGAATGAATCATCAATGCCGCTAAAAACGGTCACAACATCATCAATTAAAGCAAACATATCCTTATCCCTTGTAGAGATAATTGTCGGGATTGCAGCCTTAGAAGCCTTGTGTGCGACTGTAGCGATAATATCGTCAGCTTCAAAACCCTTTTTCGAAATCACTCTGAGACCCAACATCTCAAACAATCGAATGACCATCTTCCTTTGGATATAAAAGTCTTCTTCTTTAGGTGGGCGCTGACCCTTATACTCGGGATAAATTTCCTTTCGAAAAGTATCCTCGTCATTATCGATTGTTAAAATTAAATGTGAAGGATTTCCATGAACTTCAGCAATTCTTCTACACTCTTTAAGAACCTGATAGATAGTTGACTTTACTGCAAATACAGGAATTCCATTTATGTAACCATCAGATGGAATTTCACCCTTATTCTTCACTCGAAAATAGTTTCGGCTAAAGTTAGAACTTAAATCGAAAACAAAAATTGTTGGATTAACACTAGGTTTAGTCATATTTTTAGAACATTGTATTAAATTTCATTGATGATTATGAAATTTGATAAATTATTTCGGTTTATTAGGGTTGAACTCTACAGCAATAATGCCACACTTTCAAGATTTCAGCCCCACCAGAAGACTAAAAAGCCAAGAATTCTTCTTGGCTTTTTCTGTTATCGATTCTATATTGCACGACTGAAATAGGTCGGCTCCGTTCCTGATATTCTGTAATATTGAGCAGGCTTACCCACGCCCTTCCCACTTACCTTCTCACCAGTTTTATCAATAATCCCTGTCTCTACAAAACGAGTCAAGACGCCAGCTTTTGTAATGCTAATCCCAAGTGTCTTATATGCAGCGATCACTTCCTTAACTGTAAAATCTTTAGGTAGCATATAAAGTGGTGCTGAAGTGTACGAAGATGTTCGTTTAAGTTGAGACCACGCGATATCTGTCAGAATTGCATGATCTGAGATTAGAGGAAACTTACCTTCTGTAACATCACTAACACTAACCCACTTATAGTTTCCTTCCGAATCAAGGTGTTTAGTAGACTCTTGTGATACAGGGCAAGAGTGAATAAAAGTCATTGACCACCCTCGTGGATCGCGGTCTTTTGACCCTTTACGACCGCATGGAATGATGAAGCATGGAATGAAGCCAGCCTTCTCTAGCAAGATTCTATCTGTTGCTTGTTGGTCATCTTCATCTACCTTCTGCCCTTCAAAGAACTCTTCTTCGAAGATAAAACCACCTACAAGTGCATACTCACCAAAGAATGGCTTGTCTTTATCTGTTCTTTTCATAACCAAGACCTCTGGTGAGTTGTTCTCACCAAGTCTAAATAGGGCAAAATCCAATGTAGCAATCATATTCAAATCCTCGTGCCGTTTAGTTAAATACTATAACGCCCCCAACAATTAGTCAAGAAGCTTTACTAATTGAAAAATAATTAGGAAAGCAGCTTGACTAATTTAATGTGGATACTTACATTGTAATTAGACAAGCAAATTGACAAATTAGGTAAACACATGAATACACCAACAAAAAGAATCGCTAAAACAGCATTCAACAAAGTCTTCCGAGACACTGTAATACAATCATTCGCTGACATTGACGCATACAAACTCCACATGGCAGCTGTAGCGTGGGAGAAGTTTCCAAGCACAATAGTAGAGTACAAATTCGTTAACAGAACAAAAGAAGATCTAACACCACACATTGCTGAAATAAAAGACGAAATCATGAAATTGGAGCGATTAAGCTTTACTGACAGTGAGATTCGATTCTTCCACACTAAAGTGCCTTTCTTAAAGGCAGCTTTTGTCGACCAACTACGCACACTACGATTATTCCCAGATCAACAGGTTCGCGTTTTTATCGATGATAAAGGTCGCCTTCAGATCCGAGCAAAAGGCTCGTGGTTCCAAGTAATTTGGTATGAAATCTTTGTTCTTGCGATTATTTCTGAAGTTAGAAATCGCCGTATGTTCCCTAACCTACCGCACATGAAATTCCGTGAAGTATTAATGAATAAGATTTCAAAACTAAAAAGCTCGCTTGCAGAAAAAGGTCTTGAGAATGACTTTAAGTTCATGGAATTTGGCACACGTCGCCGCGCTTCATACCACCTTCAAAACGACGCAATTATGATGCTTAACCGTGAGTTGCCAAACAGCTTCATTGGCACTAGTAATTACCACATGGCTATTGAACAAAACGTCCCTTACCACGGTACGGTTGCCCATGAATACTTCCAAGCATTTCAGGTTCTAAGTCCACTTCCTACTCACCTTAAAACTTCGCTTGAGGTGTGGGATGAAGTTTTCGAAGGAAATCTTGGGATTGCTCTTACTGATTCAATTACAACAGATGCATTCTTAAAAGAATTCAATTATGGTTTAGCAAATCGTTTCGCAGGACTTCGACATGATAGCGGCTGTCCGTTCGAATGGGGCGAGAAGTGTATTGAACACTACAAAAGCCTTGGAATTGACCCAAATACAAAAAAACTAGTGTTCACAGACGGACTTAACTTCGACAAAGCAATTGAAATCCTTGAACACTTTCAAGGCCGAGCTCAGATTGTTTTTGGCATCGGAACATTCCTGTCTAATGACCTTGATGGATACGAAGAAAATGGCATCAAATATTCGCCTCTAAGCATGGTAATGAAACTAGTTCAAGTAAACGGTAATCCAGTGGCTAAAATTTCTGATGAACCAGTTAAGAGCATTTGTGAATGTCCGTTCCATTTAGCCAACTTAATGACTCGTTTTGGCTTGAGCGTGGACATGAACAAAGTGTTCGATATGGTTGAAAATTCATAGGAGGAATTATGAAAACAATTAAACAAGAAATCTTAAAGGAACTTGGCGTAAAGCCCATGGAAAGTTTTAATCCCGAAGAGGAAGTGCGTGGTCGTATCGATTTTCTAAAGACTTACTTGCAATCTAGTAAGCGAAAAGTCTACGTCCTAGGTGTCAGCGGCGGCGTTGATTCAACAGTAGCTGCACGCTTAGCTCAACTTGCAGTAAACGAACTAAAAGATGAAGGCTACCCATGTAAATTTGTTGCCGTTCGCCTTCCTTACGGAATTCAAAAAGATGAAGATGACGCTCAAAGCGCTATCGAATTCATTAACGCCGACGTTGTTTCTGTAGTCAACATAAAGTCTGCTACCGATGAGCTTCAGAACTCATCAAACATCACTGAATTGTTCCCTGCAACTGAAGCGCAATTGGACTTTGCAAAGGGGAACATAAAAGCTCGCGAGCGAATGATTGCTCAATACTATATTGCCAACATTGCTGATGGACTTGTAATAGGCACAGATCATAGCGCTGAAGCTGTGACGGGATTCTATACCATTCACGGCGATGGTGCCTGTGACGTTATGCCCCTTAGCAAACTAAACAAGCGACAAGTACGCAGCATTGCATCTTTCTTAGGGGCTCCGGCTCACCTGTCACAGAAACTAGCAACAGCAGATCTTGAAGACAACCAAGAACACCTACTAGACGAAGACGCGCTAGGTGTTTCATACAATGCAATTGATGACTACCTTGAAGGGAAGGACGTTTCAATCAAAGATGCAGAAGTCATTGAGCATCGATTCAACACTACCCGATTTAAGCGTCGTTTACCTACAAGCTACTGTTCTTAAAAACACTTAATTACCTCAATTTGTCAACCTAAGCAGGGACTAAGCTCCCTGCTTTTTATATTTTTTAAAAACTATTGACTTTCACCCATATCCCGTTAGTATGTGTATTGTAAATTGATAACACTAAATAGGTTTAATCATGCCATCCACACAAACGGAAATTACAGCATTAGCCACAAAAACTAAATTCGTTGGTGGCGATGACTATCTAGATGGTTATGTTGTTAACGTAAAAGTTAAAGACATCATCGAACTTCTAAGAGCTCCAGCTAAAGACAAGTGGTCGGACAATGATGAAATCCAACATGAAGGCCAGAGCTCTAACAAACGCGCCATTGAGCAGCGTCTCGAACTTGCATCTTTTCTAGCGAACAAGTCGTTACCTCTTCTAGAGCCAACTGTTGCACTGTTTAATGAGAATGACGTTAAGTTCACGGAGATTTCTACAATCGAGGGTGATTCTGTTGGTACATTAAGCATCTCTCGCGACACCGATGATCTGGTTGCTATCTCATCTATTCAGCAGCTTTATGCGCTTTACGAACTTAGCCAAAACTACAAAGGCTCTCCTTGTTATGATCAAGTAATGGAGTCAGTTTTAACTCTTACTCTAGTTCAAAACAAATTCGACGAAGCGTCTAATGTCGCCTACAGATATATGAATCGCCAGTTTGCAGAAAACCAGATGCAAGATTTCTTGGTTAGTCCATTAACTGAGATTACAAACTTCATTCTTGAGACAGACATGCTTCGCTCTGAAACTGAAAAGGAATCAGACGGGACAGGTAAGCTCTTGGTAAATACCAAGAGTAACTCGCTTCCTGAGCGGTCGCTTGCCATTACAACTAAGAAGTGTATTGAAGGTATCCATCAATACATGATGGAACAAAACCCTTCTTTATCCATTGATGATCTAAAGCAACTTGCTGATGATCTATGGTTTGAGTTTTCACAACAAAAAGCCATCCAACTGGTTAAGAAGGACAACAAAGAGATCCATAAGTTACGCGAAGACAGTCAGCACTCTCTAGTATTCAAACCTATTGGTCTAACAGCTGTTTTCCGTGCAGCAATTGACCTTGTACAACTCCAAAATGTGAGCACCATTGATGCATTTGAGAGAATCTTCGCTATTAACCTAAACTTGCGCGAAAAATCGGTCTCAAAACACTTCCTCAATTCTAGAGGCCGTGCATTTTCTGGTAAAGATGACATCGAAAAAGCATCTATTGAGCTTTACAACGCCGCTGCTCGTAAGAAGACCGCGCTGTAATTAGCTTTCGCATGTAAAAGCCAATGTGTGCCCAGTTTTTTACTGGGCTCTTTTATTTAAGGGAATTATGTTCTGGCATTATATTGACCGTAAGTGGTGGTTTTTTACCATCCTAAGCATCATTTATCTGTATTTTGAATCAAGCTTTGCAATTAGCCTTCTTGAGGCTGTAAGGAATGACACAATCCACACCTTAGAAGATATGGATAAGGTTGGACGTATTCTATCAGGCGTTGGTGCAGCCATTCTGGTATGTCAAGCCGTTGCTCATAGTAAGCTAGAGAGAAAATGGCGTTACGCATCTCTTCTTAGTCTTATTGCATTTGGCGGTGTGTACAAAGCTCAAGAAGAAGCAGTTTCGCTTCTAGAGTTATACACCCCCTTGTACATCAAAGAGCAGGTATATAACGGATACACCTTCCATAGAGCAGCAACCTCTGGCGCATATGACTTGTATAAAGCTAGATTTAGCGGTGTGGGCGTTCCTAGCTATGTCGAGACTGCTTTCTGGGGAACATACGGATTTCATTCTATGTTTAATCGCGGCACTAGAAATGAAGCAACAGCTCAAAGAATTGCCCACAAAGTATTCCAAAATGATTTCAATGCAAATAGCAACTTCTACTATCAAAAGTATAAAAAAGCCAACCTTGCTGTCAGCCAAGCATTAAATGGTTACTTTGAGATAAAAAAGGAAGTAGAGAAAGAGGTAAACCGTAACGCAAGTGATGCATATGAAAGAGTTCTTTCAGAGTACAAAAACTTACCTAGATACATAAGAAGAACCTCAAATGATGAAGTCATGAGTAAAATCCGTGAACGAGTAAAGGCTGAAGCAGGGTTCTCACTACCTAGAAATTGGAAAATTAACGATAGAATCGGGTTTGTTTACCACTTTATGAAGCACCATAAAGCCACCACCATCCCAAGTGAAACCTCTCGTGTTTACAAAGATAAAACGGGCATTGTTGTTTCTGGAGAAATTGAAAACAAACATGAACTTTTTCGTACTAAAGGTTTTCAAAAAAAACTGGCGAATGATGTCGAGCTATTTTATACATCAGAGGGATTTTTAAGGAACCTTACTAAAGAACAGTTCGTGGATAAGTACCAAATATCAGTCCCTACTAATTTGGCAAAACTGTATAAAAACGGCAAAGAGTCAGAAAAAACGCTAAACATGGTATTCAAGTTGAGTGTGATCCCTCTGCTTGCTATCAGCTTTTCTTTGGTCTTCTTAACACTTAACTTTTGCTCATTAGCGTATAGCTTGTTCTTTGAAATGGTTTACCTTGGAGAGAAGCGGTTCAGTGCAAATGTGGTAAAAGTATCTATTTTTGCGTCGGTTGTTGTTTTACCGATATACATGACAAATGCAATCAATACCGATCCATTCTTCCTTACAAACTTGGAGCTCTTAGAGGATGCGACATCACCTGAATTTGGGCTGTTCTATAGTTGGATTGTTGCGATGTCTATGAACGTTACCTCACTCATCGGCAACATTCATATCAACCTCCTCCATATCTAAATCAAAGGCACCATTTGGTGCCTTTTTAAATTTTGTTCTAATGCATCGTTTTTTTGTATAATTTAATTAAAACAAACGATGTCAAACTCCACTACACCACAACGCTCAATTGACCAGAAAGTTCTGAAGCAACTTGAAGCTCTTGATAGACTCAACTTCATCCTAAAAAAAATGGAAGAAGATGATAGGATTCAAGATGAATTCATGGATCGAGTATTTAAAGACCACAAGAAAAAGCCTGAAGAAATCAATGAAATCGAAGGCATATCGCACATCGTAAACTATGCCCTAAGAGCTGAAAACGATGGTTTTCTTAACGAGTACATCGACAACTCCCCTTCATTAAAAGTTGAATACGAACTACCAGCTTTTATTTCTAACATGCATATGTATGAATCTAAAAAGCTAATGAAGGAACTAGACAGCCCACAGTTTGGAGACTCTATAGCAAACCACTTTGGGGCTGAACCATTCCCAAGAACACTGCCATCAGCTTATTCTCCGGGGTCAATCCGCCAAAATATTGAAAAGATATCATCTTTAGGAAAAACTACCGTTGGTAAAAAGATGCTATCTACAGTTGCACTATGCACAGCGGGAGCACTTGGTTCTCAAATTGGTCAATTTGGATACAGCTTCGCATCTGACGCTATCGAAAGCTCTGATGTTGGTTCTCAGATTCCTAGCATAATGTTAAAAGTTGCGATGGGAGCTGCAACAGGTTCGATAATTACCATGGTTGCTGTACCTTTAGTCGCAAAGATTGCCACAAAAACTGGACTTACCCAGAAAATATCAGAGCGCTTACAATCAGCAACAAGCGGACGCTTTAAGAAGGCTAGTTTTTTATCAAGGGCAATGGAAAAGCACCCTATTGCAACACGAGTTATTGTTTCTGGAGTAATTGGTGGAGCAATTGCGTTCATAACTAACGAGCCAGAAATGATCGGCCACGTAAATAAACTAGTTGATGCGTTTCAACAGATAGCACCAGAACCAATTGATTTTGCAAAGAGTATTATCGAGGACGTAAGTGATTTTGCCTCAACCCATACAAGCTCAATGACAGACTCTGTAAGTAGTGACCTTGGTTTGTCAGGGGACAACCCTCTAGACCTTGACGTGATGGAGTTCGATAGCACAGAGCCACAAACTGAGACTTTTGACAATGTAACATCAGATACGTCTTTATCGGAACCCAGAACTGAGTACCCAGCTAACTCTAATTCACCTTCACAAGATCTAACTGATAAGGTATCACCTACAGAAGCACCTTCATCTGACATGACGCCTTCACACTCAATAGAGGCTATGTTTACTGAGATACATGGGAAAGACCTTACATCAGATGTTAGTAAGCTAATTGATGGCGCAGGTTTTGAATTCGAAAACCCGCAAGACAAAAATCGAATGATAAGGGCTTATATCGAGCAAGTTAAGATCATGAACCCAGAAATGGATGTATCAAGAGTTCAAATTGGTCAGACTTTTGCTGCACCTAAGGTGTCAAGCGTTCAAGACCTTATTGAGATCGTTAATCAGACTGAAAACACGGGCAATCTTGACCATGTGCTAAAAACTGGTATTCCAAGTGACTTTGAGTATCAAACAAACTCAATGCAAGATTATAAATTAGACGACATTTGCAATAACAGCTCACATGAGCCTATTTGCACAGAGACCGGAATCAATCCCGACACAACTTACACAAAAGAAGTGCTTGAAATAGACAAAGGAGACATACGGTCTGAACTATCATCTCTTTACGATGCAGAGAACCACAGAAAACAGTTCGCTATTAGCCAAGTATTAAACTCAATTAACAGCGATACTGGAAAAATGGATCTTGAAAGTATGGGGGCTTTTGGAAAAGACATCGTTGACAAGTTAGGAGAAGAACGCGTCGCTCAGATAATTGCTGAAAACACATCGACATCTCAACTAGAGATACAACCTTTAGTTGAGGCGTTAGGTGATAACTTTAGTGAAGATATAAGGAAAGAACTTCATCAAGCAATAAGCATGACTCACGGAACTGATCTAACTCACTCTGAGAAATCCATGGGAATAAGATCGCTTGCTGACAATATTACCGAAAATGGTGGTGAGTATAATCCTGATGAGCTAAGCATTTCTGCGCAACTCATTGTTGACGCAATTGGTGAAGAGAAGGTTTACTCAATTATCGAAGAGGTCAAACCCGAAGAGGAAGTCTTTATGAACTCATTGAGAAGCGAGCTAAGCCTAGTTGAACAAAACAACTGGAACAAAGCTCCAGACCAAAGCATTCAATCTTCGGAGCCTACAAAACCAAGTCAACGAATGAAAATGTAGCACAATCACTTCATGCCGAATAAAACCTCCAAACCCTCTGGAGGTTTTTTATTTGATTGACAATGAGCACAACAATGGTAGCATTAAAGCTCTATTGAGGTGGTTTAATGAAAAAATACTTATTAATTTTTGGTGTTATCGGTCTTTTTGCCTACAACTCCTTTTTCAAAGGGAACTTGCACTCTAATCCGTCATTTGCAAATCTAGAACGCGGAAGTTACAGTCGCGCTATTCAGATTGTCGGTGGCATCAACCATATCCTTGAATCTCCGCGCAAACTATCAAATCATGATGTTGAAATCTTAACTATCGGGGCGGAAGGTGGTAGTGGCAGCGCACAGTGGGCGCTTGGATATTATTATCTTGCAAATGCGAATGGTGACAAAGCAACACTTAACTCTGCCTTTAACTGGCTAAAAGCATCTGCTAAAAGCGCCTATCCCCTTGGAGTTCAAACTATGGCTTTGGTTCTAAATGGGGCTGATCCATATTCAAAAGGGAAGTTGAAGAATCGTGGGTTTGATTATGTGTATGCAAAAGCAGCAACTGAGTGTTATGACTATAAACCTGACTACATACTGGTTAAGCGAGTTAAAGAAATAGAAAGAACAAGAAGCGCCAAAGAACTTTCTAAGTTTAAGCTACAAGCGGAGAAAGCAAAATCAATGCTCTGTTTCGGTTAGCAGCTAGCAAATAAAAAAGGATGACTAATTGGGTCATCCTTTTTTAATTGATCTATCTCTAAATAGACATTTTTAGTGAAGGGGTTTGTGTTGGCCTAAGATTTTCAGCTACAAAATTAATACGTTCATCAATGGAATCGTTTAGCAACTTAGCAATCTCACTCCCAACCTCTATTTTTTGACCTTCAAAAATCAGATCAGGGTTATCCAAGTTGTTAGCTTCAATCATCATCTTATGAATCTCATTTACAAGCACTGTAGATTCTGATGGGTTACCTGAATCATCTATAAGAACATCAAATCCCGAGACAAGGTCTTGTGTCACTTGCTCCGCTAAAGTCCACATATTGTCACCTGTTTTAACCGTGTACTGAGTAGCAGGATGTTTAACTACCTCATTCTTCAATTTTTCGCTGAAGGATGGTAAATCTACATTCACCCTGTAGTCATCTACCAAGTCAGAATCAATTTGAGTTAGATCTGAGTCAGTAAGATCCGCCGAATAACCTTGAGACAATTCATGTCCGTAAATTACCTCAAAACCACTGCCTAATGAAGAAAGGTCTGACGCTCCAGTCTCAATACTCATAAAGCTAGATCCCAACTTCGTGCTGTAATCAACGAAATTACTATCAACCAAGTCTGCGCCTGTACTAAATGCTATAACAGCGCACATTGCAGCAGCTTTAACACCCTCTTTAACTTTCAGAAGAGCAGCCTTTAATGGTTCAGCCAATGGCAGTGCGTGTCTTTTTGCCACTTTTTCAACGGCTCCAGAGACTTCAGCTGCCATCTCAATAACGCCGCCATTTTTTACAACCTGATTTATTTTGCCACCAACAGGCTTCATAAGTGCTCTATCCATCCCACGAGCAATTGGCACCCAAGCACCGCTAGACAATTTTGAATACCCCAATGCCTCTACTAGAGCTCTCTGTGCACTCGTATTCATCTTGCCTTCGGGCTTCTGTCTTAGTTTCATCAGAGCTCTTGTTAGGGGGGTTACTGCTAGATATGCAGCCTTTTCAATTCTTCTATCATTCGCCTGAGTCTTATTTTTCCACCTAAGAGACTTAAATGATGGGTCTTCTGAAATTACCAAATTCTCTAGGTGTTCGCTCGATATTAATGACTTACACTTCTGATCTAACTCATCCCACCGACCATTTTCTCTTAAGAAGGTTTCTAGCTTATCTCCCTTAAATGCAAAGAAACCAACATAGTCTCCGAAATCTTCAGTTTTAGATTGGGCTTTGAATTTATCGACAAGGCTCTCACTAAACTCCTGAAATAAACCCTTTTCTTTAACCACTTCACGTAGCATCAAGTATTTGTAATTATGCTTGTTTCTTAAATTAACAGACATCGTTTACTTAAAGTTTATTAATTATTGTTTTAAAAAACCATTGATTTCCAAACCTTACTTACCTATACTGCCACGCACTCCATAAATGAAAGTAAAGGGTGGTTCCTTAACATTCAGTATATGGGTATTTTATCGAGATTCGTGGTTGTTTCTCGATTGGTAGAAGTAAAGTACAATTTGGAGAAAACATGAGTGCACTTGTAAAAGCGAGAGTTGGTCTATTAGTCTTATCATTTGTATCTCTCATTCCCATGGGAATGGACTATGCACTAGAGGCAGAAGCATACGAAAATCCAACTGCGGCGGCGCAGTTCGAACCAGAACCTAAGCTTTTCGAAGAGCTTGAGTTTGAGACTCTTTATGCCACAAACCTCTAACCCACACCCGCTCCATTAGGAGCGGGTTTGTTTTTAAAAACACTTGACCGCTACCTATATTTCATTATAATTCCGTTATGAATTAAATTTTAATTACTCGGTAGTAAATAATGACGGAATTAACCTTCTCCGGTGAACAACTAGAAATTATCAGTGAATTTGAGGTCAAACTAGACCTCGACTTAATCAAAAACACGATCATTAACTTCAGCTTCTCAAAGCTAACAAATGAAGATCAATTAGCGTTTTTGAAAATCGCTAACGCATGTTACCGCTCTGGATACCCAATCATGGAAAGTCAGCAATACGATGACTTCAATATGATTTTTGCCCTTAACAACCCCGACCATCCTTACGTAACCTCTGTAGAAGAGGAAGTGATGAATTTGGGTAAAAAAGTTAAGTTGCCACAGAAAATGCTGTCTACTGACAAGGCTTACTCTGAAGATGAAATCAAAAAATGGCTTAAGAAAATTCTTAAAGCTTCAAAATCTTTAGGCTTAAACCCTGACGCAGTTGAAATCCGTGTAACACCAAAGCTTGATGGCTTCGCATCTTATGACGATGCTAAATTACTATATACTCGCGGTGATGGCGCTAAAGGACAGGATATTTCACGCGCATTCGAACGTGGACTCACTATTGCCAAGGATGGTTCAAGAGGTCTGGGCGCGGGTGAAATTGTGACACATCGGGATTACTACGACAAATATCTTAAAGAACACTTTGAAAACACACGTAACATTCAGTCTGCGGTAATTGCACCTAAAAACATCAATCCTTTAGTGCAAAAGGCTATTGATGATAAAGCCTGTGTTTTCTATCCATTTGCTTTGCTTGACAGTTGGACTGGTTTACATACAGAGCTAATGGCGAACTTCCGTAAAATCGTCGATGAGATTTGGAATAGCGTTCCTTACGACGTTGACGGGGTTATTCTGGAGGCAACATCTCCAGAAATTAAAGAGAAACTGGGTGCAACTCGAAAGTTCCATCGTTGGCAAATCGCATTCAAAATCAATGAAGATGCTGAGCACGTTGAATCGCTAGCGGTTACCCCGCAGTGTGCGCGTACAGGACGTATTACACCCGTAGTCGAGCTTGTCCCAACTAAAATTAGTGGAGCAACCCTAACACGAGCAACAGCTCATCATTACAAAAATGTGTTAGAAAATGGAATCGGCAAAGGTGCTATTCTTGAGGTTGTACGAAGTGGACTTGTGATCCCTACCATTAACAGCGTAATTTCATCGGTAGACCCTGAAATCCCAACAGAATGCCCTAGCTGCTCTTCCACGCTAGCTTGGGATGAGGACAGCCTGTACTGTCTAAACAAGATGTCCTGCCCAGCGCAGATTGAGAATACACTACTGCACTTCTTTAAGACCCTCAATAATAACGAGGGCTTCGGAGATAAAACTGTACAAAAACTGGTTCAGAATGGTGTTAATACCATTTCAAAAGTGTATGCCCTTACACAAACTGACTTCATGAGCTTTGGGTTTGGTGAAAAAGTATCCAAAAACCTTGAGGACGCTTTGCACACTAGTCGCTCCACTCAGATTGAAGACTGGCGGTTCTTAGCTGCATTTGGCGTGTCTCGCTTAGGGCTTGGCAACAGTGAGAAGCTTATGAAAGTGTTCTCTCTTGAAGAAGTTTTCAATCTATCACTTGAGAAGATGGTAGAGCTTGACGGTTTTGGAGAAAAGGGCTCACCTGTCATCATTGGAAGCCTAAACCGTGTAAAAGATGAGTTCTTTAATGTGCACAAATTAGGCTTCTCCCTTTCTACGACACCAAAAGGTGTCGCGACTATGCAATCTAGCCCTATCGCAGGCAAAACGATTGTGTTTACGGGAACGATGTTGCACGACAAGCGATCTAACATGGAAAAGGAAGCCAAGAGCCTTGGTGCAAAAGTAAGTAAATCAGTGTCCAGCAAGACCGACCTTCTTGTTGCTGGCAATAATGTCGGTGCAAACAAAACAAATAGCGCTAAGGAAAATGGAGTAAAAATCATCAGTGAAGATGAGTATTTGAACTTGGTTAGGTCGGATTTGAATCAACTAAGTGACTGAATAAAGACATTTTGATATTGATGGAGTAACATCTCCATCATTTTTTATACCTAAAGTAGAGGCTAATACATTGATCAAATTAACCAATAAACAGTCTTGGGTAGGCTTTGCTACAATCTGCTCATTGTTTCTTTGTTGGAAACTAATGTTTGTCCCTTACTCTGGTGTGTCTTTCTCAATGAGCATGACACCAACCATTAAAGTTGGTGATTTTGGCCTCATCAACCAGTTTGCCTATGGTGAAGAACCTCAAGAAATCATTCAAAACCTCCGCCGTGGAGATATCATATCCTTTAACCACACAACTGATGGTCAGGAGCATGGAGTAGCAAAACGCCTTATTGGATTGCCAAGAGATCACATTGAAATGAAACAAGGCATCTTGTACTTAAACGGCGTCAAGCTAACTCAGGGTATTGTGGACACTCAAGACAACATGATGGTTTTGAAAGAAAAAATAGCCGACGTCAGCTATTACGTTCAATACAACATGTTATTGAAAGATGGTAATTCTAACGATTTGAGAAACGGAGAGTGGGTTGTTCCAGAGGGAAAGGTGTTCGTTGTTGGCGACAACAGAGATCATAGTATGGATTCCCGCTCTCTGAGGTTTGGTTACGCAGACCTTTCAAAAGTAAAAGGGAAATTCGAAACAATAATGTGGAACACCAATGAACTAAGCTCACTAAGACTTAACCGCGTTGGCTGCCCTCTTTATGAAACAACGGATTACTTACCTAGTGATGTGTCTTGTGTTGGCAGGAATGGTTATCGCTCCATTTTTGGTGCCCTTATTAAAGTGCTTTCAGACGGTATTTAGCTAGAAAAAATGGAGCCAATATGAGGCTCCATTTATATATCAAAGCTCTTCCTTTGTATGCTCTCTAGACCACCTCCATCTGAGGTTAGCTGCAACGTCGTAGGAGTCGGCAAACAGATACAACCTACCATTGTCACCCTGCATAACAGTTAGATTGTTATCATTAAACACAAAAGACATCGGAGACAGATTTAATGAACTTCCACTGTTAAACACAATTCTCATCTTCTTGGTAATGACCTCATCTCTGAAATCCTTATCAGCACAGTCAAACCTAGCTTCGAATTTTAAAGTCTTTGGTTTTGTGTCGTGATGATCATCCCACGACAACCCATTACCTTGAGATTGCTGATATAAGCAAGTTTCTAACGGGTATACACCTTGAACTTCTTCAACGAATGTTTGCCCAAAAGACATTTTGTAATGCACAGGATACCCCTGCCCTCCTTCTGACGGATTTAAAGCTACAAGATGGTATGTTTTTCCCGAAGCCCAACTTTTATCTACATCTAGCCTCTCAGAGTCCAGCTTGGCTTTATGTGTTAACCAAACTTTTGCTGTCGACATACTACCCATTCCGTGAGTCGGAACAACAGTATCACTAAACATAAGATCAGAAGTCGAGTAAAAGAATCTTTCAACCATATCCTTGCCAAAGACCAAATTACCATCTTTATCAACAGAGTATGAATCGACACTAACTGAGCTGTCGGTGATCTTTTCTATTTCTACTAAATCCTCAGAAAATGTCATTCGGTTAGTGTGCTTCAACTTTTGCTCATCATGCACAACCCATCCTTCTCGCTCCGCTTTTAGTCGTTCAGCCAGATTGATGGCTAATTCTTGATAACCGATCACAGAAACTTCGTCATTAACCCACTTAACGGTAAACTCGATCTTTTTAAGTTCATCCTCGTTAAATTTGTATGACTCCTGAACCAAAGCATCGATTAATTTTCTGTACTTTTGAGGATTCTTCTCACTATTGGTGACCTTTGCAGGCAACTCCCTTACCAAACTGCGGCCTAATGCTTGAGCTCGTATCGCGTTATAATCGCCCTCACTAGCACGTTTTACGTAATCTGAATTTAAAAGTTCCTCACTTAATCCTGAGATCGTCGCGACCTCTTTCAAACTTCCATTCAACAAAAAAGCTAAGGTTGAGAAAGGCGACGCAACATCACCACCAGCCTCTGTGATTAATTGATATTTATGTTTAGCGTAACCAACCTGCCCTTTATCTATAACAAATTCAGGCTCTACATCAACAAGCAAGTATGGTCTTAAGTCCTTTTTATCAAAAGCGACAAAACCCTCTACAGTAACCTTGCTTCTTTCACCATCAACGTCGTGACAGTTTACCCCTTCGTCACCGGACTTCTTGATATCTTCTTTAGAAACCAGACATGCTCTTGCGCCATGTAGATAGCCATTAATCGCCGTATACACTTTCATGCTGTCTGGCAGATCACTTGGCTCGCCGCCACCGCAACCAACAACAAGTAAGCCTAAAGGGATTGGAATAAATTTCGATAATCTCATTCTTTTTATTTAATTATGAATTATTTGAGATATTTCTTTTAGTCTGAAGGCATGAAAAATATAGTTCTATTTCATATATTTAATAGAAAGTAATGGATAGATTTGATGTCAGATTGGCAAATGCCCTAAACCTCGCAACTCCAAATAAGAAGATTGAGGATAACAAATCAAAACAACCCACTAGTGGATTACTAAAGACTCTTGAAGAGTTAAAACAATTAAGGGAACAAGAAGCGAACAAAGGCGAAGAGGTAACGGTAACATCTAAACAAGAAAGTTTGGTGAGCAAAAGTAGTATCGTTCACCCACCAGTAAGAATGATTGAATCCGAAATCAAATCTTCAATTGAACCTAAAAAATCAAGTTCTATTCGATTTCGGTGTTAAGGTCTATTTCCTTGTCTTTAAATTTAATGATCCTAATTCCGTTTCTTTTTGCAGAAGAATAAACAAGATAAAGGTCACTTTGCTGAACTCCACCTAAATCTTTTACAGAAAAGCAGCATTCAACCACAGAGACCTTACAAGCACAGCATGAAGCTACATCTTTCAGCGAGGTAAAACTAGACGCGAAAAATTTTCTTCTCTGTGCTTTATCCGATCTCAACTCTTTTATGTGTATTGATAGTTCTTTTCCAGAATCGGCAACAAGCGCATGTACTCTTTTCAATTCTTGCTCAACTAGGTAAAGCCGTTCATCTTTAGTAAGGTCGTTGCTGCGACCTAAAAGAATCCTCGATGCAGCAACAAAGATAACCGCGACCATCGCCATACGAGTCATGAACCAAACCAAAACAACTATAAACTTCCCTTGTGGCGTAACTGGTACAATATCTCCGTACCCGATAGTTGCGATCGTTACAGAAGCAAGATAGATAGCATCCCACATCGTTTTTATTTGCGACTCTGAATGAGCGACCTCATAATGATACAGAGGTATGACAAGCAAGAAGCAAATCACATGTGCGACTGCAACTATCTTTAGCTTAAATTTAATGTCTTTAAGGTATCTTTTGTCTCTAGCAGTAACTCGTTGCATTATCCCTATTTTATAGATTCAAGTAGATTGAATGTTTTGAACTTTGTGTACTTGTGAATAAGATCAGAAGGTAATACATCTGTACATACCCCCCAAACCTGCCCATTTGAAACTGCCACTGAATTGGTAACACCATCAGAATCCAACTGCTCTATCAATGCACTGAATTTTGTTGGCTTTTTAGTACCAACGACCGTTTTCCCGAACGCGCTAGTCAACCAAATATATAGAGGACTGGATTTTAGGATTTTTAACTCCCCAGTTTCGTAGTCGTAATCACCAAACACAAAGCTAGCACTCAAGTAAGCCATCGTTGTAATGACATCATGTTCATCGAACTCGGCTTCAGCCACAGCTTTTCTATTGATGAAGAAGGCTTGTTTGTAAGGTATAGAGCCAACGTTAAACCTCAAACGCTCACCCTCATCCACTCGCGTGCCTAATTTTGTTGTTGAAACACTGCATGTTTTGGTTGGTTCACCAAATACTGTTCGCCCAGAGTCAACAATACAGCTGACCACCTCATCTTCTTCAGGCAAGAAATCAGCAGGACAAAAAACCAACTTAGGGATAGTGAACCCTTTGCTATTGAGCTCTTTGTTTAAAACATCAGTAGCCTTAAGTAACACGTAGTCATCAGAACTCTCAACTACCTGACAACGATCTAAGTAAGCTTTTGTATATGCATGAGCGGCTTGAGCTATAACCTTCCCTAACCCCATACCAATATCGTTAGCAACATAGATACTGACTTGAGTTGCGCTACATTCACTGGAATTCATTAATTATCTCCAAAGTTTTCTTTTCAAAAGTTTTAACATTTGACCTAATAAAAGTTCAAGCAAATAAACACCAAAAAGCCCCCACGAAGTGGAGGCTTGATTGGTATCCGATAATCTATCTACATTGCAGATTTTAAAATAGATACTAACTCTTCATGCGTTGCTTTAATCGGATTTGTAAAGCCGCAAGCATCTTTCAAGGCGTTATCAGCTAGCTTATCTAGATGTTCGAACCTCACACCCAACTCTGACAGTCCTGAAGGGATATTCACATCTTTAGCTAGAGAAACCATCTCTTCTATGGCTTTCTTTGCCGCTTCATCTTGAGACATGTTGCTCACATCAATACCAAATTCACGAGCCACAATGGCTAATTTACCAGCAGCAACCTTGGAGTTAAATCTTTGGACGTGAGGTAGCAGAACGGCATTACAAACACCGTGAGGTAAATCAAGAAGCCCACCCAGCTGATGTGCAAGAGCATGGACATAACCTAGTGAAGCCGAGTTAAATGCCATACCCGCAAGCAATTGGGCATTTGCCATACCATCACGCGCTACCATGTCGTCACCATCCTTAACTGCGCTTCTTAAGTGTGTGGAGATTAGATGAATAGCCTTTTCAGCACATGCATCCGTAACATGCGTGGAGGCGGTGCTCACTAATGCTTCAACTGCGTGTGTCAGTGCATCAAGCCCCGTCGCGGCAGTTAAAGAATTTGGCATCTTCTTCATAAGGAATGGGTCATTTACACTCATCGTAGGTGTAACATTTACATCAACAATAGCCATTTTAATATGCCTTTCAGGATCAGTTACGATACAGAAACGAGTTATCTCACTAGCAGTTCCTGCTGTAGTATTAATAGCTATCAGTGGTAGTTGTGGGTATTTTGAGCGGTTAACCCCTTCGTAATCATGTATTGTGCCGCCGTTCGTAGCAAGTAGGCAACTTGCCTTTGCAGCATCGTGAGGCGAACCCCCTCCTAGACTAATAACAGCATCACATTCATATTTCTTAATCAAAGCCAGCCCCTCTTCTGCATTCTCTACAGTCGGGTTAGGTTGAACACCTGAATAAACAAAGGTCTCAATCCCTTTGTTGCTCAGCAAACTTTTAACTAAGTCTGCAAAACCAAGAGAGACTATGGGCTTATCGGTGATTATTAGTATTTTCTTAAATCCTAGTGAGCTGATTTGTTCTATGGATTCCTCTAGAGCATTCTCACCGATGATGTTAGTTGTAGGTAGATAGAAAGTTGATGACATTAATGGTCTCCTTGTTTGTTTTTTCTTATAAAAATATTACAAATGCAGAGTTTTCATTTCAGTTCAAAATGACACAAATTTGCCCACGATCATTATTGTGGCACCTAAATTCCGCGCAAAGTTTTATTGCACAACTTTTAGTTGTAAAATTGAATAAGCGCTCCGCCAAAGCGTAGATAAAACAATCAATTACATTTACATAGAGAGACTTTTAAGATTCACCGCGAAGAATCTTATATGACACTTTGAACTCTGATGTAGTCTGCTTTCTTTCATTATCGTCACTAATATATTTACCAAACTTGTCATCAGAAAGTTTGTTTAATTTGTATGTTCCGATCAGACCCTCTTTCTTATCTGCCTTGAATGAAAAGTTCATAGATATCGTCTCCAAAAATGGCAATTCTACACCCCCCTCTCCCTTATGAACTCCCATGGTATCAACTAGTCTTATGTCAACTAGAATCATGTTGTTATCGAAGAGGGTAGCCTCTAAATCAATACTGTTATCTATGGTTCTTTCATATTTTGGTAAATACACTGGTTCATCGAGCAATGGATTGACCGACTTAGGATGTACAATTTCCACCGATTTTAATTTGGTTGATTGTTCCGAACTAGAAAAACTTACTGGGATGTTCAGAGGCATAGAAAGAGTGACAGTTTCTACGTAACCACCGTCTTTTTCGATAATAAATTGAACGTCATCTTGCAGTGTTATCAAAGACTGTTCCTCGACCGATGCCATTGTTGGAGTTGCTATAGCTAACGCTAGTGGTAGTGCTAATTTAGAAATATTCATCTTCTTTTTTTTGAAAGAGGTTAAGCATTAGCCAGCACTTTTACAAACAAAATTGCATTCTTAACGAAGTATTTGTAGCTCTATAGGTAAATCACATTCTGGGAAAAACAATGATTGAGCAAAGATTGCAAGAAATCGAAACAAAGGCCATAAATGAAATAAAGCGAGTAATTCGCAACATGACACTCGAATTAGAGAGTTTAATTAATACACCTAACAAAAGCAGCCTAACTCTAGAGGATTCAATGCAATCCACTAACAAAGAAGAACCTTTTAAGCAGGCAATCACCCCAACAATTGACCAGCAAAGAGCTATCAACCTTTCTAAATCTGGCAAAGACTTAATAGTTGAGGCTTATTCCGGCTCTGGAAAAACAACCTTGCTTGAAGCTATCTCTAGAGAGTCTTTAGATGGCAAACGGGTACTGTATCTGTCGTTCAACAAAGCCATAGCAAAAGAGGCTCAATCCAAATTTCCACGCCACGTTTCTTGCTTAACTACACACTCATTAGCTTATCGTGAGTTGATTAAAAATGACCAGCTGAGACAAGATAGAATAGCTGGTGGACTATACCCATTCCAACTTGTTCAGCTTGAAGATATCAAGGAAGGAGTTGGTCAACTAACAAATTTAGGTTTGGCAGCCTATGTAATTGATATTCTGAAGAATTATTGCCAGAGCGATTGCATAAAAATAAGCAAGAAACACCGAAAGTCACCTTTAATTTCATCACTTTCTGATAAATCCAAGGTAGAAACTTTCAATGCCGCTGTCGAGATTGCAAAGAGTGTATGGAAGAAAGTCAACGACCCTGAATGTGATTTTCCAATTACACATGATTTCTATCTAAAGATGTGGACACTAACCAAACCCACTTTAGACTACGACACAATTTTGGTTGATGAGGCTCAAGATAGTAATTCAGCAATAATCGGTGTTTTAAACCGACAAAAGGCTCAGTTGATATGGGTCGGCGACAAGTTCCAATCAATTTATAGCTGGCGTGGAGCTGTCAATGCGTTATCACAGGTTAGTAGCAGTCACAGCGCCACAATTCCTGAAAGCTTTAGGTATGGGACGCAGCTTGCTAATTTAGCATCCTCAATCTTAAGCATCGGATACAAAACACCAATCAAAATTTCTGGCAATACCAATGTGGACACAAAGATTGAGCACATAGAAACTCCTAGAGCTATCATTAGCAGAACGAATTCTGCTTTAATAACATCTCTCATAGCACATAATCGATCGTACCCGAAACATCACATATATGTTGAAGGTGGCGTAAAACCACTCCTGAAGCTCGTAAACGGCATTTCTAACCTCCAAGAAGGAAAACGCACCCTCGTACCAGAACTAGCTGTATTTGAAAGTTGGAGCGAGGCTGTAGAACACTCTAAAACACCAGAAGGTAGATCATTAAAAGGAATAGTAAACCTCGGTAATCAGTTCGACTGTTCAAAAACATTAGAGCTCCTAAAATCTAGAGTGATAACCGAAAGCGCATTTAATGCTGATATTGTCTTTACCACTGCCCACAAAGCAAAAGGCAAAGAATACGAGACCGTAGCATTAAACAATGATTTTTCATTAATTGGTGAAAAAACTCATCACGAAGAAGTAAATTTGCTCTATGTAGCTGTGACAAGGGCGATTTATGGTCTTGATATTACACAGTGTCAAGCTGCCCAAATTGAATGCTTGGCAGCTTGAACGATTTCAAACGGCTTACCGAATTAAGTGTAAGCCATTATTTTCACGCCACCACCTTCAGATACAACTACCTTATCAGTGTTCACATATTTCAGTTCAAAGTTTCGAATAAGAGACTCGGTTGCATCTATATAATCAAAGAGGATTTGCCTCTCAATTTTCGGCATTCTCTTTGGTACAGAAATCCTCAGTTGCCTTACGCTATATAGATTCACGACTCTGTTTACGAGCCTATCAAGCCCAGTAAGCAATGATTCTATAAATTGCTTCGTGCTAAACTCTTCATTCATTAGTGTTATTTCATGTCCTTCTCCCGAAGACTCGACGTTTACAGTCAGATCTCTGAATGCATATTCGAGAGGGATTCTTGGGGACTTACAGTCTTTTAGTATCAGTTCCGACATTGACTCAACAGCCTTTGCCAAAACCCTCCCATGACTATTTATATCCGACGATGGCAAAAATTCTACTAAGCCATCTAAAGTTTGAGTTGAGTTGTACATCATCTTGTTTTGTTTTATATGCGAAAGTTTAATTCAAAACTCTATGGTAAACAAAACTGGGTTTGTGAATGAAATGTTGAATCCTCAGTGTGGGATTTTTAAACTTAAAGAAAAGTATGAGTTATCGTGGTCACAATGTCGTTGTAATACAGTCTTACTCGCCAAACTTACTTTCGACAATTAAGCCAAGAATGGTTGTAACGTATCAAAAAGAAGATGGTCTCTGGACAGCAATAGCATACAACGACCAAGGGTTCATTGTAGACGCTACCTCTCAAAATCAAACTACAGCAGTAGACATTGCAATAGACAAGTCACACGAACGACTCCTTGAATTCGGAGGGTACAGAGTAGAGAGAGAGTCCGAGTCTAGCAAGGAACAAAATGTTATGTACTGGCACAAAGGAAATGAACAAGGGGAGTCTAGAGATAAATATTACGCGCATATATTACTTTCAATTTCAGGAGAGAAAAACAATATCTCTGGTAATGGTCTAACTCTTGAAAACGCACTTGAGCACGTGGCATTAAAGATAAGGCACTTGAACTTGATGTAGCATCTTGACTACGGTTTTATCATTGGTAGTATTCAATTAATACACCCAATGTTAGGAGGGAACTATGATAGTCCCAGCTTTGCGTACTCTCTTTGAAGAAAAGATTTATACTGAAAATCCAGAACTCAACCCAAAATTCACAAGATTTGAAATAGATTTTCTAGGTTCATTAGGCTCTGTACATGAGCATAAAATAAGCGTGTTTGACACACGCCTAGACGAATGCATTTTTAAAGCGTTTACCGAATCGTTGGACGAAAAGTTGGTTCGCTACTCACCATTTAACCAAGATGAGGTTGATGAATACGATGCCAATCTTGAAATTTCGAAGTTTCTAGACTCATCAACAAAAACAGTTGTTGTGTCAAATGAACTCCTAAAAGAGCTTAAAAATACGAGCATAACTCAAGAATCTGGTTCTACTGGAAGCGATGATTGGTTTGGCATGTGCGAACCTTCAGATGACGAGATCTTTAATCAAGAAAAGTCATACACTGAAAGCCCGCACTTTAGATTCAGCTAAGTTACTTTTGTAGGGGCTTTAAAACTTCAGAGACGCGTTCTAAAGAGAGACCAAAAGTCCCCTCAAAGTCATCAATTTTGAAAGAAGTTCCACTCTCTACAATTCTATTCACATCCATCATAGCATCTATGAACTTTTCTGAATTTACGTCATGAGTTGTACTCTCTGGGCTCTTGCCGCGTAGTACAGCATACATCACGTAATGAATCAGCTGCACATTCCCCTCATATTTAGTACCGTAAGTTTTACACTTATAGGGCTTGTTTTCAGGGGCTTTCACAAAACCACGAAAAGATGTGATCAGGTTAAGGTACTCTTCTTTAGTCATTACAGTTTTTACATTGATTGTTTTCATATTGTTATCCTTATTTAATACAGTTAAATTTCTTAGTTATGTGTTTTGACTCAGCCTTATTGACTGGCCCAATTGAAAGTGCGGTTATGATCGGACTGCCATCAAATCTCGAATCAGGGATTACATGCCCCTGATCCACGACCAAATGACAAGGTAAGTTCTCAGACAAGGCTTGATTGTAGGCACGCAACAAGGCGTTTGAATTTTTGGCTTCCAAAGCCACTTTGGAACCGCCGTTAGAGTCGCGGTATAGATTATGTCTGTGTGGATCAGACACAGCTGTACGGGTCATAGCTGCTTCAAAAGCATGACCTGTTTGTGCAGAAAGCTTGCCTGCCGACATTCGGAGAGATTTATCTACGATCGCGTAGATGTATAGTTCATCCTCTAAAGATGAGGATTGTGAGCACTCAAGAGCATGTTGCTCAAGTACGTCTTGATAGGTAATTGATGAGGGCTTTACTTCAGCTGTTAAGCTGTGCGGTCTATTCCGTACGCAATTGCAATCGTGATTGTTTCATTGTCGAATCTTTTTTGGTTTAGCTTGGTTTGGTGCAGCGTACGGGATTCGAACCCGCCAATAACTGGGTTTGCCTGCCAATATTGCCGCCAGTGGCGCTGCGTTTTCTATAGAATACTAACAGACATAAAAGAATCAAGTGTTTTTTCAAAAAAAACATTCAACAAAAAGCAAAATGTGGTTCTCGTGACGTTTTTGTGGCATTATTACACCAACAAAGACAACAAATTACATGCTCATGCAAACTCTCACATTTTTAGATGTCGAAGCTAGTGGTTTAGATGATGAAAGCTACCCTATTCAAATTGGATGGATAGACACTAACGGTGATTATGACGAGTTCTTGATTAACCCAGAGACCGCTTCGTCATGGACTTACTGGAACAAAATCGCTGAAAAAAAATACCACGGACTAACTAGAGAACGTTGTGTCAAAGAAGGTCTTTCGATATTTGATGCCGCACAACGACTAAATCGTCTTTTGAGAGGTGTTGTTGTTACTTCTGATGCGCCAGACTACGACACCTTTTGGATCATAAAACTAATGAATGAGTGTGGTTGCGAACCCTCCTTTTGTATTCAAGATGTCAGAGAGCTCTTGAACTCACTACAAGTACCATTAACTCCTTTTTTTGCCGAAAGAAAACTTAGAATACCCGAGCACAACGCCCTCTCTGACTGCGTACGCAATATCCATTCTGGTGCAGCTTGCGGATATTGGGGAGTCTCAGACGAATTCACTTCAGAGTTTGGAGAGCCACAAATACTAGTTTTAGATAAGGAACTATCATGAACATAAGTTCAATTTTTCATGATATGGGATTTGAAATTGAAGGTGGTCGCCTTTTTAACTACGAACATGAATTAGGCAACACTCAAATATCAATTTCTGTACACGGAATTATCAGAGTCGATGGTTTCTCCCACGAACAAAAACACCTTGTTTCTGGCTATCTTAAATTCGAAAACAGCGCATGGTGTTCCAAGGTCTCATCTAAATCTTACCCAATGAAAAGCGAGAACCTTTCATGGGATGATAACAATGAACCTAGTGAGGCGATATCAGTCATCGCCAATACGTCACTATGCACTTTGTTTTTAAGGCATATCACAAGTCACTACTCAAAACAGCTTACCAGATTCGCCACGGAATCAGCTGAACTAAGAAAGATCTTTAAGGTAAATGCGCAAAAGCAAAGACATAAGATACAGGAAAGAAAGAAGTCAGAACTCCTAAAAACCCATAGACCCGTAACAAACAACGAAGTGGAAAAACTAACCAAAATGCTGAAAGGTGAGGCGTTATCAAGCAATTCATTTTCTTATGAAAACATGATTATGTTTAATGGAACAGCCATTATAGGTTGTGACGGGACAAAAAGTCGGGTTGGTTGGTATCTAAATGGAAAGGGGATCTCGTTGGCCGATTTGTCTCGTGAATTAAAAAACAATGCCGTAATAGAGCTTACAGAAGCCACCTGAGAAAGGTGGCCTTGTTAGCACCTACTCAAAACACGACAGTACTCTTTCGCTAAAGTCATTCTGGCAAATTGCGATAGCTTCGTCTTTTGTTATATCAAACGCACGAGAAAGCACGACTTGACCATTACCTTGCGAGAATTCGGCACACCAAGTATTCAATGCCCGATAAATCTCATACTTCCCTATTGGTGTTTCTGCTGACGCACTTTGAGCACTTAATGTATCCAAAAATCTTAGCGCACGAATTTTCCTCACAATTGTCTGCCCCCTGATTTGATAGCTTTAGTTTCAATGACCATCGCTTCTTCATGAAGTTCACTGTAAGTGATCGACAAAAGACCTGTTTTTATAGCATTGATTGCAAAATTCACACGCTCATCAAAAGGAGTCTCGTCTTGATCAGATCCCTGTTGCAAGTGAACATAATTTCGCGCCAAGCCTGTTAACGCTTCATCGGTTAGATCTTTTGGATTGATAATAAACACAACAACTTTATCCTAAACTACTTGATTTAATTCTGATGTAGCATTATAACCACACTTCGCAAACATAAATAGTTTGCAGAATGACTAAATATAAAAAAACCAAGAAGCGTAAACGAATCAATGAAAAGTAACGAACTTAGCGGGGTCGTAATCCCTGAAACATGTGTGGATGACATTCCTGAAACAATGACATCCACTACTGAAGCACAGACATGCTTAAACACAGAGTCTGTATTTCAAGATGAACCGTACATCTCATTAAAAATCAGCTAATTCAGGTGGTCGCTCCACACCCAAATGGTCAAGAACAGAAGCCCAGTTAGGGAAATCATCCGTTAGAAAGTGGATTAATTCTCCTCTGTAAGTCTCTTGACCTCTTCCAGACTTCGAATCATCGATCAGTATCCCATCTGTCATCTTTGACTTATCTGGAGCTATAAAAAGCCTCTCTAGCCATTCCTCTCCCAATATCCTGTGAATTGAATCTGCTTTCTCTGTATAACAGAGTCTATTTTTGATTGAGGGTGCAGTGCAGAACCAAACTTTGTACCTTTGGTCTCGCTCAATTGCTAACAGAGCCTCCACAGCTCCTTTAAGTGGTTCAAGCTCAGCATAAAACCTATACAGGGATTGAGGATACTTAATCTCTGGGTTTTTACTTCTAACCTCATTACAACGCTGAGTGAAACCTAGAAAAGTATCATCCAGATCCACAAAAACATCTATAACTTCCAAGTCTATTTCCTTTTTTTTTCTGAAGTTTGCAAACTATTGCACTGAAAATAAGCAACTTATGACGAACAATCAACCTATCAGTGCATAGCTTATTGACTTTCCGATATAATGCCACAAAATGCCTCACTCTTTCTCAATGTGATCTCAATCAACAACACAAAAAGGAAATTATGAATAAGATTATTCAAAATCTAGATGTGGCTGGTGGCATTCTACTTATTATCTGCTCTGCACTAACACTAATGTGGGCAAACGTGTCTCCGGACACCTATTTGGCATTCAATTCTTATCAATTATTTGCTGGATTCGACACTAAGCACTTTGTAAACGATGTGCTGATGACTCCATTCTTCTTCCTAATTGGTCTAGAAGTTGTGCACGAAGCTAAACACGGAGCATTAAAGTCAAAAGAGAAAGTTATGCTTCCTCTTGTTGCTGCAATAAGTGGTTTTATCATCCCAGCTGTGTTGTATGTTACTTTCGTGGGCTCTAATTCAGAAAACATATCTGGTTGGGCAATTCCTACAGCTACAGATATCGCCTTTGCACTTGGAGTGCTAGCCCTTCTAGGGAAACGAGTTCCTAGCAACCTGAAAGTTTTGTTAATGGCTATTGCCGTCATTGATGATCTATTGGCAATTGTAACTATCGCCATCTTCTATACAGACCAGATTCAAATCCCAATGTTGATTTCGTCTCTATTCTGTATCGCAGTCATGCACCACTTACACAGAAACAATATCAAGTTCATTTCTGCGTATGTTGGTATTGGTTTAATTTTATGGTTCAGCATGTACAACGCTGGTATTCACGCAACACTTGCAGGGGTCATTACTGCGATTTTCATTCCTCGCTGTAAAGACGGGTTCACCGATAACATGGAACATTGTTTACACGGGTTTGTAGCTCTAATTGTTGTCCCAGTCTTTGCTGTATGTAATGCAGGTGTAAGTTTTTCTGGAGGCGTACTAGAGTCACTTGACAGTGTCGCATTAGCGGTCGCCCTAGGGTTACTGGTCGGGAAACCGTTGGGCATTGTTACAGCAACAATCTGGTGCACTAAAACTGGACTTGCGAAACTCCCAGAGGGTGTGAATACACAAATGATCGTTGGGATATCGATTCTTTGCTCTATTGGATTCACGATGTCGATTTATATTGGTTCTTTGGCTGGCCTTAGTAATGAGAGCTATAAGATTGGGATCTTGTTAGCAGCGGCCATTGCCACTGTACTAGGCATGAGTACCCTAATGGTCGCAACCAAGGAAGACTCCTCAATCCGCCCTTAAACAAAAAAATAAGCCCCGCAATTAATGCAGGGCTTTCTTTTTTAGACTTCTTCCGCCTCAACTGGGTCGTTGAAGATCTTTCTATTTGTAATGATTTTACTTGTTCCTAGTTGCGCCTTAAGTTCATCAAATGCAGCCTTTTTCTCACAAGTAGTTTTAAAAACTGGAATGTTTTTATCCACTTCATTGCCTAATGAATAGCTCCCATCTTCATTCGATGTGTATTGTTCCTGAATTTTCAACGCAGAGCTATCAGAACTTTGCGGCTTTGCTGAGTGTTTGACAGTGCTTGTGGATACACTTTCATTTGAATCGTTGAGATAGTCTTCTCCCAAGTATTCAATCAATGCATCAACTACACATTGATACTCTTCAGCTTCTTTGTTTGTAGACGCAAGGCTACTTGCTACAACATCTCTGTCTGGGTTTTCTTTAGTTAACCAAGATAACCAACGAGTTACGCTTTGGTGAGAGTCCTCCGAGAATTCCGAGACGCTAACGTTAGGGCTTTCAACTTCTTGATCTAATTGTTCAATCCACAGTGTTAGCAAATCAACGACCGAAGTTCGCCTTAGCAAATTCAATTCAGAGTCAGCAAGCTTCTGCTTAACTAAACTTTTGTCTGGGTTAACCTCAAGCCACTCGTTACACTTGCGTAAAATTTCCATAATTTCAAACCTGTAAAATATCTTAGTACTGATATTATTAGAACACCATAAACATATCAAGTGTTTTTAAAAACATTAAATCATAGTTAATTGATTGAAGGTTAACTGATGTCTATTTTTCGAGGCTTCTTCAAGTCTGGCACCTCAATCTCCACGTCTATATGGAGCAAGCCATCCTTCATACGAGAACCTTTAACTATCGAGTACTCACACAACAAAAAAACTCTCTTAAAATCCTTTTGAGTAAGCCCTTTATGGAGATAAACAACTTCGTTGTTTTTAACGGCACTAGCAGCCACCTCAAGCTCCCTTCCCTCTTGAGTGATTTTTATGCTTTCTTTCGGGTAACCAGATAATGCTAAAGTTACTGTGTATGAATTCTCGTCATCCACTTTGCGTGTTATGTCATACGGAGGGAAGCTTCCGTTCTGAACGGACACAATTGAACTTTGTATGTTTTCAATAAATCTTTCAATACCAATTACAGTCTTGGTTAACTCTGATAATGGAATATTGTTCTTCATATATTAACTATTTGATTTAGCAATCTCTCGACTTGCTTGTCTAATGCAATCCAATCCGGCATTGCAAGTAAAGGATATAAAGTGATTTTCTTGGTTTCAATTCAACTTTTTCAAATTTTTTTCTTACTTGGGCATTCTGAAGCATTTGTCTTAAAACGACGCCCGTTTACTCCAATATTGATATAGATCACATTTTTTCATGCGTCATTCGGCGTACGGTTAAAAATCAAAATAGTCATAAATCCCTTGAAATGATAGGTGGCGCAACGACGATCATTATGTCTATATTCAATCAAAAACCACTATTTTGATATGAAGATAAAACAATCTATATCGCTCGCTGCATCAGCCGCTCTAATATTTGCTTGCGGTGCAGTCTCAGCAATATCGACAAAGACCTTGCATGAGTTTGCTCTTAGCGAAGTCGTTGATTCCAACGCCAACACAATTGACATGACATTTAACTTGATAGGTGAGTTCGAACACACCAAAAAGAGTTGGCTGTCTGAATTTGGTCGCAGATACGATCCAGAAGCACATGAATCTACTTATGATGATGAGATGTCTTTTGCACAAGATTTTCTTGGAGTGCCGTATGTATATTTTGGCAAACCTGATTGCACAACAATCTCCCCAAGCCCTGACCTTGATGGTTACACCTCTTGCGACAAAGAATGGTTTAACAAAGCTAAATCTAAAGGCTCTCATGAGACCCCGATTTACTTCGACGACGACGTGAATATGGGGCTCTACTCTATTTCTCAGAAAGTTACGAACGACAAAGGAGAGTTTTTAGGTGTAGTAGGCTTAGACATAAGTGCAGACTACTTATCTAAGGTGTTGGATAGACTTAAGCTTAGCGAAGGAACCGATGTCTATATGATCGATTCTGAGGGTAAAGTTATTGCGTCCACAAAAAACCACAAATACGGAACTATCGACATCAAAGATGTTCTAGGTGACCCTGATATCACTATTGATAATGTCCCGTCGCTAACCCTGCTTGAGACTAAAAATGGCAAAGCTATGTTTGAATTTTCCAAACCAACAAGCATGGGGGCTCGTGTCGCAGTTGAGACAGATAAAGACATCATCTTTAGCGAGTTCAATGAGCTAATTCCTATGCTGATCGCTTTCACAAGCCTATTCGCTGTTCTGGGTGCCATAGGTATATATTTTATGGTTTCACTAAAACTCAAGCGCCTTGATGTAGTGAATGACAACCTCGAAGACATTGCTACTGGTACGGCAGACCTAACCAAGCGTCTAGATGAGGAAGGGAATGACGAAATTACCGATCTAGCACGAAACTACAATGCATTTGTGACAAAAATGCATGAAATGATTGCCCAAATTAAATCCGGCACACAAGAGATAAGAGAAGCCGCAAATGAAAACATCTCGCTTGCAGAATCCAGTGCGTCACGCATGGACGAGCAAAACTTATCTGTTGAGCAAGTGGTAACAGCAATCGCAGAACTTGCCACATCAACTGCTCAAATAAGTGAAAACGTCGAAGTTGCAGCAAGTTCCTCAGAAGTATGCGCCAATGAAACTAAGGAAGGGGCTGAATTATTTGATGACCTTAAATCTAATTTTGAGTCACTGCAAAACAGCGTTTCCCACACCGCCGATCAGATCGGCTCACTATCAAGATACTCTGAAGACATCACAGGGATTGTAGAGAGAATTCAAGATATCGCTGAGCAAACTAACCTACTAGCATTAAACGCGGCAATTGAAGCAGCACGAGCTGGAGAGCACGGAAGAGGCTTTGCTGTAGTAGCTGATGAAGTTCGACTATTAAGTAACAGAACTAGAGAGAGTACCGAAGAAATTGAAGGTATGGTTAGAAAACTTCAGGAAGAAGCGCGATTGTCAGTTGAGCAAGTGAAAGGAAGTGTAGGTATGGTCGATAGATCTTCTTCCTCAATTGACCTTGCACGAGAGAAGTTGAGCGTGATTAACAGTAGCGTTGATGAGATTGCAAACATGACTATTCAGATAGCCTCTGCTTGCTCTCAACAAGGTGCGGCTGCTGAGGAGATCAATGTAACAACAACAACTTTGCAAGAAATGACCGCAGAAATAAAGGACGAGTCAGACCGCTCTCAATTTTCTGCAAGAACAACTAACCAAAGAGCTTTAGAAGTTGATAACTTAGTCAAAGAATTCAGGACATAGACTTACAAGATAAGGTCATTATTAACAAAAAAAGGATGAGTTACTCATCCTTTTTTTTGTACCCGTTAGGCATCAACCAATCTCGGTTTTAGCAAACCTCGACAACATGTGCTCTTGAGCTTCATGTCTAAAGAACGACAAGAGATCCTTATGCTCATTTTCTGTAATAGAAGAGTATTTTTTCAACGAACAATTCATTGCACCTGAACAAGCACATATTCCAGATTTGCACCACTTTTTAATGCTAGGTCGTTCGTAATCGTCAACACGCTTTAATTTATTGTAGAGGCTTCTTAATCGCTCAGGTTTTGTTCCAAAGGAGTACTCTTTCTCGCCTAATAACTCAAACAAAGAAAAGAAGCCCCTATCGATAGAGTAAAATCGTTTCTGGAACCATGGGTCTTGAATTTTCTTTGCTCTGTTCTGTTTTCGGCATGAATTCGAACGATCAAAAGCCATTGACCCAGCCACAAAGCCTTCACTTCGTAGATAATCACAAAAACCCAAAACGTAGTAGTACTTTGCCTCTACTTTCGCCGTCAATTTGTTTGTTGAATCGTAAATAACAGTGTATCCATCAAGGATTCCATCAGAGTTTTTTTCAACATCACAATAGCCAGCGCCATACAAGAGTTTGTTTCGTAACATTGAATCTGTACCTAGTTCCACTCTACGTCGTATCCTGCCAATAAATGGAGTAGCAGACTGTGTGCGTCGCTTACAAATGTTGATCTTGTAGTCCCACCAAAGAACTTGGGATATGTATTTAGCGATTCAGGCAGGCTTGTGATGACATATTTGGATGTAGCATTAACAACACGCTTTGCGTACACCAAGGCAAGTTCATGAAACTCCTCATTTGAAAAGCGTTTATTAGCTTGTGCCACTTCGTCTCGGAGCTCTTGACTTAACAAGTAGACATCATGTCTCACTACACCAGAGTGCTGCCAACTAGAAAATGTACCAAGAAGAGATTCCAGAGAGTCTTTACACTTAGACCAACTAAAATCAAAGGCAATCATGCACTCGTCACTAAATACCCCCTCAGAACCCTTGTTAAGCTCTTCGATTAAAATTTTTAGCGACTCAATCATGTACGACTTGTCATTAGATTCACATAGTGACTCTCTGCCAACAAGAATAGGCATGTTGTTCAAGTTTCCAAAACCTCTTCCAAAGCTCGAAATACGAAAATTTGGTTCTGGTAGCGTTTCATCTGGAATTAGAGTAATGCTTGGCATACTAATTTTTACCTTAATCTATTGTTACAATGGGGATTGTTTTGTGACCAGCGGCGATGTAAGAATGAAACCTGTTCCACCCATCATAGAACAAAGTTCTTAAGCAAATAGAGTTGATAATTACAGGCCACCTATCCTTTTCCGAATGCCGAATAGGTGATGTTGACCTGAAATCTTTGTGGTAATCATCAAAAGATTTATGCTTCCTTACACATTCAGCGTGGGCGGTGCAGATGCTCTTTATTTTATCCAAACAAACATCTCCAAAATGAAATTGGGTCTCTTCTAACGTCTTTGAAACTAACGAAATCAACCTACTCCATTCATGCTCTGTTGAGGGGAATGGCATAAACGCCCCGTCACCACACACATCCCATACTAACACTTCGAAATGGAAAAATTTAATAAGTGCTTTTTGGTAATGCTTTGGAAGGTGCTCAAAAGAACTTAAATTAAGATCGTTTTTTATAGTTTCCATTGATACGCAATCCACTCAACAAACAATGGCTATAATACCACAAACGCGTAATTTATTTGGGTTATTTTATTTAAAAAAAATCATCATAAACAACATTCTCAAAAGAATATGATGTATTATAAACAGGATATAAATGGATTTTCCTACTAAAAAAATGTTCAAAAAATTAATAGGTTACACTTCGAGCTACCTCAGTATGCTTTATGACCAGTCACCCAAAAGGATACAGAAGGCACTCCCCTTGTTAATTTGTGTCGGAAGGGATTTCTCAAGATTCCCTCACGGTGCTCTTCGTTTATTGGATGGAACAGTTAGCGGTGAAGAATTTAGGCAGAGACTTCTTGAACCTGCAATCAAACAACTTTCCAATGATCAGAAATTAGTAGTACGACTTGATAAAGTTGCTTGTCACTATGACCGTGCTTTCCTCCTAGAAGCTTTTGGGGCACTAAAAAGACTTAACCTCGAATCAGAGAGTAGTCTAAAAAATAAAATCGAGTTCTTTTACCAAGATCCAGCCTTTAAACACTACGAGCAAATTATCTGGACAATGATTAAGGAAACGCATTAAAAAAGCCCATCCACAAAAGGATGAGCTTAAGAAAAAACCTTTTAATATCAACAACTTATGTCAAAATGGAATGTCATCATCCCAGTCGATTGGTGGTTGCTGCTGTTGCTGAGGAGCCTGCTGTTGCTGTTGAGGTGCCTGCTGCTGATACTGTTGTTGTGGTGCTTGATACTGTTGCTGAGGAGCCTGCTGTTGTCCCATCTGTTGCTGCGGCATCTGACCTTGTCCCTGCTCCCTCGATTTGTAGTTGTTAATAGCCTGAAGCACTGCGGTATAGCCTTGCAAGGTGACCTCAGTCATGTATCGCTTACCACCACCATTCGGATCATCCCATGAGCGAGTAACATTTTTACCCTCCAAGTATACTTGTGTACCTTTTTGTAGAATTGAACCAGCCACTTCAGCAAGCTTTCCATACACTGTAACTCGGTGCCACTCTGTTTGCTCTTTCATATCGCCAGACGTTCTGTCGCGCCAGCTTTCGCTTGTTGCAACTGTAAAGTTTGCTACACAACCGCCATTCGGCAAATTTTTCACTTCTGGGTCATTTCCCAAATTACCCAAAATGATTACTTTGTTAATGCCTTTAGAAGCCATTATTGTCTCCATTGTGACTAAATTAATAGTCTGTTTTGTTTTTTTATTCTAAAAGAAGCGAATATAGACTTTTACGCTTATCTTTAGTTATAATACCACACAGAAGAATGATAACAAAATGACGCCAACGCGCTCATTATTGAAACAAACCCATATTGGTATTTTTAATGAAAATTCAAAATTTGGCTGTTGCAGCAATTCTAGTTGCTTCGCCTTTATCTGTATCAGCAAGCACACTTGGTTTTGCTGCTGGAGCTGAGCTTACATACTTTGACGCATCCCACGAGTTAAATAATCACAATATTGATGGCGAACCATCTAAAGGGGTCAGCGTATACTTCGAGCATCCACTACCTTTAATCCCCAACCTGCGATTTGAAAACAACTCATTCGAAGCTAAGGACTCTTTCAAATTCAGCCAAAGCAGCCTTACCGCTTACTACAACGTGCTTGACACTGATCTTGTTGAACTAGACGCTGGTCTTGGCTATTCAAACCTTGGTCGAAACAATTGGAAGGGCAAGCAAGATGCTCTAAACAATGACACCATCAACTACTACACAAAGGGCGAAGTACATCTACCTTTCACAGGACTAAGTGCTTTCGGTAGTGCTTTGGGTAATTACGGTCGCGACTACACTAGTATTGACGTAAAGCTGGGCGCAAAATATACACTCGATACCCCAATGGTAAAACCTAGCCTTTCAGTTGGTTACCGCGTTACAGAGCACAACTTCGATGATCTATCTCGTAAAACAGAAGTGCTCTCGAACGATGGCTTCTTCGCGGCAGTTGCGATTGAGCTTAAATAGTAATTCTTAGAGCCTCTCATTAGGGAGGCTCACTTACGGAGTAACCCAGTGCCAGTATTGCGCCAAGACTTGGTTGAAATATTCACACCAAAGGGCAACAAAACAAGCTCACAAGTTAATAAGCTTGTCGAGATGGCAAAATTGCACCCAGTAATAACCCTCTGCGCCATCAACCATGACATGATTTCGAAGTACCACCCAGAGTCCGCAAATCTATGTTTAATGTTCGCAATCGGTAAAGCCCCAGCACCTAAATTTAGTAAAGAACACCTTCTTGAACTCAAAGCCTTGTTGAAATCAATCTTACTGACACAGAATAAGTAGTCTATGAAAACTAATAAATCCACACCATCTAAAGTCGTTCGTGGCATGAACATCCTCATCGAATCGTACCCCAAATTATTTGCAACAAAGGAACCTCTTCCTCTGGCAATTGGTGTGAAAAATCAGATTTTAGCGGAACAAGCCGAATCAAAATCTGCAATTCGTCGTGCAATTCACTACTACTGCAATAGTTTAAAGTACTTACACTCTTTTAAGACCAATACGCATCGGTATGATCTCAAGGGTAATCCCGTAATTGAACTATCTCAGGCAGACAAAGAGTATGCTGCTCAACAATTCCGCGAAATCAAATCTTCCTTAAGCTCGAAAAAGAAAGAAGACAAAAACTCTTCTTCAAAGTAGCTGTTATTTCTTGACATTTTTCATTGTTTTTAATAACTTCTGCTGAAATTGTGGCATTATGACCACAAAGAAGGAGAACTATGAAACGTAGAACTGGAAAAGTTAGAAACAATAACGCTCGCCGCAATTTCTTTTTAGACAAAAAGCGCACACCCAAAGAAGCAACTCAAAACCGTCGCAGCTAACTGCGGCGGTTATTGTTTAATCGCCCAAAGGAAAGATCGATCATTATGCGTAACTCTGAACTCGTACCACCAGCCCAGATCATTTTAGGAAGTACAACTACACTTAATTTTGACTCTTTCAACATTGAAATTACTGGCAACCCGTCAGGCTTTGTTGAGATCTCCGCTGTTATCGACGAGATACCATTCAAAGACGCAGTGATCGCGAAAATCTCAAGACAGCCTAAATTTAGAAATCAAGGCAGAAAAGGACAATGTGACTTACAACTTGAGTTCAACTCAAGTGTTAAAGTATCAAATAGACCACCGCGTTCCGAACTTAACGAGCGTGAAAAATTAGAAGCAATGAAATGTCAGGGTAAGGCTCTGATTACAGTGACTGAAATTACGCAATCACTTCTTGCAAACAACGAAGAGTTAAAGAGCTTTTTTGTTGACTACGACAAAGCGCAACGGCTCAAAAAGAAAAGTGTGGATAGCACCAAAGAAACCCTTACGTCCAAAACAATGTGCCCTTCTGAGTTAAGAGCAGCCGTTTTATCGATGAAGACTGATTTAGCCTCATCATGTAAATCAAAGGCTCGGATTTTAACTATTGGAAACAAAAAGGACGTAACTTTGGAGTTAAGTAAATCTCTACTGGGTTTTATCACTTACTCTCTAGACAGGAAACCTTATCTTCAGATTAATGCTTTGGTTGATGCATTGTTAAAGCTAGAACCTGTAGGTATAACACAAACTCCAGATCAAAACTCTCATACCGACGAATTATAAGTGTTGGTTTAAGCTTTAACACCTCAACGCATAACTTACAGAAGCGGTAGCAGTAAAACCGTTCACAAACCTTTAATTTCGAGCAAAGCAATGTCAATCAAAATTCAAAACGCACTAATTCTCAAGAACTCGGATTTGTCATCAGTTCTTGAAATCCTTTATTCCAAAATAAGACCTCAGATTCTTACTGTGGCTGAAACACAAGTTGCAAGGTCAATTTCAAAGGATTACTTCCAAAAGCACGATACTGGTGAGGGAACACACTCATTCGCTAAAGGAGCAATGAAGTACTATTTTGATCTTCTCCAAAGTGAACACATCAACACCGTAAGTAACAACTCTTCAATAAACCAATGGGATTTCACTGCTTCCGTTTACGTGGCTCAAGTTAAAAATGAAAGGTCTGTAGTTTTACTAATAGACTCGCCTAACCTAACAGAAAGACTTGAAGAACTCCTCATTGACGAAGGCTTTCAGAGTTTCAACTACCAGAATGCATCTGACAATCCAGAACAAGGCATATCAGAAGAAGAGTGGTCATATCGAAAAGAGGTCTGGACAGGTTTAATTACGCGTCCTAGCAGTCCCTTTATGTCATTCTATAAGTATCAACTAGTTGACTGGGCTGATTACAAATCGTCAATCCCATTTTTCTGCGAAATGGTTAACAATCTAAAACCAACGACACGCGAACGCGCTAGAAATGCTCGAACACACTTTGAGATTCAGGCAAACATGAAACACTTACGAAGCGGCAGCATGTCATTGTATGAAATTGTAAAAAAAGCCAAGGTGATCATTAGAGATATTGAGCGAAATGGTCATGACTATGGGGTAACAGTTGACGAGTCGCTTTCTTTCAGATGAATGAAAAAATCAACTATAAAAAGAAGCCTGCTCATTTGCAGGCTTCTTTTTGCGTCTAAACGATTTCAAGAAGTCGCGTGTACGCGTCTCTTACAAACCTATACTTCTTAAAGATGCCCATTACATCCGCCTTTTCTGGATTGTACTCAAGGATAGTTATTCCATAGCTTTCTGAATCAACGTTCGCTCCACCATCAAGATATATCCTGTTACCCAAAACTTCAGGGGCATCTCTAACCAGATTGTGACCATGTAGTAGAGCATCAACTCCACAAACTACTCTTTGATCTTTTGTATCGTATAGCTTTCTGTTTTCAAGGCCGTAACTCATAAGTTGGTGGTTCTGTTTGCCGATTGAGTCATTAAAGATACCAGATGCAGTTTCCCAATCTAGCTCATCATCTGGATCTTGAGGGATGCTCGCGTGAATCAGTCCAATCTTGTGGTTATCATTTATGTTGAGTTCATAGCCATCAGGAAGTTCGTAAGACCATTTTAACAAATCCTTTAAGAAGTACTCATCGTGGTCGTAGTACCAGTCACCACCATTCTGCAACCACAAAGCTAGATTAGCAGCACTACCGCTTGAGATTCCATGATAGGCAATGACCTCGTGATTTCCACGGCAGGCCATAACGTGTGGGTTATATCTCGCAAAACCTAGAAGATCGACACTTTCGTTACCACGGTCAATCATGTCACCAATAATGAACAATCGGTCTACTTCCCCATTTAGGTCTGGTTTGAACTTGAATCCCAAAAGAACAAGAGCCTCATGAAGTTTCTTAAATTCACCATGAGGGTCGGTTACGAAGTATAGGCTCTCACCCTCTTTAAGCTGTATATATAGCTTTTCTATCCCATTAATCTTGTACATACGAACCTATAATTATTGTTTTCAAAAAATATTGACTGTGGTACTTTATCAAAACGAAAGCGAACACAAGTATAGAGCAAGGATAACAATGTTTAAAAAAGTATATCTAGTAGGTGGCGCAGTAAGAGACACACTTTTGGGTAAATCCCCGAAAGACCTCGATTATGTAGTAGTTGGCGAGACCTTCGACACAATGAGAGCGTTGAACTTCAAGGAAGTCGGTAAGAATTTCCCAGTATTTCACCACCCTGAAACTCAGGATGAGTATGCCCTTGCTCGACGCGAAAAGAAAGTTGGCGTCGGTTACGGTGGTTTCGATTTTGAATTTGGCACTGACGTAACTCTAGAAGAAGATTTGTATCGTCGAGACCTAACCATTAACTCAATGGCAAAAGATATTGAGACTGGTGAAATTATTGACCCGTACAACGGTCGCGCTGACCTAGAAAACAAAGTGCTTCGTCACACTAACACCAAAGCGTTCGCTGAAGACCCATTGCGCGTTCTTCGCCTAGCTCGATTTGCAGCTCAACTTGGTGAAGAGTGGACTATTCACGAGGATACAAAAGCCTTGTTACCAGCAGCTTCCAAAGAAATTGAGCACCTTTCTGCGCAACGGATCTGGGAAGAAATGAATAAAGCGCTACACTCAGCGAACCCTTGGATCTTTTTCAAAGTACTTACGGGGCTTGGTGTTTTCTCTGAGATTGACGAAATGGTAGGAATCCCGCAGCGAAAGGACTACCACCCTGAAGGAGACGTCTATGTACATACCGGAATGGTCGTTGAATATGCCAGCAAGACATTTAATAACCCCGTTCTGACCTTTGGAGCTCTCTGTCATGATTTTGGTAAGGCACACTGTCACCGCAAATATGGCAAATTGGCTGGGCATGATGAGGAGGGGATTCCTTTTGTTGAAGAGTTCTGCCGAAAGTTCAAGGTGCCTAACGAGTTCCGCGACTTCGCTGTATTAGCTACCAAATACCACCAAAAGCTCCATTACGGGCTAGAGATGAAACCTAGCTCCATTCTCCGTCTATTTAAGGACACTGGAGCTCTACGAGGCGATGTAGGACGCCAACGCTTTGAGTTGCTCCTAAAAGCCGGAGAATGTGATAGTCGTGGTCGTGGTGAGCCGTTCAATACTATGGATACGCCCGAACTAGATCATCTTAAAAACTGCTTGGACGCTGTATTTGCAGTTGACACCAAAGTGATCTCTGAAAGACTCCTTAAAGAGGGAGTTAAGGGTCATGTCATCGGAGAGCACATTCACAAAGCACAGTTAGAAGTAATTAAGGTTCTTTGTTAATAGACAGAAAAAGGCTCCAAAGTGGAGCCTTTTTTATTTCTGTCTTGGAAGTCTAATAACATCCACCAGCACCATAAGCTATAGCACCATGTTTGAGGTGATTGTTAATCTATTTGCTCTTCTAAGTCTTCATTTACACGAATTGCAAAGACCTTGGTTGGTACGTTATCAAAGAATTCATGAACTATCGTTTTAACTTCAAAACCTAAGTACGGTCTAACTACAATACGCGAGTAATCATCGCTCTTTGGGTAACCCATCTTAATATGAATTTCATCATAATCCCTTCCTTCAAGCCTCTTTTTCCAATAGTCATTGTACAGTCTGAATTCGTGAGACTTAGTCTTATCCCTGATATCTTCGAAGTACTGCTTTTTTAGGTTTAGGTGTAAAATTTTCATCGTGGCGGTGTGAGCCTTATCTTAGATGCAATATGCGGTTTGACTGTTATGTTATATCTTTCATCAATAATATCACGAGGCAAACCACTCCTTTCAGCAACAGACTGTAACATTGAATCTGTCAGAGCGCTTAGTGTTAATGCCACTTCTGGAGTAAATTCTGTAGCATTTTTTACTTGGTTGTACAGTTTGTCTTGAAATGATGATGCTTTATCAATAGTTATAGAGCCAGAGAACATCCTCTCATAAAGATCGCGGTTATCTATATCCTCTTTTATTGGTGATGTCTCCACTCCCCTAAACACAGCGACAACCCACATTTTCAATTGAGCAAAGACAGCCTTCAGCTTGTTTGGTGCAACACCAGTGGCTATATATGCCTTAAATCCATCAGTGAATTTCTTGATCGACTCTGCTTTTTCAGAAGGATATAAACCTGCATATTCTTCAGGTGTTAAGTTTAGGTAAGCCATAAGTCTATAGTAGTCATTCTTTAAGGAGTTACCGTTTTCAAGCTCTTGTGACAAGTCGTGGTATATCTCAAGCATTAGCTCTGCGCACGACGCGAGCACTTCATCAGGCGTGGCAGTATTTCTAGTGAATATTGTTGAAAATTCTTTGTACCTCCTATCCGTGTATGAGGTAACACCTGCTCCTTCCTTGTCATAAGCGACTTTATAATTAATCAGTTCATCTCTATTAAAAATGATTAATGGTTGCTCATTATACTTGTCGTCAAAAGGCATGGTTGACCTACGCTCACCTAAACTCATAAGTGCCCTACTATCAGCCTTATACGCCTCTAGCTCCCCTGCTAAGCTCATGTATTGGTCTTCTGGACTCAAATTATAGCTACTCCCCCTTCTAAGCTTACCAGCCAACCTAGAGAGGTAGTTTGTCTCTTCCTCTGATTCTTTAGGAAAATCTTGTTTTAAATCTGACAACATCTTGAAGTATTTAGATGACTTATCCTTTGGTACAGACATCCAGTCACAAGTCCCTTTGTCATTACTGTACTCTGAACTCAGAATTAAGAATTCACGTTTTATTTCAAACACCCTATCAGCAAACTCAGGTTTATCTTTGTATAGAGAGTGCAACTCACTTTGACTCCTTTCTAGATCAACTTCATTACCATTTAATGGTTTGAAGTTTAATGGGCTCCCACCAACAGCAAACCCATTCAACCTTTGTACTATATGTTGAATTTCGTGCACAAGGTGTTGAATGTCCTTCCTCTTGCCAAGTGTTATAAGGTACTCACAAGCATCATGCGGACGATTGTCATCTTCTAAATACGTCACACTAGCTCCAGACATTGATTCATCAATTTGAATAAATACGTTCCAGAACTGGCTGTACTCCCACAAAAACTCTCCCCCCTCTAGAGCATCCATAAGACAAATTAACTTTGCATTCTCTACGCTTGGATTAGCTTTAAAATCAAGATCGCTGAGCATGTAACTACCATCGCGGTACGAGGTGCCTTCAAGATTGTCGATTTTCGACATAATGTCATCAGGCAGGTAATGAGTAACTTGTTCTCTTGTTAAGTCTTTAAGAAAGAACCCATTATCCGGATGTTCAAAACCAATTACGCTCAAATTGAACAAATTATCATCTTTTGGTGTATAGAAAATCGTATTTACATCAAACTCACCGTGGGTGTTAGATATGAATAACTGGAATTCGTTTGTGTAGTTTAAAGCAGAGACATCAACCTCATGCCGCCACAAACCATCCAACCCAATAAAGCAGCCTGTGGAAGAAAACACATCCGCATCTGACATACCCTTTTTAATTAGCTCCTTTGCTTTTGAAATTGCAATTCTGCCTAATCTTGATTTATCGCCAACAAACATCTGTTTTATCTAAAGTTTATAAAAAAAGGAGCGAAAATTCGCTCCTTTATGTTTATTTAAATTTTAGGTCTTTCATGCGTTTGTTTTGGTGCTGGTGGATGTTTAGCTTTAGATTCGTTCTCGCTTGCCATAGCAAGCTTTAATCCAAAGTTAATGTCTTCCACATACTCGAATCTTAAATCGGCGTCTTCTGGCTCCATTAGAAGCCCTCTAAGCCTCTTGGAGACCTCATTCTTATACTCAGGCGTTTCGTATCGAACTCTTTCAGACATAAGAATTTTAACCCCTTCAAAGAACTCTCTTGCAAGAGGTTCAGACTCGGGACGCTTCATGTCGTCTTGTAACATGGAGATTAGCTTCATCAACTGAGTGCCACTATTGAATTCAGGCATCGTGATAACTTCTATATAATCCATACCATGTTCATAAAGGAAGTTCTTCATATCCCTTGCTTTATCAGGAATGGGTAATGGCTCAGAGTAGTCTGATGGTTTACCACGGACATAAAGCCTTGGTTTTATCACCATAACTTTTTCTAAGTGTCTGATGCCGTCTGTATTCATGAAATTTACAAAGTCTTCCTGACTTCTATAGCGATCACCGTGAGATTCGGAGTTGAGATCTTCAAGAGTTTTTAAAATTAGCTCTTTTATTGAAGGATCGCTCTCACCAATAAGGTTGATTATTTTATCCCTGTCAGCAGGTCTCGTATGTGCATCAAGCAACATAGGAACACCAAACGGTGAATTGCTTTTGAGAAATTCGACCGCCTCATTAACTGAGAAGGTGTGAACAACATATTGATTTGCCATCGTCTTTCTTCAAATTATAACAATTATCACCAGACTCTAGCAATTCAGAGTCAATCCTTTATTCATAAACACGAGCTAAGTGGCCTAGGAGATTTTTAAAGCAAGAATCGCAAAGATCTAGCTCTACTCTTTTATTGTCGCCGAATGCTGAACCATAGCCACAAACATGACCAATAGAAATAAACTCTTGTCCCTCAACAGAGTCAGACTCAACTTCCTTACCACACTCGGGGTTATCACATTTAATTGAAACTTCAGTTTCAACCATCTTTGAGACCATTTCTGTCTTAATCATTATTCACCTCTGAAGATAATCGCGTTGCTTCTTAGGAACTTGTAAGCATCATGCGACCTACGAATTTCTTTATCCATGTACTTAAATTTGTTTGAAAGGAACTCTTGAAGGTCACAGAAACTACCATTTTCTTTCATCGCAAGTACGGTATAGCCGTCATCCAAGCTATCAAACCGAAAAAATTCAAGTGAGGAAGTTCTAAACCCAAGCCCTTTGTTTTTCAAATCAAGACTTTCTACAAACGAGCATACGCCACCTTCTGGCACATAATCAACATAGATCTCTATGATTTTGTGAGGAATAACCGCCTTAGAAGTTTCAATTTTACCACAAAGCTCTAAACACTTATTACTAAAAGAGTCTGCATCTCTAAACTCAAACGCCTCTCGCATCAACATTTTTACAGTATCATGGCAACGAGTGACTTTCTTTTCACAGTATGGATACGAACTTTCAAGCAACTCACTTAGTCGGCAGTAACTACCGTCTTTGTAAAGAGCAATAACATCATACCCATAGTCGAGATTGCAGAGTTTAAAATGCCCTCTTGAAGAGGTAACAATCAATTCTTGCGATTTAGATTCAACTAATTCTCTCGCCTCAAAATGAGAAACAGTTTTAACCGACGTAAAGTCCATTGTCACAATTATAATCAAGGTAATACTCGCAGTTATTGCACCACATCAATGCGTGTAAATGAAAAAAATCCTCGCTAAACACGAGGAAATGAAAGATGTTAATTTGAAATCAAACCACTAGCAAACAAAGGACATGGCACTTCTGGTTCAGCACGAGAAGATGTCTTAAGTAGCAAAGCAATCAATTCGTAGTAAGTGATTGTGACAGAGTCACCTTTTGCTAACCCCGCCAGATTAACAACAATGTGTTCAAGTAAGTTTTCATGTTGGAAAGAGTCAAAGTCTTCGTAGTACTTTTCCAAATCGAAGTAAGCCACGCCTGAAGCGTCTAGATCTTCGAGAATACTTTTAACTTGTGTTTCATTAAAGGAAGAGGTTATACACTTCAGGACAGCCATTATGTACAGCTCCCTATCACTTACTAGCTCACCTTCTGCCATCTGTGCCAATAAAGCCCCAAATGCTGTCAATGGAGCATTTGTTAGCTCTTTTTTGGATGCAGTGATAAGCCCGTCACTCAAGACGAGCGAGCTCTCTATCACGCGGCATAGCTTTTCTTTGAATGGTTCAATAAGGTTAAAGTCATCTACCTTAAAGTGTTCCATATTAAGTGCCTTTCTCACTAAGTGGTTAGCAATGCCTTTGGTGTCTGTTGAGATTTCCAATTGAATACCTTTATTTTTTGAATAGTTTGATTATAAGTACTTAATATTTTCAAACAAGTCTACGTGGCTCTAGGCGATTTAATTTCAACCAAGCATCCCAATAATCCGCATACCCAATTTTTGATGAATGAGATCTCTCCCTATCAATAGCCAGCCAACTGAGACTGCGCCTCATGGCATCTATCTCTTCTATTGAATGTCCACCAGAGAATAGCCATTTATGGTGGTATATTTGCTTTTTATTTGTATTGGCCTTTCTATGCTTCACCTCCAGCAAATCCTCATCAAGCAGCTTAACTGTGTAAGACTCACCAACTATAGGTTCATTCGACTCGTTCCAATCTGGCGATGCTACAAACGAATATTCTCCACCTTTTTCATCCACCCTTAAAACTTGATAATCGAAGTTATCGGGTAGATATGCATGAGCAGCATCTATCCTTTTACAAACACTCGAACACTCTTTTGTCAGATACAACTTACCACCAATGGCCTTACCAGATCCGGTGGATTTGTTTCTTGATAACTTATGCCTTTTTCTCAACTCATCTTGTAATTCACGCGCCAAAAGCTGTCCCGAGCACACTTCATACACCGAAATATAGAAAAAGTCCGGCTTGTAATCGGCGTAAGTCACGACTCTTTGTTGAAAATAAATCTTCACATCAGAATCATCCTTTGTCGTATAGTGATAATACTTTACAGATTGTGCGTAATGAGGGTCTTTATAGCGGTACTCTTCACCCTTCTTTACGCATATAGACGCACGATGCATTTTGTCCTTTCGCACCTCAACATAGGCACCGTAGTCCCCAATAACAACTCGCTCATACCCTTCGGCTATTGGCGTCCCTTTTTTAGTAAACAAAGAATGGTCAGGATCTCCATCCAGAACTAGCCATTCAGGCAATGCCTCTAAGTACATCATTTGACTGGATTCTGAAATTTTTTTAGGTAGTTTTCGATAATTGTATTTTTCAACCAAGTGCAAAATATGTGCAATTGTCGAAGGCATATCATTAAGCATTTACTTTAAGTATATGATTCCAAATTGGGTTCAGAAAGTTTGTTGACTCATCAACAAAGTACTGGAAGCTGAGATTGAAGAAAAGTAACATATTGTGGCATTAAAACAATGCAAACACTATATGTGCTAAATTTACTTAATAGTTTCTCAATTTGATTTGCTTTCATTTTTTGATTTGCATCAAGTTTTTGTGGTACTATTACTAAACAAATATAAATCAAAGAAGAATCGATGATATACGTAGTTAAACGCGATGGGCGCAAAGAGCCTATCGATTACGAAAAAATCAACAAAGTGCTTATGTGGGCAGCTGAGGGTCTAAAAGGCGTTTCCCCAAGCACTGTTGGTATGCAATCTAATGTTCAAATAGTTGATTCAACTACCACATCAGAAATCCACGAAGTTCTGATAAAAACAGCATCAGACATGATCTCTGAAGAAATTCCAGATTATGCTATCTACGCGGGAAGACTCGCGATCTTCCACCTTCGTAAGAAAGCGTACGGTCAATATGAGCCGCCGCGACTTTACGACCACGTTAAAAAAGTTGTAGAAGCGGGTCGCTACACTGAACAATTACTTGTTCAGTACTCTGAATCTGAGTGGGATGAACTTGAAAAGTCTTTAAACCACGATTTAGATCTAGAGCTTGCATACGCTGCTGTTAAGCAATTCGAAGGTAAGTACTTGCTTAAACACCGTGTTACTGGCGAGATCTACGAATCACCTCAAATGGCGCTTATCGTTCAATGTGCAACGATGTTTATGGAAGACCCTAATAAAGAAAAGCGTCTTAGCTTTGTTAAACGTAAATACGAAGCACTATCCCAACACAAGATTTCTCTACCTACACCTATCATGGGTGGTCTCAGAACTCCAACTAAACAGTTCTCCTCATGCGTTTTAATAGAGTCAGATGACTCACTTAAGTCTATCAATGCAACAGCTTCAAGTATTGTAGAGTACGTTTCTCAGAGAGCTGGTATTGGTATCAATGGTGGTGCAATCCGCGCACTAGGCTCTGAGATTCGAGGCGGCGAAGGTTACCACACAGGAGTAATTCCGTTCTGGAAGTATTTCCAAACTGCCGTAAAATCTTGTTCACAAGGAGGGATAAGAGGTGGTGCCGCAACTCTGTTTTATCCACTATGGCATCGCGAGTTTCCATCTCTTGTTGTTTTAAAGAACAACCGTGGTATTGAGGAAAACCGTGTCCGCCATCTCGATTACGGCGTTCAACTAAATCGACTTATGTACGAGCGCCTACAGCGCAACCAAAACATAACTCTCTTCTCACCATCTGACGTACCCGGACTTTACGAATCGTTTTTTGCTGATCAGAAGAAGTTTGAAAAGCTATATCTGAAATACGAACAAGATCCAAACATAAAGAAAGAGACATACCCTGCGCTTGAACTCTTCACTATGTTGATGAACGAGAGAGCATCTACTGGCCGAATCTACATTCAGAACGTAGACCACTGTAATACGGCAGGTTCGTTCTTACCAGAAGTTGCTCCTGTTCGACAATCTAACCTTTGTCTAGAGATCGCTCTGCCTACTAAACCGCTCAAGAATATTGAAGATCCAGAAGGCGAAATTGCTCTATGTACACTTGCAGCATTCAACCTTGGTAAACTTCAAAAACTTGAAGACCTTGAGGAATTAGCTTACCTCGTTGTTCGTGGTCTAGACAACCTTCTAACTTACCAAGACTACCCTGTAAAAGCAGGCTATACGAGCACAATGAAACGTCGCGCACTCGGTGTTGGTGTAATCAACTACGCATACTACCTTGCTAAAAACGGCGTTAAGTACTCTGATGGTTCAGCAAACGACCTTACGCATCGCTTGTTCGAGGCTATTCAGTTCTACTGCCTTAAAGCGTCTATGGAGTTAGCAAAAGAACGCGGAACATGCGACGGCTTTGACGAAACTAAATACTCAAAAGGCATTCTTCCTATTGATACTTACAAGAAGAGTGTCGATAAACATCACAATCAAGAACTACTTCTGGATTGGGAATGGCTGCGTGAAGAGATTAAAAAACACGGTTTGCGTAACTCTACACTTACAGCACTTATGCCTTCTGAGACTTCTAGCCAAATTTCAAATGCAACTAACGGCATTGAGCCACCACGCGGACTTATGTCTGTGAAAGTGTCTAAAGATGGCACACTTCGACAGGTAGTTCCTGATATTGAAAACCTACGTGACAAATACGAGTTGCTGTGGGATATCGGAAGCAACACTGGATACCTAACGTTAGTTGGAATTATGCAAAAGTTTGTAGATCAAGCTATCTCTGCAAACACTAACTACGACCCATCAAGGTACGAAAGTGGCAAAGTTTCAATGAACCAAATGCTTTTAGATCTTCTAACAGCTTACGGCCTAGGAGTTAAGACCCTTTACTACCACAACACTCGTGATGGGCAAAAGGATGAGCAAGGCAATCAAGCCAACGCTGAATCCAATGAAAATGAACCAAATGCTACGGTGGATGTGGTTCATGAATCAGACGACGAATGCTCTTCTTGTAAGATTTAATTAAACCGATAGCCTCTTATTTATATAGGAGGCTAAACCTAATGTAAGAAAACAATGTTTAAATCCTTTTCTCGTAATAAAAACAACCAACTAAAAGAACCAATGTTCTTTGGTCAATCAGTAAACGTTGCTCGTTACGACCAACAAAAACATGAAATCTTCGAAAAGCTAACCGAAAAACAACTGTCTTTCTTTTGGCGTCCTGAAGAAGTTGACTGTTCTGGTGACCGAATTGATTTCCAGAAAAAACTTGAGTCTCACCAACAACACATCTTTGTTTCGAACCTGAAGTACCAAATACTTCTCGATTCGATACAAGGTCGTAGCCCAACGAGCATCTTGCTTCCAATCTGTTCATTGCCTGAACTCGAAGCTTTCTTGGAAGCATGGGGCTTCTCTGAGAGTGTGCACTCTCGCAGTTACACACACATTATCAGGAATGCCTTTGATGATCCTTCAGTCATCTTTGATGACATCATGGATAATGAGCACATTCTAAAACGTGCAGAGGACATCTCTCGATACTATGATGACCTTTACGACTCTACAGCTAACCTTCATAGCTTAGGCGAAGGAACCCACACTGTTAATGGTAAGACAGTTGTAGTTGATCTATACGAATTAAAGAAAAAACTTTACCTCACGTTAATGTCAATCAACGTCCTTGAGGCCATCCGCTTTTACGTAAGTTTTGCATGTTCATTTGCTTTTGCTGAGCGCGAACTCATGACAGGTAACGCTGGCGTTATCAAACTAATCGCTCGCGATGAAGCTCTTCATCTGACTGCTACACAGCATATGATTAACTTGCTTCGTAATGGTCAGGATGACTTCTCATTCATGCAAATCGCTCATGAGTGTCAGGAAGAAGCGATTGAAATATTCCGTTCTGCCGTTGAACAAGAAAAAGAATGGGCTGAGTACTTATTCAAAGATGGCTCGATGATAGGTCTAAACAAGGAAATCATCTGGCAATACATCGAATACATTGCCAACATCCGCATGAAAGCAATTGGACTCCCTTCTCTTTACCCTGAAGCCACAATGAACCCAATTCCATGGATCAACCAATGGTTGAACTCTGACAATGTTCAGGTAGCACCTCAGGAACAGGAGATTAGCTCCTACTTGATTGGGCAGATAGATAATGATGTCAACATGAACAGTCTAGCTGAAGCTGAGCTATAGCGATGAAAAGCAGGGTTAACGGAAAATCCGTAAAGTTAAACTCAAACGACAGAATATTAGATCAGCTCGAAAAACAGGGCGTTACACCAAATTATCAATGTCGAAATGGAATGTGTGGATTTTGCAGATGCAAACTTGTATCTGGCTCTATTGAGCACATAGATGAAGCGTTAGTTTCTCTCCAAGAGAAGGAAATCCTACCCTGCATAGCTGTTGCACGAACCGCTGTCGTAATCGAATTCGATTACGACGTATAAACCTATTGGAGTCCCCTGCGGCTCCTTTTTTATAAGCTTAAAAACATGAAAAACATCCTTTTACTAGCCGGAGTAAGTGGTTCTGGCAAAACCATGCTTGAGACCTCAATGATTTCATCAGGATTCCACAGAGCTATAACATCAACAACACGCACTCCAAGGCACGGCGAAACAAATGGAGTGGACTACCACTTCACAACCAAAGATGAAATGAATCGCTTAAATCAAGAAGGGAAGCTGGTGGAGTCCGCTTTTGTACGCGGTGAAATTTATGGAATGACACTAGACGCTTTCCATGAGATCTTTGAGAACAACGACCGTTGCTATGTTGTATTGGAGCCACAAGGGGTTCTAGCTTACCAAAACTACTTCCGCGACAAGGTCGACTACAATGTAATTACCGTTTTCCTTGACTGCCCCCTAAAGGAGCAAGAGAAACGCATCCTCTCGCGTCTTGAGCCAAACTTCACCGATTCTCAGTTGTTCGAGGTGTCAAAGGCAATTGTCTCGGCAAGAAACTTTGAGCATCATTGGAACAAAATGATTGATATTGATGTATACCATCCATTTTCTAAGGATGGAAAAGACATAGATGAGATTATGCAGAAAATTGATAGGTTGCTAGATAAGCAACACGCACCAGTTAAAGAGGCAACAATCTCACCATCAGCCTACGTGCCGGATGAAATTGAAGTTCTCGCTGTCTCCAAGGACATTAGATCAAATAAATTCTAGAAAGACGAGAATGAACACTCGTTGAGCCTGTAAGGCGTACATACCATGCAATGGTGTGTTTGTTTTTTTGTCCCCAAGAGCTTAACAGGGCGATGGTCTTCACGCAGTGAGACCATCAGCCTGCCAAAAAAGTATTTAAGGATGGTTCGCTCGCACAGATCACTACTCGAAACGAAAAAAACCCCAGCTTACACTGAGGTTTTTCAAATCTTTTAATTTGCACCAGTAACCGTTTTTTCAATGCTAAACAACAGTGATAACCAGTTAGTCGCTATGGTGGGTGATGCGCCCTAATCCCGTCGCCATAAATATAACTTATCAAGCAAATACGGTGTTTTCAACTCGCAAATTGTCGATACGTTACAGAATCCTATTTTTCGAGTTTTCCGACAGCGGTAACCGAAAGATAGGCTCGCCACCAAAGATTTTTATTAAAATACCTGCTAATGATTCTGCATCTGGCAGCGCTCTATGCATAGGCTTTTTAACCTCAACACCTTGATGTTCACAGACATCAGATTGTTTTAGATTAAAACTCTCTTGGTACATCATTCGAACAATAGGTGCAATGTTATGCAAAGAGCTCGCGTTAATAGCAATACCTCTTTTGTTGCACTCAGCGACTAATTTTTCAGCATCCTTCCCCCATGCATACCAATTATGCTTAGGAGAGATTTGCTTGTACAGTCGACGCACACCTTCTTCTAGCGATACTCCCTGTTTATTAACCATCCGTTGAGTAATGCCCGTAAGGTTCTGGCAAAATTTAGAAACTTCACCTTCGTCAGGCTTGATGATTACAGAGTATCGCTTATTAATAGTCCCCGCTCTAAGGTCAACAATAACTGCTGCTATTTCGATGATGTCGCCAGTCTCGGGGCGATCTTCCCAGCACAACATCTCCATATCGTAAGCGACAACTTTCATTCATTTTATCCTTTTTGAATAGCTATAATGTCTACACCGATTTGGTAAATAGACTGATTTAAAGCCTTGCTAGCTAAATCCATCAACTCAGCACCTGTCATATACTTGAGCGCTTCATTGGCAAAATGTCGCATTTTCGATGTTTCACATTTGGTACGGTGACCGCCAGATTGATGTACCACCCAATTGTCATTTTCCAATCGATGGCAAGAAATACCTAATGTTGAACTACAAAAGGTCTCGATCTCATCAAGTGACTTTGAAAAAGCTACATCAACAACCCAATCAGTTAAACCTTCAGCAAGCACTAGCGTACACTTGCTTTTTGGAACAAGATTGAAGCCTTGTTTAACTATCTGTGAAACAATCGCTTTAGCGTCTGAATCAGAAACGACCTTCGCTTCATCAATCTTTGTTGTCCATTCCAGATTGTCATCTAGAAAACCGTCTTTTTTAGAGAAGATCAAGAAACTCATTTTACCCCCGAGAAACTTCTTATAGCCGCATACATTGTGGCATTATTGCTAAAGAAATTCTCTCATACGGCAGATCTCGTGTAAAACTAAGATAACTAAACCTAACGTTTTTCTTTAATATTTTTACTGAATTGGTATTTAACTACGTCCGGTTATTGATCGACATTTCAGATTCCGCTCAATATTCCATAAAAAGCCAAATTCCAGACTGTGTCAAAATTCTTGCCGCCCGATAAAATCAAAGATACGATTAAGTTTTTCTGCTCAGGACAACCCACTTGAATCCTTACGACTACACTGGCACCTCTGAAGCTTTCAACCCAACTGAGTGGACTAGCGTTATGCAATCCATGAGCGCTGGAAATATACCTCTCAAATTGCCACAAGCAATTACACTTGAAGATGCCACCGATCTTATACGGAAACACCAAGATAACCCGTTAAACTTTTTGTTCCCTATGAGAATTCATGATGACTTTCATCGTTTAGGTATGTTTGGAATCATTTCTGTAGAAGGGGCTAGCTACTTAAAAAATAAGTTCCCTAACGCAAGATTTCTTGATCCATTAGCAGGCAGAGGATGGATCGCTAAAGCACTGAGAGAACAAGGCTGCAATGTAATCGCTGGTGACATCGAACCATACCTCGATGAACCTCTGACAGACGTCATTCAGTCAGATGGAGCAGATCTTGTAAAACAGTATAAGGATGAGGCTGACGTCCTTATACTGTCTTGGCCTCACCGCTTTGATGATGTTGATTTTAATTGCGCGAAGGCATGGGGATGCGAAAAGCCTATCATTTGTTATGGCGAGATTGGTAGATCTTCATTCTCTAATGAGTTCATTGAAATAGTCAGGCTCATCGAAGATTGCGACGACTTCCCTGATATGCACGCCCAGACACTAAGACGGACTAAATTAGTAATTTGTCAGCTTAATCCAGAACATACATAGCAAAGCTCTTTGCAAAAAATTGACAAGGTAGAATTTCATGGTAGTTTTCCTTGTCTTTTTCTTTTGAGAGCACCTAATGGAAGCAGGTAAACACAAGCCAGAAACAATCACAGTAAATGATCCTGAAACCATTTCGGTAATTACAGCTAATCTTACAAAGGAATTCATTACTCATGGTCTGGCTAAAGAAGTTAAAGATCGCTTATGGCTGTTACCATTAGCCTCGATCTACGGCGATAGAGGTAAGCCTTACATTGGGTCTTCACTACAAAACATTAAAGACTGCTTTATTAACGAAATTGCATTGTTTCCGGAGCAACGTAAAGTACACGCTGATTCTCTAAACACTACTCTCGCCGAATTCGATGCCTTCGAACGAACTTCTTATGAAAGTCTATTCAAAGGGCTTGATAAACGACTTCCCGTTCCAATATTAATTGCTCGACTAGAAGACCTGCATCAATCACAACGCCGTCTCAAGGCAAACACTACCACCACTGCTCACCCAACTGCGTTCTTGTTAGATGAAGCTAAGACCTCTTTTAACCCTAAAAACCTGCAAAGACACTACGGTTTTCCAGAATCGGACTCGAAGAAGTTCTTCTCTAACTTCAAAAATTACTATGGTGATAACCAAGTGTTTCTTGTTAAGAAGTCACACATCAAATCTCTCTATACAAGAAATATTTTCATACTAAACCTTGGTGACGAGCCCCTAGCCATGTGGTCATACTCCCAAGACCAATCAGTACGTAGGAAGGTTGAGCACGAAACAGCTCATTATCTAGAGGAATTATTGAGCATAACAACTCACGAGCTACCAATCCCCGATCTTCAAACTTGGAAGAACATAACAGAAGGATGGTTTACTCGTGTAAAGGGAGGGAATTGGAATGATTTAGATGTCAGAGCTCAGCAAAGACACATCGTCAATGTGATTCGTCACAATAGTGTGGCTTATGATCGCTCTTGGAGGCACGTAGAGCCTGAACTAGTAAAGCAGTTCCATGATGCCGCCTTTGATCGAACGCTAAGACAGATACTTAACGAATTTCCTTGGTTGGCAGAAGAGTGTAAGCGTCAAATGAATGAGCGAGGAATATAATTAATTGATGATAAGAAACAGATGGAATATCATCTTGTCTTTACTAAGACTTCAATTACAAGGATTATTAAGTGAAGTTGTATACATCAGTTTTTTTATTCGCTACCATAATTACCAACATAGCGTACGCGCAAACTTCCGCCTTTGACACCTCCACTCAAACTTCCGCCTTTCACGGCAGTGACTCCTCAGCCACTAATAATCAAAACAGATTGCTTGTGAAAAGTGCCAATCAATATGACGTATCAGACATCATCAAAATAGAAATCAACGATCGAAGCTACCTATCCGTCTCATACAAAGCCAAAGACTCAGGTAGAATCCGCAGCGTTTGGTGTGCGCACTACACAGATCACGGTCTTGTAAAGACAAATTCAGCATTCAAGCCCGTAACTAAACCACTCTGTGATGCTGCCATAGATGCGTTCCAAAATAATCAATGACTTAAATCTTCCAGAGGTCTGGAAACGGAGCAAAAGCCCCGTTTCCTTTTAAAGTTTCAGCGTAAGGTAATTCGATAAAGCTACCGAAGTTTCACACGCTTCAGCCAATGTCTGTTGTTTTGCAATTTCGAAAAGTGAGTTAGCTAAAGACACCTGAAAGTCCTGACGCATATCCTCAGGCACGAATTCTTCTACGCAAATTTTTAACTGGCTAGAGTCTATCTTACCCTTGTACGCCGCAGTCCCTATAGACTCCAAGGACTTAGTAGCACAGTCTTTCTTGCTATCCTCATCCGGAGCAAGCAAGTTTATATCAAGCGATTCAAGAGGGAATTCTAGAATTATCGGTGAACCACCGTAAGATTTAGCCGCACTTCTTGCTCCTGCAATAGCAGCCCCAAGACCTTCTTTTGATGTGAAATACACTCGGTCACTTTCACTTTTTTTTGCGGAACCAATGTAGTGCGCCTCAATACCACTTATGTCACGAGGAACAAGTCCCGCTAAGCCAATCGATTCAATTAAACCAGTACAAGTGCCGTGATAACCAATTTCAGTTTTTGGTGCTTGAACTTCATTCAAGTAGTCTTTCAACGGAACCCTGTAGTTATCAAACCTTAACTCAAACTCTGAAAACTCCGGCTTACTACGAAGAAGGTTTCCTAAAGCTCTTGTTAAAGCATCACTCTTGCCTGCATCCTTTTCGACCCATATATGTGGTCTAGGGAACATTTCTATTTCAAGCTCAGTTTTTAACTGCAATGGATAACGTATTTCGTCACTTGATTCGTAAATCTTTCCCTTATCATCAATAAACAAGGTTTTATATCGATCTATCTCGAATTCAACATCCTGAACACCAGTTTCTAGCTTAGACAGGCGTTCCTGAACGAATTGTTTGCCTTCAGAAGAATTGGACAGCGTTGATAAATCAATCTCCTCCTCCACACTTTCTAGATACGCAAAAGAAAGGTAGTTTGTGCCGTTATTCAATTTTGGCAGCACCAACCCACTAGCAAAGTGTTTGTAACACCGCGTGGCAAACTCATTATCGAACAAATTCAGGATGTAATGAGCATCCTTATGTGAAACCCCAACAAGGTCAGCCTCTGTAATTGACTTTCGGCAGGCACGAATCTCGAACCCATCCCCCTTATCTTCAACTTTAGGCTTCAATCTATCTAAGTGATAATTCTTAGCCTCTTCCTTTTCTTTAGTGTAAAAATCAAAGGCTAAATACTTGTCATTAAATTTATGAGTGACGTGCCCACACATATCTGTGTATAAACGGTATTGCTCAAAGTGATGCAAATCTCTGATTTCACCTAAAATAAATTCAGCCTGCTCTTCTGTTATCAGAGAACTATCAGATATTTCGATGAAATTATCCGTATCTACATCAACGACATAGACTGAACCACTATCTCCCGCATATCGCAGCGCTACATCAATATCTGACGTTAAATTTATGCCAATACCATCGACTGATCCGTTTTCACCGAACATCGAAATCGGCTCTAGTGCATCAAAACCTTTCTTTTTACTGCCGTGAACTAAAAACTTACCCATTTTCTCTTAAGTTTAAAAAATACCAGTCTAAATAACTACGACATTCGGCAAAACACCTACCTAAAAGGTTAAATTTGAACAAAGAACGTTCACATAGTGTGTGCCGTGCAGAATTTTGCTTCACAGAAAATCTAACAACGATCTATACTGTTTATTCATACAGTTGTTATGTTTATTTTTATACACACGAGCTTGCATATGAAGTACCTTTCAGACTCTTTGATTTCAGCTTCAATCACTGGATTTGAAAACCCTACACTTCCGTTTCTTGAAAAAACAATTAACTTAGATGAACTCTTCATCTCCAGCCCTAGCAGTACACATATTATTCCCTCGCCGAATCACATTCAATCACGCGGGATCTCAAAAGGTGACTTGCTTATTGTGAACGCTCGACTTACTCCAACGACTGGGGACATTATATATGCTGTTGCTGATGGTACATATGGAGTAACAACATTTGAGAGGTTAGCATCCGCTACAACCAAGCATGATCATGTTTTTGTTGTAGGGGTTGTTCAGCAATCCGTGCATTTTTTCAGAGAAGCTCACAACACATCAAGAAGCATTTCACTGAGAGACACCAACCTTCATGGCCTGCTCGTCGAAAAAGAACACACGACAGTATTGGCAAAAGCTTCTGGAGACTCGATGTTGCCATATGTACATAGTGGAGATCTAATGCTGATCGAAAGGCATCTCAATATGGAAGAGGATGACGTCTGTGTAATCGCCTTGAATGGAGACCTAGTATTAAAAAGAGTTAATCGCCAAAAGCGTTTGTTGAGCTCAGACAACCCGAAGTACCCGCCTCACAGAATTACCAACTCTGACAACATTTCTATTGAAGGAGTCGTTGTGAAAATCATTAAAATATTCAGATCCCCATGTTTTGCTTAATCGACGGCTCAAGGTTCTACTGTTCAGCTAGTACCATCATGCACCCTGACTTAAGGGATAAGCCCGTATTGGTGGCAAGTGGCTTAGATGGCATATCAATTGCGGCCTCAAGAGCTTGCACAGAAAAAGGCATCCCTAAGTTTTCACCGATCTTTGAAGTTAAAGACAAGCTTGCCATGTTCGACGGGGTCATATTCAAAGCCAATTTTAATACACTAGGCCACATCTCTCATAGAATGATGGCTAGCATCACGGAAGCCATTGGATCTGACCTACCTTACTATCAATACTCTGTTGACGAAATGTTCATCGACGTTACGCGACTTCATGCTATGGGTGTAGACCTAAATGAACACTTACTTGTTGCAAGAAAACAAATATACAAGGAGACAAGAATCGGTACTGGTGGTGGTGTCGGCAGGACACTCACACTCTCCAAAGTCGCATCGTTTGCTGGAAAAAAGCTACCGGATTACAAAGGTCAGTGCGTACTGGATTCAGAACAGAGTGAAAACAAAGTGCTAAAACTAATGCCACTTGGAGATGTTTGGAATATTGGCAAGAGGTTGACTGAACACCTCAAATTCAAGGGCATTACAACAGCGTACCAGCTTAAAAACGCGAACGCCAAACAGCTACAGAAGGAGTTTAGCATCAACGTAGCTAACGTAGTGCACGAACTAAATGGTGTTCCAGTACTCAATTTCACAGACAAGCCACCAGCAAAAAAGCAGATATTCTCGACAAGCTCTAGTCGAAATAGACTAAGAAGTATCGAAGAGGTAACAACTGTGATTGCCAACCATGCTGCTGAGGTGTGCAAGAAAGCTCGCGCCCAAAATTCTGACGCCAAAGCGTTACAGGTGTTTGTTTCAACATCACCTTATGATAAATGTCCACGTCACTCGAAATCAGCTGAAGTCACGTTTGATAGTGCAACTTCAGATACCAGTATTGTATTGAAGACTGTAAGGGAAATGCTCTACGAAATTTTGCCACGCTGCTTGCTTACACAACCCTTGTATAAAGTAGGTGTAGGCGCTACAAAACTAATCAACTCTGAAATGCGCCAACTGGACATGTTTCAAGAGAACAAAGACAACGTCCGATTAATGAAAGCTCTCGACGGACTGAATGCGAGGTTTGGCAAAGGATCGGTCTCGTTTGCATCACAGCAGACCACAGCTTTGAAAACAAAAGGCAATCTTGAGTTACTTGAATTATCAAACTACCTGACAAACTATAACCAGATTGTAGAAATCAAATGTATATAAATGAAAAAGCCGACTGAATGGTCGGCTTTTTCTTCTTTATCTGGCGGCTCATTGTCTCTACCAAAATAAAGATTAGTTGTTCTATATAAGCTAAAAAAAATATAGCCTTACATCAACCATTCTTTATTCATAAGCGTTAAACCAATATACCTTGCTGCTTCATCACATGAAGACATTTCTTGCATGTTACATCGAGTTTGTTGCTTGAAACTTGGCTTCTAATGTAACCACAAGCAGTCTGGTTCGACGCCGTTTCTCGATCGACATTTCCTTCTAGCATCAAATTCCATGCTGTTGCCACATGATTGTAATAATGAACCTTACTAGGCTTGCCAACATTATTTACGCTCATTTGAAAATTCCAGAATCAAATCCACATTAAAGAAGTAGAGCGGCTTTTTGGAACCCCCCGAGTTACTCCCTTTAGACTCGTGAAGTGATTCTAAGAATGCTCGCTCCTTTTTAAGCAACTTAGGCACTTCAGTATTAATTTTTTCGCTAGCCTTTGGAAGTCGTAGGTTGTTCACTGCATCGATTACATAAGAGGACAGGTGATCAATACCTTCTTTTTTAGCAAGTGAAGCTAGAGCATGAAAAAATTTACGCTTCTCAACGAAAACCTTTGTGTATTTCTTTGCGTCATCTCCGAATGGAATCTTTGCAGACAGCAAAAGTTCATTGATCCTTGAGTTGCGCGTATATCGAGGAAATCCTTCATCGTCTACCGATTTTGGCAACACCAGACTATCCGCACTCCAGAAACAGGAACCCGAACTTTGAACCAATTCATCTTCTGTCTTAGTGAAGCTTGAAATACAGTCGCCATTTTCATCAACAACCATCATCACAACACTAGAATCCTTCGGAAGAATAGAACCACCAACAAGGATTCGTTTCCTTGTCTGTACTTCATCAATAAAACGATCTGTTAGCTCTTTAAAGTCATCCTCGAACGATACGGCAAGAATACTTGGGTTATGTTTTGCCATACGCGAAAGCCTGTCAACGATGAAGCCTTTGGGGTTGTGTACCTCATCAACCTGAACCTCCCAAGTACAAGAAGGTTCCTTCGAGCATCCATTAAACAAAAATGCCTCTTGCATCATAAACCGAGCGAAACCTTTTTTAATGATAAGGACACCATCAATTTCGCGGGAGTTACTTAGCTTAAGCACGAATGGGATACTATTATTCATATCGACTACCTTTGATCATATATGTCATGACTGGATGAGAAGCGTTTAATAACTTTCGTTTTCTTACACTTCTTCATCAGGGTGCAAATGTTTAAGATATTCATCCGCGCCAGTTTTGCCATTATGCCACAAATTTGGTTTCATTTTAAAGGTCACGCATATAAAAAAGCCGCAACATTGATTGCGGCTTATTAGTGCAAACATCTCTAACGGTTCGACAAACTATTCTTTTTCATTGCAGCAACCTTTTTGGCTTCCTGCTTCTGATATCTCTCTAATTTGTGAGAGTGTTTAACAATATCGGCCTCATCACTCATACCACGATACATTGACCCCTCGATTTGAGGATTATAAGTCTTAACCTTAACGCCTTTGATGCCGTAGTCCATCAGAATCCCTTCAACAAAATCCTTGTTCTCTTTCGTTACAAGAATTGCTTCAATTGATTCAGATACACCATACATCTTCTTTGAAGTTGAGTAACTGTATCTATCGGGCATTAGTGGAATACTTCGCATCTCTTTTGCTTCAAAGTAAGGGACTCGTGAGTGATCATCTGTGTATGCCTGTAGTAAAGCTCTAGAAACCTCTGTCATCGCTTTAATATTCTCATCGGTTAGTGAGATCTTTTGGCGCTTCATATTATCAATAACAACGTCATCAAATCGCTGACCAAGACCAGCACTAGTTAATGCTTCAATACTTCGTCTCTCAACTTCTGTCGAATCAGATGCAAAACTGTATTCTGCAACCGACAATGAGTCTAACTTACCTCGGTAATCATGAAGGGCTTTAGATAACTCTTCAGAATCATAAACCTTTTCGTCAGTGGCGATGTTGCCAGAGCACTCAATAACCTCTTGTAGAGAATAGAGACGTTCAGTTTTCATAGCTCTTAATTCCCCAACACCAAAAGAACTTGGGGCTTCTTGGCATTCACCACGATTAGATTTCATATAGCGATCAACAGCTTCCCAGTCTTTCAACTTCTTGCCATCTTCAGTAACCGAGTAATACCCACATTTCAAACTATCAACAAGTCTTGCTATCCATAAGTTAAATGCAGCATGTCCACCAGCCTTCCTGAAAGCCCTCTCGATACGCTCTGAAGTTCTCTTAGTATCTATCACCATTTTACGACTTCGATACTCTTCAAGTTCGTTTAGGACGTTCTTGGCACAATATACAGCACCATTCTCCAGCCTTCTTTCAATAGCAGATTCCATTCTTTCCTCTGCCATGTAAACACCTCTATCTATGGCACCGCTGTATTTTTCTTCATAGAGCTCCCTAACCAAGGCATTCAATCGATCACCAAATCCCTCTTTTTCTGCCAATACGCCATTTAACAAGTCGCTAAACTCAGAGACCTTCATCCTCTCTAGAGCAAATGCAGTTATAGAGTCATTTTGAAAAGGTTTGCGCTTGTAAGCATTCTTTACTTCCAAACCAGATTGCATCAAGAAGATACGCTTTGATGAACTCTGCCTCTCTAGAAAATCAAATACCCTGTCAAAACTAATTCCACTGCGCCAATTTGCAATCTTGTTGTAGAAGTCATCTTCTCCATGCTCTAAAGCCAACTCCTTAAGCTCTTTCATTGCGGGAGCATACAATTGCATTTTTAGATCTGGCGTTCGAACTGAGTAGTAATCACCTGTTGCCACTATAGATTCGTTATTTCGGTTACCTACACCTGTCTCTCCATCAAATAGCACGCTAGCCTTGAATAGAATCTGGATGTTACCAAACTGATTATAGTTCTTGTCAGTCTTTGTGATAGCAATACTCGGTGATGTAAACGCCCCTCTTGCAGCGACTTTTACAAAGTTTCTCTCGTTAATACCTGCAATGGCAACCAATCGAGCAGGCTTACCCTTTGTCTCTGCTGCAAGGGCTTGGGATTCAATCTTATTCTGAAAGTCGGAAATCATGTTTGTTTCTAAAAATTATACTTTATTTTCATCGTTTTTCTGAAATCAATCTTAACATTAATCTCGATTATGGTAGTAGCGTTTTTTGGTGCTGGTGGGTGTTTTTCGAATAAAAAAAAGGAGCCATAAAGGCTCCTCAAGAAACAAGCAGTGAAATCAGTCACTAGTTACACTTGCTACAGAATTAAACTTCTGCCTCATAGTTTGTGTAAACGACCAAGAGTCGATATCAACTCCTAATGAAGACAACGCCATTTTTAGGTCAGCTAAATCAGTGACAAAAGGCTCATTTGTCTCTACACCAAACCTGTACTCAACTGGGAAACTCTCAACAGGAAGAGATTTCGTATTTTGTAGCAGATGGTTAGGTAGCATATCTTTAGGCATATGAAAAATACGACCTCCGATAACAAACTCCCAAACATCCATGAAACCTACTCTCAGGAACTGCTCGCTATTCCCTGAAGCCTTAAATTCGGCAAGGTCTAACTCTGAAACTTTAGATTCATCAATAAATGTCAAAAGAAGCTTGTTACTCTTGAGTACTCGGCGCATTCCCCATAAGGTCGTTTCACCATAACTCTCTGCCCAATGCCCACATAGGCGTCTGAACGAACGACCTAAGTCCGTAAGAGCTGCCTCAGACGAAACAAGGTTATTCCACCCAATAGGCTTGAATTCCATGGCTAGATCGCGCAAGACGACATGCCCTTTGCGAAGTAACTTTTTCTTACCTTGAAAAATCATAGGAAGGACTAATAGACCCAATTCCTCATCAGAACGAAGATGAGTCTCATCCAATTTCGCTTTTGTTGTACGCTTACACAACTTAACCAACTTCGCCATATCTTGCTTTTCAAGAATCAACATGATTCTCTGCTTTAGCGCGTAAAGAGCGCGGCGGTCTCGACACGAAACCCCATCAAGCCCCTTAGCGGCAGCGTTCATTTTTGCTAAATTAAAAGCAAATCCCTCAGGATCTTTTTGAGCGGACTCAATGACTGACGAAACATTTAAAAATGTCTTGCTCTTCTTAACTTGTGGTTGTAAAGCATTTGAAGTTAGTTTCTTTAAGGCAGCCACCCTTGCTTGCTCATAATCACGAGGTGATTTGATGCACGATTTAGGGAACTCAGCAGACATAGAGTTCCATTGTTCAAGCGAGTAGAAGCCTCTATCATTTGCCACTTTCTTCAACAGTGAGTTTAAATCAAGAACAATTGAACCAAGCATATCGTGAAGGTCAAATGGAGACATTCTCAAATCCACAGTTAGAATAACGTGAGTACCTGACATGACCTCCACCTTATACGGAGCTCCATTCAAATCCATAAAGCGTGAATTAATCACTACACCGCTAGGCATTGTACTCGTTCTTACCAATCGCTTAACGAACGTGGATAAGCCACTAGCTGGCTCCATTTTGTTAAAACCAAGTAGCGCCCACCATTTCTGACTTTCACTGTATGAATTAGTCTCGCAATAGCGCTCCAATTGCTGAAGTTGAGACTCCCCTTTTCGATAAGGGTAAGAAGAAAATGCAACATGACCTAGGTGTACAGGGCAAGCTAGATCCCCCATATACCCAAATGTTTCATTCCAAAAGACTTCAAACTCATCAGCAAATTTATTTTGCTCAGCCTTGCCTAGCCTTTTCACCTCACGCTTTGATATCTTGTCCTTAACATAATCGAATGAATGTCCACTTAGGAGTTTTTGGAGATCCCCATTTGTGTAGCCCATTGCCCTCATGTGATCAAGAGACCCACTAGAGCTCCTTAGAGTTCTTTGTTCCTGTCCGTTCGTTTCAATGTAGAGGTGAATAAAGCACTCTTCATCTTCGAATAAGTCGGTTGATAATTCATCGTTAAAGAGGTTGTTGGCTTGGTAAATTGCATGACCTAGATTCATGCTATCTTTTAAGTGCGCAACGATTTTGTTACGAACGAGAGAGCGTTCTTCTTGATTACGATTCATTTTTGAATCCTTTTAGCGTATTGTTTAGCTATAATACCACAATCGCCTGAAATGTTAACAGCCCAAAAAAATGTGCATGTTAACGCTCTTGTTTCGAGAATGAATCGCAAACAAGCTGTGCCGCCGCTGGCTAAATACGTGAATAAACGTCTTCTATGAGGCCAACAACAAATAATAAATCACTATACCCATCGTCGAACAAAACAAATCGAGATTCCGAACTCACGCCTTTTTTCGAACATATTGAATTATGCAAGTCAAGCAAGTGACGATCTGAATCCCTTAATCGTTCGTCAGCCATTAGTTGGTTCCAAGCCTTGCGATTGCAAAATGTCACTAAATCACGAACGACAAAATCTCTCCCTCCGGTGTCTCTCAGAAAACACAAAGGCGGAATTACCGTTGCAATAAAACTCTTAAGCAAGAATTCAACATCATCACCACCTCTAGATCGAGATAAAGAAACAGTTAGTTCAATTAGTGGCTCGGCTTTTTCCGCGTGAAATGGATTTGAAATCACCTGTAACTCCTCGTTAGATAGATTTTGGCCTCAAAGCGTTTGGTTTGTTGAGGTTATTTTGCTCAAAAATAAGAGAATCAGGCATAGCGATAGAGCAATCCCCCTCCTCTGATATAAGTCGTAATGGCAAAACCTGTCCATGAGTTGATAAAGCATCAAAACCACCATCTTGACTCCCCCAACGGATACTCATCCCTTCACCACCCGCCGCAGATTTTAATACTACCGGAATCTTAGAAACTCCTTCGTTGAAAAGTACCATAGCTCGGTGCCTACCCTCGTGACCTACAACGCGAGCATTACCCTTACCATCATGCTCAAAAGTTAAGAAGGGGATAGAGGTAAAGCCTTCACCAGACTCAATTACACCTTTACAAACCCCTTCCTTGCTTGAATCAAACCCTTTCTCTGCAACAGCCAGAAAGTCTTCTGGTGTCATGTACGCGAGAGTCTCTCTTGACTTGTAAAATGTAACCTCTAGATCATCGAATGCTTTATCTGAAAAAGCAAAAGCACCATCTACGTTTGCAGAGACACAAAGTTTTTTCACTTTTGAGTTAATTGCCTTTCTTAATAAACCAACAAAATTCATAATTTACTAAAAGAATATGAAATAAATCATCTATCTCAAAAGTTATGCTGTTTTTTGGATTGAACCTAACGCTAAAGTTATGACGCAATCAGCTTCACCTACAGTGTCATGCATTAACTTAAGATCTATATCCTTGTCATGCGCAACAAGGACAGCCCCACGTAATTTAGCCTCTATGCCTGAGATATACACATCATCACTAGCCTTAAAAGCCGCTGTCTTTAAAGCCTTTTTACAATCCACAACATAGGATGAGTTTTCAGTTTTCTTGATCGTCGACTCAGCACCACAGACACGATAAAACTCTTTAACCATAAGACTTTGAACGATAGAAACGTTGAACTCTTTGCTTGGATAAAGCTCACTCTCGATAGGGTGCGCTCCAGCAGTGGTTGTATAGTACGCGACGTCATCTGTCATAAACAATGAACCAGAAATACCAGCCATTATTAACAACAAGCTAAGTCCCGCCTTATTATCTTTTAGAAAACTCATACTTTAAACGTTTTAAATTACCATTAAAATCTACAAATCACGTGTACAAACAACAACCGCAGCTCTAGGTCTGCGGTTGTGTAAAAGTCCTTCATTATAACGCGCTAGCTAAATATACCCCTCCCAGAGCTTCAGGTTTGCAGCCTTACCAGCCATATCAAGTAAATATGATTCGGTGAATTCCGCTAGCCATCCATTGTAATAACCGCGCAATAAGTTAGGGCTGAAGGTTTTCATGAGCTCTTTTGTCTGAGAGCCAACAAGAACACTGCTGTTTAAAGTTCTGATTTCATCAAACAATGGTGCCTTTCCGCCAGAAAAGCCGCCTTTGAGTTCTTCAACCCCATTGCAAATAATTCGAATATTAGAAGGCTCTTCAAAAGTAATAGTCAGGTCATTATTACAAGTTTCAAGCGCCCTTTTTGCCTCAACAGTATCGAGCTGAAAGTCAAAATTTGATGTGTTCGCAAAGGCACCAGAACTAAGCGTTAAGGCAGCGATCATCATTCCTTTTTTAAACATTTTCATTGTTCTTTTTGTATGAGGTTAATAAGTTCACAAACCCAAAATCAACATCATTAACCTAAATTGAAGTTGGGATTTATCGCCACACTGTGTTTTACATCCCAGTCTTCATCATTTGCTAAATCAAATAGAATAGATTTAGGCGTTGAAAGGTTCTCTGCAAGAGCTTCTCTTACGTCTGTGAAAACGCTCTTAGCCAATTTAACCATTACATCAAATGGAGTAGAAGGGTTGGCCGCAATTGCCTTTAGCACATCGACACTTTCATTCCTCGATAACTTGTAAAACAACTCATCGGACAGGTTTTTGTTGCTAGCAAGAGAGATCTTAAACAACTCCCCCTTTCCTGCTAGCTCATTTTGAAAGTCCTTAGTTAGTTTCTGAGTTCTTGCTACATCTAGCACTCCATCACGATAAAGCTGCGACTTCTTCGTAACTCTTGTATCAAAAGCTAATCGGTCGATTACATTAAACTCGTCGTCCGTACTGAAACTCTTTGAAGCAAAATTTTCGGTCATATTTTCTTACGTCTGCAAATTTGTAGCAATAATACTACATTACAACGCAAGACGTAGACATAAGAACACTCATTCATTATTCAAAAACAACCAAGTCTGCTTCTTTGGCCGTTGGTATCTGGAACTTTTCGAATTGCTTCATAATGACGGCTTCACCAACCGGATTAAGCCTCATTGCATCCCGACGAATGCACTCTTTAACTGGAGTCATTAGGCACACTATTTCTGTATAAGCCCCATACCCCCTAGCTAACCCTGTAACGGCGGTTCTAAAATCGGTTCTCAATGAAGTTGCGTCCCAAACAACGTTTTTACCCACCCTTAAGCACTCACGAAGGCGGTCAGTTGCGATCTTCCTAACCTCCCCCTCCTTTGCTTGAGAGTAATGCTTCCCTGTCACTTCCTCTCGAATCAAATCCAGAGAGATAATCTCGGCCTGTAACTTAACAGCGTAATTCACAAGTGAGGTAGATTTACCAGCGCCAGACAACCCACAAAGAACAATAACCTTGCTCTTGTTTTCATAGTTAAATGGAAGGGACAACCCCTCTGAAGGAGATAGAATTCTGTCTTTGTACATAGCTGCAACAATCTGATTGAAAATACAGTCATCATTGTACGTACCATTACGAGTGTACCTACCCAACCCAATCAGAGACTCATCAGCCAACTCACACCTCATCTTGGACAAAACATCATGCGATCGTCCGCGAAGAGAGTGGAAATCAATTTCTAGCTGAAACAATTCAAGGTACTCAATATGCTTATCCATATCAGGAGCAACCCTACCCTTAAAGTCGGCTAAGCTCAATACATATAGCAAACCAAGATCACCAGAATCCACTAGTAGACGGAGAGTGCTTCCCATTGAGTAATTATTGCTTATCGCTCGTTTTGGCATTTGGTGGTTCGCAATGAGCTTATTCACAAGCAACCACTCGGAAGAGGTTAACTCCTCAGGGCGATGGCTCAAAAGAAGTCTTGAGGCACCAACCTCTTCGTGACGCGGAGATACCACACACTCTCTTTCACTACGAAAATCGAGTCGTGTTGTTATAGGCTTCGCGTAATCATGATAAGCCGCTGCAAACATCAGCACTTCTTTATCACGTTCGGACAGGTGTGCAAATTCACCATCTAGCAACTTATAAAGTTCTGCCAAAACGTACGAAACATGAATTTTTACATTTCCCTCTCCGTGAAAGACCTTATCCTGCTCTGTTTCTTCGAACTGGGATAACAAAGGGTGTTCGTTTCCGTATTTTGATATGAAATCATCAATATCAGGCTTATTCCGATAACTCAGTAACATAGCGCACTCTCAACCCAAAGGCATTTTATAGTTTAATAACTGATTTTTTGTGGCATTATACATCAAACAATAATCAAGATTAAGCGAGTTAAAATGAAGTTGAGTGATCTAATTCATAGTGCACCTGTTCTAAATAAGTTTTGTGACAAATACGCACGCGAACTTAGTCTAATTAGCGACGGATGGGTAGTTGATAAAGAAACCCCTCCGGCACTACTATTGTGTCGTGAGATTGATGTTGACACCACGATATACGAAGATTCCTGTCAGTCACATTTAACTGTGTGTCTAAAGGAAACAGATTCAAAAATACAATTCTCGTGTTCGCTATCATTCTCAACAGGAAAGTTGGGGGTCGTTGATACCGAAAAACTTCCTATTCGAGCTTTTGAGCTCAACCACGTAGAATCGGTTGTTAACGAGTTTATTGATGCATGGGGGTTGCGCGACTGTTATGCCCAACTCAGAGCAATGAGCCTTCTAAAACCTTGCATAGAACAGTTTGCCGCCATCAATCAAGACGAAGGAATCATCCAAATATGCTCGAACAAGAGTTAGTAAAATACCCAAGAACACCTCATCACCCATTGTCGGGCACAATCTTCTCTGACGACAAGGTTATTAAACCCACTGGGCTTAAAAATATGTACGGGAAAAGAGGTATTTTTTCCTATAAGATGGATGGAGAAAGCGCTACCATTTACCCAAATGGCTACACACATGCGCGTGCAACAAATTCAGCCAAGTATTTCCCGTACCAAGCTCATATTAAAAGATATGCGGCAGAAATTGGATACAAAATCCCAAGCAATCTAAGACTGTGTGGCGAAAACATGACCACAGTGCACAAGGTCAAATATGAAGACCCTTTACCGATCTTTTTAGGATTCTCTGTTTGGGAAGGTGCTCAGTGCCTATCATGGGATGAGACATTGAAAGTCTTCAATAAGGCAGGAGTTGAATGTGTTGATGTTGTCTATGACGGCATAATCACTGAAGAGATTGTAAGTAAGCTCTGGCGTGAACTAGACAAAGAAAAGCACGAAGGTCTGGTTTGTCGACTTTATGAGTCTTTTGACATGGACAGTTTCGAACAAAGCGTATTTAAGCTAGTTCGTAAAGGGTTCGATAACGACTGTAATTTATGGAACCCCAACAATCCTGAATACAACAAATTGAAGTAATGCATCTTCTCATTCTCAAGCTGCTCTAATCGAGCGGCTTTGAGATGAAAGCCACCAATACCATGGGAGCCAAAAAAATAAGCAACAGTATCGATGCAAACAACGTGAGCGAAAACAACTCACCTAATCCAATTTTTCTTCTTTTATTTCTAAGCCACATGCTTGCTCTTGCCTGCCTTTTCTAAACTCTAAATATACCAGCGGTAAAGTTACAGCAAAGCCTACTGCCAATGCCTTTATTAAGTTCAACTCCATAAGAACTGAACATAGCATTGCAGCTAGCCAACCAACTGCAATGGAGAAATGTCTTTTTTTATCCATTAGGTGTTTTAATTTAAAAGCCCAAACTCATTTGTGAAGTGAGATTGGCTTCTTGTTTCAAGTTATGTTTTTTCAAGTCTAGTGACAATTGAGCGCTGGACTGTAGCAAATCACCAAAGCTTAACGTTGGTTTATTAACATTTGCGCGATATTTAGCTTTAAACACGGTGCCAAAGAGCTCTTCAACTTCCCCTTTTGTACCCCATCCCGCTGCCACAGCAGACGCCAACATGTTTTTCGAGTTAGCATCAAACCTTTCGTTTATCCATTCATAGTCGGGCTCCCAACTCATTAAATCGTCGGTCAAATCACCCTTGTAGCCAGATCTCTTAAGAGCGTCTCTCAAAAAATCTTCTGAAGAGCAATGCCTGATATCTCCGAACTTAAAATGGACGTCATCCACAATCCTAAAGATCTCACTCAAATCTGTTTCACCGAGCTCTAAACTATCAATAGACGAGCTTAGTTCCTTAAGCAGGCTCCCAACTGAATTTAAATTTAGAGCTTCCCAACCACCCATAATTCGCTCTTGAACCTCAATAGGCACATATTTACAATCCTTGTTTATAATCTCAAGAATACGCTTAGCTGCACCCGTACCCAATATCTTTTCCCCCACTACAGGAAATGAACTCAGGTGCTTTACGACATGTTTAATAAGATCGTACGAATGATTATCTTTATCCAAACCTGTTAAGTTGCCAGAAAAAGAAGACTCTATATACCTAGAGAAAATCTCAGCTTCTTCAAGCTTATTTATGCATGATGTGGTCTTGTGAGATACCAACGCATTAATAAAATCAATATTATGCCCTGATGGCTTCTGATTCTTCCTAATACCCCCTGTTTTAGTCAGCTTATGAGTCTTTGTTGCATTGAGATTCTCAGTTACAAAGTGACAAATTTCAGAAATACTGCCTCCTAGAAACGGAACAACATCATCTGCAAATTTATACAAGTTAATCGGATGTGAACCATGAAACCCGACCAAAGCACCGTTTCGCGATTTAGCAACGATGAGGTCTACTTTTTTTCCACTCTCAGCACGCACATCACTCCGTAAAATCAATTCAGTTGTACTGTGACCCTTGATCTTGTCTAGCACTTTTGAATAGTCCGCAAGGTAGGCGTTGCCTGACGGTATCTGTGATGATGCATTCAATGCAGGCAAACCCTCTGCTACAGGTGACAGAGTTTCGTAATGCGTGAAAGATATTGCGGCAGAGCCATACATATTCTCAATCGAACTACGCAAAGCCTCTAAATCTACGTTCTGTGCGGCAAAAGCCGCTTCAAATACTCTTAATTCTGGATGCTCAAATCCATCAACATAAACATCTCGTTGAAATGAGACAGAGAAAACATTCATCTTGGATGCAAGAGAAGAATAGTCCTCATAACCTTGATGCCGACCGTGAATTACAAGAGAGGGATCTACCTCATTAACTTTATGTGCAACTTCAAAAAAGAACTCTCCATGCCCCTTGGAGTGACCAATTGATTTATTGACCTTCCCCCTATCAAGATAGAACTCATCACGTTCACTAAGATAAGCTTGATATTGAGCAAAATGAACACATTCATGAGCCACGAGTTGTCGCAACTCATTCCACATCCCTTCCCCCTTATAGCGTTCATCTATAACAATTGCTATCTCTTCACTATCTAGTAAAAAGCAAGCACCATGTATTCCATATGACTTTGGAATATTAGACCAAGTCACAGTTGTTAAAATAGACAAATCTAACGAGTAACCTGCCGCTGAAAAAGCATCATTAAGCTCTCTAACGACAGCCAACAGGTCGAGATTTTTCTCATTTAACCTTTTAGTTACAAATGAAGGGAGTGATACGGTCATCTTTTCTAAAATTGTACAATTTCAATACAGATTAGCCAATTCAACATTAATTCTGCTCAAAAGCTAACAACACAAAGAGGTTTTATTCTAACAATATTTGCCTAGCAATAGGGGGCGAACTACGTCTTTATTTTTTGTGAAAATATACGCCCAGAAGCAGTAAACAAGTGATACTCCCCCCTCCCGCCTTCTGTCAGCGCTATTGGATCTGCTCCGTCGATCGGAAAACGCTGGTGGAACTTAGAGAAAAGCAACCGAGCCCCTTGCACGCGAGTAACGACCAAACTATCGAGTGAACTCATCAATTCTTCAGACCTCACCCTCAAGGAATAAGCTGTTAAGACAAAAACAACATTCTCATCCTTAGCTAACTCGCATATGCGCATAGCTGTTGATGGCTTTAACAACTCCACCTCTGAGATTGATATCAAAACCTTGGCAACCCTATTGGTAAGTGGAATGACATCTAACACTTTATTCACTAACTTGTCATAAACCAACCGCTCGGACTTTCCATCCAAGGCTAAAGTTACCCCTCTAACGCTAGGTGTAGCCTGAGTAGCACGTAAATCATTAATCAGTGTTGTTTTAATGAATCTTGTCTTTCCAACAGGTAAACCAAAGCTTCGCTTCATCGCGTCAACAGAAGTGCTATAAGAAGGCACTATGGAAATTTTCTCCAATGCACTGTATTTCTCATTAGTACTTTTAATCAACTCTGATACGGTTACAGCCCCAGCCCCCTTAACACCGAGGATTAATACATTACCCTCTACATAGTCTTTAATTGGATCAGGGAAGAAAATCTTTCTCAACAAACAAAACACGCGATTCTTTTTTATATAGGATAAAAATTCAGCAAGCATTCTTTCAATCCATTGCTTGGTAAAAATATAGCGTGGTATTATAGCTAAATACTTCGAATGGATGTTAAAGATTAACAGTGAAAAAACGACATAACTGCTTAAATTGCAAGCACTCAGATACATGCTTCACTCGCAATATGACGCATGAGGCTAAGCTCGTATTCAGTGATTATGCAAAACAGTGCATTGTCATCCCCCAAGGACAAAGCATTTTCAGTGAAGGAAAAAGAAGTAAAAGCCTTTATCGTTTGATAGATGGTTCTGCAATTTTGACCAAAAAAATCGACTTTGTTGAAGAGCAAAGTGTTTCGGTTGAATTGGAAGGAACACTTATGGGCTTAGATTCGATTGCTAGCGGCAAACAAGAGATGAGCGCTAGAGCGCTAGAGGACTGCCTAGTGTGCCAAATCTCCCTCAGCCACCTAGATGACCTCGCCAACAATGATAAATCAGTAAGGCAGGCTAGCTACAAGTTACTAAGCAAAGGATTAATGGCATCTAAAAGCGCAACAAGATCACACGTTACAAAGCTTAACCAAGGAAGAGCCCACCTGATCGTCGACTTGGTTTACAAACTTTATTTACATAAAGCAAAACCAGAAGAAACATCAAGTTTCACACTGCCAATCAAAAACAATGACATTGCTGAGATAATTGGCGTGAGTAAAGAAAAAGTGTCGCGCTTATTTAGAGAGCTCAAGCGCAGAAATATCCTAATCAAGAAAGGAAGGCACATTGTTGTAAAAGACGAAAGAATGCTCTCAAAAATTGCCGAAGGCGCAATTAAAATCAATAACACACAATGTCATTCTAGTCTTTAATTTGGACACCAAAAACTCTCACTTTCAAAAAAGTGAGAAATTTTATTGACTAATTGTGGCATTATTACAGATAATCCCACGCAACACTCAAACACTAAAAGGTTACATATGTCACTAGATATCAAACACATGGCAATCCATAAGTTAGTTCGAAACACAGAAGAAGAAGTAACTTTAGAAGTTGGTTCAGAAACCACAACAATCACAGCTTTAGAAGAAACATTAGTTGATAGTCTTCACAAATGCATGAGAAACACTAAGGGTCGTTCTTTTGCTTACTTTGATGACAAATCTTTTATGAAAGAGCAAATCGATACACTAAATCAAAACCCTAATGATTTCAGTGCTCTATCAACAAATCTAGCCGATTCTTTTCAAAGTGAGCTAGTGAAATATCCGTTTGCTACTGATGGTTTCTTAGTCATCTGTAAATACCAATCACTGGCGACTGACTACATGATTGTTGCATTGATTCCGCATAACACCACCCTTAAAGTTGGTGAGAACTGCGAACTATCTTCAACAGCACACATCGATGTATCAAAGATCGACCTCATCTCTTCAATTGATTTGACTACGTATGAAGTAGACAGCGGTTCTAACCGTTACATCACCATCAAAAACGGTCGAGGAAACCAGAAGCACCATCACTTTTTCCTAGATATGTGGGAAGCAGAACTTGGCCTCGACTCGAAAGCGCAGAACCTCGTATTAATGCAGGCTGTTGATGATTTCTGCTCATCCAGTCAACTTGAAAAGCACGAATCAGATGAAATCCGTAAGTCTGTATCAAACTACGCCAAAGATGTTGATGGTAGCGGTGATGAGATTGTAATTACTGAACTTAGTGGCGAACTACCTAGCACTCCTGAAGGGTTGAGTTTTGCAGACTTCACTAAAGAGAACGGTTACGAGCTAGAAGAGACATTCCCTGCAAAAGCATCTGAACTAAGAAAGCTTACTAAGTTTGTAGGCGCTGGTGGCGGTGTAAACATTTCGTTTGACTCCATCCTTCTGAATGAGCGTGTATTCTACAATCCAGAGACTGACACATTAACCATTAAAGGCACTCCACCTAACATGAGAGATGCACTAAACCGCCGTAATATTGCAGCTCCTCTAAGTACCGCTAACAACTAAAGAATCAAAAATTCTTATTAATAATGCCACATTTTTGTTGACCACAAACTCAAATGTGGCATTATAGCCAAAGAAATTAATTAGGCATTTGCCTCAATCTATAGTTAAGTGAATTATGAATAATAAATTTGAAGAAATTAAACAAACTTTTGAACAAAACAAGAAACTACTAGAGACACAAGATTTTTCTAAAGACATTTACCAGTCTCAAAGCGATATTTCACTTTCACTTAACCCTCAAAAAGTAGAAGATACTTACATTTACCTTAATAACACCATTTCTGAGTACTCTAAGCACCGCCCTTACATAGAGAAAGGCTTAAAAAACCTTAATGAATACGTTCTTGATCGTGACCTAGACTACTTCTTGCTTAAGGCTGTGGACGCTTACCGCTTACGCGAAATTTTTGAGTACTATGAGCTAACAGCTCCTGAATGGCTACCTAAAACATGGCGTGTTCTTTCAGAAAACTCTGTGCACCGTTACACTTTCCTATATAACTGGGCGACAGTTGATCCATCAACGATAAACCCGAAATACCACGGTTTCTTCATTCTTCGATTGAACAAAGAAATCAAGCCTGCACCGCTTCGTACTACAATTGGCAATGCACTTAGCGAAGAAGCTATAAGTGAACTTCAAAACACGAAATTTCCTGAGCAGCGCAGCAATCTGAGTTTAACTGCTGAGGAATCAAAATCAGCAACAGAAGAGAATGCTTCAGAAGCAGCGGATGTAACTGAATCTGTAGGTGATACGGACTTTACGTTTGGTGTTGATAAGGGGCATGGTAAGCGCGACGAATTCTCATTATTTGTTTGTCGAAAATACATGAGCCTAGACCGTTCCGCTACAAAGCGTGGACTAGATTTTACATTAAACCTTGCTGACCTAGAGTCGCTACTACGAAACCCAATTTGTCATTTTACAAATGAAACTCTGGTTCACTTCCCGCAAACACGTGAGGAGTACCAAAACAATGAACTGCCTGACAACTACTTGACCATCGACCGCCTTGACAGCGACAAAGGCTACATTCGAGGCAACGTTGTTGTTTGCGGAAAAGCTATCAATGAGCTAAAAAATCGCATGAGTCACGACGAGTTTGAAAGTGCAGTAAATATGCACAAATTGCTAAAAAGCATGAACTTGTCAAAGGAGCAATTATCTCTTGTTGCTGCGATGAGCAATTAACACGCATAAACTCTTTAATGAGCGGTGGATTCAACCACCGCTTGTCAGATTTGATTTAGGCTCTTAATTAGGTTATAACGCAAATCTTAAAAGTCTAATCAAGAAGGAGTTAGTATGCTTTTTAATAAAATTAACGTCCTGATGGATGCTCTCTTGGCTTTCGTGTTCCTATTCTTCTCTGCTTGGATTGTTATTGCAGGATCACTCAAAGAAACAGGTTACCACGTTGTCATGTTCTTCACTTGCCTCGGGCTCTACTTCGTTTTAAATCTGATCAAAGACCTTAAGAGCACGCCTACTGAATGAAAATTGTACTTTCCAGACCTGTGGAAAGTGCTTTTTTAACCAATCTCTACAATTCTTATATAAATTTATTGACTGCCTTAATAATGCTCCTAAAATGAATGGTGCGTTTATAACCTATTAAGGAAAAGAGAATGGTAGACTTATCAGGAGTCGTTAATCGCTTCGACGAAACACGTCAAAGTGATGATGATATGTACAACGGAGAAATCCACCAGTTCCGCAAATACACACGTGCAGAAGCTGCACCTGCTCTAGGAGCTGCTGGCACTAACGGATTTACCCGCGTCGAGAACCTAATTCAAAAATATTATGAAGCCGAATATGGTGAGGAATTATTAATTGGTGAGAAGAACATTCTTTCTGATAAATATGTTTATTCTTTAGAAGAGATCTATAAGCTACAAGATTTAATCAAAGAATTTAAAGATAAATATCCTAAACTTCAGCCAAATTACGATAAGCTGCCAAAACCGTTTAACAAAAATAATAGTGCACCTGCTATTATCTCTGTAGCAAACCAAAAAGGTGGCGTTGGTAAAACAACAACTGTTGTACATCTAGGCGCTCAATTCTCAATTAAAGATTTCAAACGAACTCGCACGTTAATTATTGACTTAGACCCGCAAGGTGGCGTTCATTCATTTTGTGATGGGCGACAAGTATCTATGTTCCAAGAATACTCTCTACCTAAATATTTAATGGGTGACTATGAGCATTTAATTAAGAGTAATGAAGAGAGAGTTACATTCCTCAAAGAGAATATCATTCGTCAGTCTAAAATTCCGAACATGCACTACACTATTGCATTTTCTGATGACAACCGACTCGATGCCTCTTTAAATGTTATGAACACAAACCCAGTCGAAGACACGTTTGACAGACTCGCTGAAAAATACGGCTTAATGAACGTTTATAGCATTCTTAGTGAAGAGTTTATCGAGCTTATTAAGGACGACTATGACGTAATCATTATTGATACCGCCCCAGTTAACTCAATTGTGACACACTCAGCTATCTACGCTTCAGATCACCTTGTTGTACCATGTCCACCTCACAGAATGGACTTTGACAGTACAGATGATTTTATTCACTCTGTTGAAGAGTGTTACCGCGACAAGTTCCCGTTAATCAACCCAGAAAAGAAACTAAAGTCACTACACGCCTTTATGATTAAAAGTCGTAGCTCTGATATGACTGAAGAGGTCGCAGCTCGATTACGCTATGTTTTTGGAGACTACTTCCATACACATACAGTTAGTGACAAAGTAGCTTACAGACATCTAACTGATGAATACAAAACAGTGTTTGAGCTAGACTCTAGCAGCAACGAAAACAAAGCGTATCAAGTAAAAGAGACCCTTCTTCTGGAATGGGGCTCCGTTTTTGAACGCATTCTAACCTCAGTTAAAGAACAATGGGAGGGTCGTTTATAATGAACGTCCGCCAAGGTCAAATGACCACTTCAATCATGTCTCAAAAGTGTGGGCTCTACCTTAAAGAGGCGACACCTGAAGAATTGGAATTCATCAAGACCATTCTTGCTGAACGAAAAGATGCAAAGAGAGCTCATAAGGTTTTTGATTTTCTAATTAAACAGGCCAATCCACAACCTGATTATCAAAGGCTATTTCATGGTGCAATCGACAAAATCACCAGCAATAACGGCAACCCTGAACTTGAAGCCCTAATTCACGAACTCCAAGCTCGTGCAGACGCGAAGATCAAGGGACAGACCATTTCTACTTACGCTGAAGGCAACAAGCCAAACTCAGAGGAACTAGCTGAGGAAATCAATAAAACGGTAAGCGAAGGGGATGGCAAACTGTATTGGCCTATTCAACTACCAAACGAGGATGAGCCTCGCGTTTTCGAGTACGTTGAAGTCGAACCAGATGAAATCGACGAGAAAACGGAAATTGTTGACGTCCATAACAGTCGTTTTCAGGGTCAAGTTAAGCGTGTAGAACACCTCGCGTCACTAATTAAAAAGGTTGGTCAGTCTCAACCCGCTTTTGCCTACTTACCCGAAGGGAAAGAGAAAGCATCAGTTCTTGATGGTTCCCGCCGTCGAATGGGTTGTAAAATTGCCAAACGTAAGTTCCGAATGTTTGTTACGACCGAAGATCTTACAGATGAGCAAATTGAGTTCCTAGCGGAGATCTTCGAGTCTCAGGATAAGCTAAGCTACCCTGAATCAGCAACTCGATTCGCGAATCGCTATTTTGCAGCAAAAGAAAAGAAAGACGGAAAGCTGAGCGTTAACGAGTATGCGAAAACACAGACTAAATACGGTAAGTCACACGCTTACAACTACGTAGATCATGGATGTGTAGACCCTAACTTTTACAATGACTTTCCTAAGCTAGAGTTTTGTACTCAAAACTGGTGCCAAACAAAGTTAATGCCTTTATTAAAGAGAATCATGGAAAGCGACTTGCTTCCACATGAGGAATCTAAAGCAGAAGCTATCGGCGCTACAAGTCGTTATGTTGCTGAACTCATTAGCAAATACAAGGCCAAGCTATCTGATGACAGCAGCGAATGGGAAGATGGTTTCCACAATTCGGCTCTTAAATACGTTGAATCTGAATTGTTCAGCAGTGAGCCTAAGTCAGTAAAAGAAAGAACTACGCCAAAATATGATTTTGTTGTCGGTAAGAATACGAAATCAAAAAACTTCGTACGTCAATCTAAAATTACTGAAGGCGAACCATATCATGCAACTGTAAAGCTCGATAATCCGGAACATCAAGCTAAGTTTGCGAAATTCCTAGAGACGTTTATTGAAGAGAACGGGTTAAATAAATAAATTTTATTCAACCAAGAAAGCCCCGTTTAAAGGGGCTTTCTTTTATCTAGTAATTTGCTACTATCACTAAAAAGTATGATGCTAACTATTTCATCAGTTACCATATCCTTCATTATTGTATCTGTTTTATATATCGCAAAACTTGCGACTAAATTTAAATTGGATTTGAAACGCGCAATTAATGAAGAAGCTAGCGCATTCAATAGAGTGGATAAGCATTCTTTAAATAAACATCTTGACAATATATTCGATAAAATAAACTCAATTGGATTGCCAACCCAAAGAGTTAAAATAGGAAATGCGAAAGCATTAGAGTATTTAACAGGATACTTTTATGGTATCACATCATTATACATCGATGAAAAATCTATAGACAATGAAGACATGTCTTATGTTTTGTTATGTAGGATTTTTGACTCATATATTGAAAAGCCTTGGGCAGACTTTTCAAAGTCGAGAATCATTATGATTCCATACAGCAAAGAGAGCAGAGCATTTATTCACGGAACCAACTCTGCTTATCAAGATTTTATGAAAATCAATTAATGCGCTTTGGAGCACCCCGTTTTGTCTTAGGCACTTTATCAACCAACGGCGATATTGCTGCCTTATCCATACCAGCTACAATCCAAAGACCAGCTCTGTACAGATGAGAAACGTCACTAACATATTCTTTGTCAAGCTGCTTTAAAAGCATGTTGTCAAACGGTGTCATGCCTAACGTTCGATTAGCAGGGTAGCCCATAGACTCTTTATGTTCAGCTGGAGTGAGCCCTTTCTTTGCTGCCATCCCTTTAACCACAACAGTCTTTTTAAGAGCCTCAATTACCGTATCTCTTGATGATTCCCGCAACATCAATAAAGCAACTCTACATAAAGTCGTGTTGCCCTCTCCTACTCTTTCAGATAAATGATTTAATAATCTATTGGCATTCAAATCAAAGGTAACGCTTCTAGATTTTGGTTTGGTAAAATCACCATTTGATTTTTTGTAGTCAGATCCATCTAGAGCACTATTAAGAATGGTAGCTGTGTCTTTATGAGAAGGTGTTTCACCAGATTTTTTTCGCCTTCTCTTTATTGTTAAAACGTTATCACTCATGTAGGTCACCAAAATCTACATCGATACTAACTTTCAAGCACAATTCCTTGAAAAGTTGTTTCATTTCAGTCCTAGCTTTCACGTCAGAGGATTCGACAACGCTTTGCCCATTTTCCTCTGAATCGTCATAACAGTTTCTCGTAAAGATAAGAGAGTCGAGTGATTCAAAATCGAATTCCTGTACTGCTTTTTTTGCTGCAAGAATTCGGTTGTACTGACTCGGGAGCGAAGGGCATTGAGAGATCACGAAGTAGGTTTTAAGATTGTAATTAATCGGCATGACATTGTCGTGAATCAGGTCATCCAGATCTTCCAATGTTGCTAGATCTCTACGCTTTGGTCGTATTGGACTCAAGGCGACATCAGCACACATCAATGAGGATATTGTTGACTTAATCTTGGCTGAACCGATCGTATCTATGAGAACAATATCAAAGTTTGATTTCAAATTTTCAATTGAAGAACGAACATCCCCAGTTAGCTGAATACATGTTAAGTTATCATCTGGATTGTTCTCTGATCTCTCTTGATGCCAATAATATGTTGTTAGTTGCGGATCACTGTCCACGAGCAATACCTTTTTACCTGCCTCAGAAAAAAGTACTGCCAAATTTGCAACCAGCGTAGACTTTCCTACACCACCTTTCTGACTTGTTACAGCAATTGTTAACGCCTTCATTGTTCCAACTCCTAAGATAATTTGCTTAAACTTAGGATTTTGAAACATCACATTCAAACTAAATTACAATTATTGTTGTTGCATCAAAACTCAAGGCGATTACATGAAATGCCACTTACTTTCTTCTGTAACCGCCCCAACAAAGCATACACAGCAACCCCCTCATTCAATTCAGAGGTTTCTTCAGTAAGGAACAACTCATGTTTTTCATCGCTCTGATTGTAAATCCTTGAGAAGTTAACCAACTCATGCATAAATGGTCGCGCATTAGATTTATTAGACTCCTTCAAAGCTAAAGAAAAAATATTCATTAATTCATGGCGTTCTAGTTTTCTACACACCCCTTCAAAAACTTCATTTCCGACCAGTGCAAAAAACTCATCTTTAGGTATTGATATGTAGTCGTAAGTTATTGGAGATGTGTAACTCAACAAAACTCCTCCATTCGCATTTTCTGCTTTAATGGACTTACCTCGCATAAGTGATTTTACCGTAGCAATATCCACACCACCTAACCATAGTTTTCTTTGCGATGGAGTGTTTGATACTTGATATTGAAGCCTAATGTACATGTTCACCTCATATTTTGATATTTTCCATCTTGCCAAATTTAACATTGGCTCGCAAGTGTTTTTAAAAACAAAAAAGCCAAGCACTAACGCTTGGCTTTTTTAAGATTCTCAAAGTCTAGTACCAACTAAATGCAGTGTCTTCACCCATTAGCTCAACATACTCTTCCTCTGAAACAACCAATGGACGGCCAGATACGAAATTGGGGTCATCATGAGTTCCAGCTTCCTCACAAAGCCTTATCATTTCGAGGTGCGCCTCGTTATGGGTAGGAAAATGCCTACCCTCAAACTCTGCTGCTTTATCAAAACTAAACCATAATTCGAAGTTATCTGGGTATCCTCGTTTATATAGCCTGAACTTTCTGCCCTTCACCATCATAATGTAAACCTCATAGCATTCATCTGCTGCTCTTTGTATTTGTTTTCTACTCTCTCTCGAATACTGTTTATCTCATCAGTATTCAATAGTGACAGTTTACTTCTTACATACGGAGTTTTAAAAATTGCCTCCGTTAAGACAGATTGCTCTCGTGAGGACAACGGATTTCCTTTTGCAACCAGTACATCATCACAGTCTCTGAGTGAATTGTACAAGTCTCCAGTTATATCAGTTAGCTCTCCAATAGCCTTAGTTGAATTGCTAATACCCTTTGCGAATTCAACCCTTTTTTCTTCAGGGAGTAACCTTGCGGCACCAACTGAACCGTTGATCCTGTTAAGTACATCTCTCTTCACATTAAAAGCTTGTTCCTTTGGTACAGAGGTCAACAAACTATGCCCTAAATCTATAGACTCTCCATTTTCCGCCTTCATGAGGATTTCGTTCGTGATATTAGTTACTACCGATCTATACTCCTCACCTAGCCCTATACCGTTAATAGAGATACCCGATTCTTTTAAGTCAGAACATGCTCCCAGCGCAACCTCCATAACACCTGAATCGTAAGCTATATCTATGAATCCTGAAGCCTTCTTAGCAAACATGTTTGATTCAACTTTCAAGGCAGCTATAGCCAGAGGTAGTTCTTCGTATAACTTGCTGTAGCTGTTTGGTGTATCAAACTTATTAAAACGGTCTGTCTCAATATCAGCTACAACTTTGTCGTATGTAGAGCCTGAAGAGATTGATTTTTTCAAACCATGCGCACTATCACTGACAATTGATGATTTACGAACATTGCCAGTAAATATTGGTGCACTGCTTGGAGTTACTACATCAATGTTTGTCACTTGAGCTAATCCTGCGGCAGAAGCTGTGATTGCCGCATTAGCAACCGCATCAGTTGTTCTCTTTAATGACTCTTCGACTGAGAAGCTGTTCCCTAACTTGTTATGAGCCATATTTGTAGCAACCATTAATTCGGTCATAACATCAGAATTGTACCTTTCCGCGTTACAGTGGCTCTGGTCTTTAAACACCCTTGAAGCCAATTTGCCTTTTTTTGCGCGAGTTAGAATATTAGATGCCAAAATAACAGTATTGGCATCCACGCCAATCTCATGTGATTTTGCTTCCACCAACTCCAAATTGCATGGCGAACGCTCACTGTCTAAAGCCTTCAAAGCTTTCAGTAAAGATGATTTATTCTGATAAGCGTAAACTATCTCTGCATTCATTTCTGAATGAGCCCTTCCTATTGATAGCATCAGTGATTCATCAACATAAAGTGCATTTGTGGCCTTGTAGTTTTCAAGGTTTCGCTCTGGCGTCTTGGACAAGTCAAACGCCTCAACAAACCCTGCAAGATCAGCTAGTTCGTGTTCTGATAAATCCTCATCAAATTTCAAAATTTCTTCTACCGACATCAACTTAACATCCATTGTCGACTTAATGAGGTCAACAACCTTTTGGTAACCCATTAGGGCTTCCATATTTGTTCGAGTCGTTGTCTTATTCAATTGAGTTGTTGATATCATTGAAAGAAGATCTTCTTCACTATTAGCGATTACTTTGCTGGACGCGGCTACACCTGCTTTTACGGATAGCAACGCCCCTTTATCAAACATAATGTAGCCACTACCAAACATATCTGACATTTTGCTGCCATCTACAGCTTGGGTGAGGAAGGTTTTCAGTTTTGATTTATTCTCGAACCTATGGTCACCTATGGTAGGCAATGTTAGTGACTTACTTTCTGATATGACCTTCATTACAGATTCAGTCGAACGGTCATTTTTATCAAAGTCCTTACAACCTTTACCTTTTGGCGACTGATGCGTAGGGAATACACTTAGTAATCCAGTCTTAGAGATTTCGATTGCCCCCTTAACCCCCTCTAATCGATCACCTGCGCTTGCTGTTTTCAAAAAGTTCAACAGTTCACTTCGGTCAGCAAATTTTGCTTCCACGGGTGCAGCTCCTGTAGATTTTATTGAATGTAGAATCTCAGGTTCGTTATAAAGTAAAGGCTCATCACCACCAGCCATAACTCTGGTATCAACCACCATGTTGTTTGAATCGTTCAATATATTTGAAATCTTCTTAGACTGACGAGTCATAACCCCAATATCAAATGGAGCGTTGTGTATTGCAAATGCATTTCCTGACTTAAATCGGGAGGTTTCACGGTCGAAGATGTTCTCTAACTCAGAAATCGAAATTCCATATTTTTCAATTTGTTCTGTAGATACGCCTGAAAGTTCTTCTATGACAGTAGGTACTTTTGTAAATTCATCCGTTTTAACCAAAGCAGAAATATAGTCCAGTTGTAGCTCACGGTTTACGATCGCAGTCTCACCATCAATTGACGCTACATTATTCACCTTAGTCAGAGTCTTTGGGTTGAACCTAAACATTCTCTGTGAACCGAATTCACCAACACGTATAACATGCCCTGAGCTAACATTTGCAAGTTCAGTTTTACTTGTTATCTCTTCAAGTTCTGAGTTCTCATTAAGAACATATTGCTGACCAGTGAGACTTTTAACGATCATAGTCTTAGCAATCTCTTCACCTGAATCTGGCACAACACTGTAACCAGCTGCACCGAAGTTAAGAAGATCGGCATCTGCTGACAAACCTGTAGTTTCTGTATCCACACACCAATAAGCCGCATCACCAGTAGTATCCGGCACCCCTCCATTCATTCGGTCTATGACCTCAAGAGCATTTCGTTTAAAGACTTCGAAGTTTTCATGCTTGTTGAGGTCGACCCCATTAACATTCTTAAAAGAAACCTCAGGAACTCCACGCTCCACTTGTCCTGCCTTTCTCATGTCAGCCCAAAACTTATCAGAAGTTTGATGACGTTGTTTATTCGGCTTTAGAACCACATCCTTCTTATATCTTATGCTAAAGGCAGGATCGTAACCTTTTATATGCAACTTCCCGCTAACACCATTGGTTGAATACCCAAGCCTTAACGGGCCATAGAATCTCTTTTTGCCAATATCATTAGCCATATCCCTAATCGTCCTTTCATCTACAAACAGAGACTTAGGAGAAGCCTTTTTAGAGGGATCTGGATCTGTATACAAGACTTCAAATGTAGAAAAATTCTCTACTCCCATAGAAGTGATTTCATCAATAGTCATGAACCTTTGCTCACCAGTACCCTTAACTGTTACCTTTAAAGGCATCTTCTTAGGTATACGCAAGTTCACATTTGGGTCTACTGAATTTGAATGCCCTGCACCCACATAATTTAGTAACTCAAGCGCTTGACCTAAAGAGTCAGGTTCAGCAATGATCACCGAGTCTACATTTTTCGTTAGCTTTGCTACATTTTTAGAAATTATGGAATTAAACGATGTAGCGAACCTACGAACAGAGTCATCATCTACGCCGCGCCCCCTAACATACGAAGATAGCTGTATCACATTTGGGGAGGCTTTGTATGGTTGAGTAACCTCTAAGCCACCCATTTTAAACTGCATAGACTCATCTAACATGGTATCCCTAACATCACTAGAGCTATGAATTTTCAGATGAATGCGACTAGCTTCATCATTAACTTCTGGATAGGATAATAAAACACCATCTAAAGGTTTTTTGTTGAGAGAGTTAAGGAACCCTTCATCAATATACTTTTCGATACCATGTTTGTATTTGCAAATAGCGACTACAGAGTCCTCACTTCTTATAAAATCAACAGCATCGGACTCACGGAGTGTATCCTTAAGTCCCTTAACAGAAGCTCTCAACTTAAATGATAAAGACTTAAGTTGTTTGAGAGATGAAGACTCTATTTCAGATAAGTTCTGTTTAGTCTCAAGAGTAATTATTTTCTCTCTTAGAGACCTAAGAGCATTCTTACTTGATAGTTGTTGTAGGTTAACCGGAACAACCTCCATAATCCTTTCGCTGTACACATCGGAAAATTTTGCTGGCTTACCTTTGTCATCAAGAGGAATCTCACTTCTTTCGGCCTGCTCAAGGATGTCGTAAATTACGTTACTCGAAACATTCGATTCAAAGATAGCTGTGACATAATCATTGAACTTACTAGGGTTCACACCGGATTCAGTAAGCATTCTATGAAAGTCGTCAACACCAGCTGCCCCTAGAGTGTATTTAAGCCCAATTGCCCACCCAAGTGATTCTTGAAAGTTGTAGTTTGATTGCAACTCAGTGTATTTAGTAAGGCTTTCTAGATCGCTAGTACGAGCGCTTGCTGGAGCTTTTATTGTAGGGGATTGATGTTCACAAAACACAAGCTCTTGAAGTTGTTTTTCTAAAGACGAGTATCCCCACTCTTCAGATAACGTACCTTCATTTGCATTGTGCATAGCATCAGTGAAACAGGTAGACAAAATTTGAGACAGACCAACTTGGTGAGCACCATTTTTTGTCGAAATAGACGTTACCAAGTCATCTCTTGAAGACGCGTCTTTTGAATCAATAAAAGCTTGTTTAATGTTACCAAAGTTTTCAAAACCAACGTCTTTAAGTGAGCTATTGAAACCAAGCCCAACCCCCACAACATTCAGTGGTTTTGATTCATTTCCGTAGGACTTAACCCATTTTTTAATGGTATTGTAAGCATCTTCTGTCGGCTCTTTTTGAACAACAGTAACCTTGCGGTTATTATTATTCAAAAATTTACTTATTGCATTGATAGCTACCCTAGAAACCTCTGCTTCCTTGTCATTGTCGACAACGAAAACAATATCTTCATCTTTCTCTAAAACCGATAGAAAGAGGTTTGTTAAGTTTCCAGTAGCGTTTGGTTTGATTGATTCAATCCATTCAGTAGGATTGAGAGGGAGCCCCATAGAGTGCTTGCGGTAGTTGTCTTCTGTTTGATAGAAGTCTGCAAGAGATTTGATTAGATCCTTATTAAGGATGCGATCAACCATGTCATCACCAAACTTACTTCTCACATCTTCGACGATAACTTGTCTTAACTCAGTAGTCATGAAACGTTTAATTTAATTATATTAAATTCTACGGCGCATATAAAAATTCCAATAAAAAAAGGAGCCAATCGGGCTCCCTTTCATTTGAGATTAGTTAAGACTTTCACTACTTGATGTAGTGCTTACCTTGCTTCTCTTTGAGTTGCATACAAGAAATACAGTTTTCACGCTCTGGATGCTTTGTAAGAGTCTCTTCATCAATATCTATGCCACACAACTGGCAGTAGCCAAATTCACCTTCACTGATAAGCTGTAAAGCTTTAACGCGTAGTTTAATCTTGGATGCGCACTGGTTGATGCGAGAGTTCAAAATGGTTTCGCGCTCATTGGTTTGTGCGCAGTCTACAATATCTGAGGTTCCAAGAGCCTCGCTTGATAATTCCTGAAGTTGAATAGCGTGCTTGCTTCTCTCATCTTCAATTTCTTTAATTTGATCTTGAAGAATTTTTTTGTACTTAGTGATATCCAGTTCCATTGCAAAGACCTTAGTAAAATCTGTAAATTTTGTTGGCGCGGATAATACACACTCTTTAGCTATGATGCCACATATTTTTCACTAAATTATCAACAGGAATTCCGTTCGCTCGATTCTTGAACACACTGACAATATCTAGAAGTCTGAATGGCGACTTTTACAACACCTACTAGATCTTTTAGAGCCATATACTCTGGATTTTCATGAAGAGGTACATTTAGTTGATCGAGCTTAGTTTTTTTAAAGTCTTCGATATCTATAAGAAATGGACATTTAATCCTCATATCCTCAGTTACATAACGTGACCAATTAACCCCAATTAATGCATCTACAAACTCTTGTTCTAAGCTATATTTACCACGTAATTCATTAATGGCACCCACAATCACCTTAGACAGACGAGCTTTGTCGACAATATACCTTGGCAACTCAAACTCACCACTCATTAAATCGTCATCAGACTTGTTAATAAATGCAGAGACAGCCACCCCAGAATCACTAGCCCACGTGTAAGTCTTCTCTTGGCTTGGTGAATAGATTTCAACAAAATCATTAGAAACAGTCACAAAAACTTTATTGAATTCTGGTACATCATCAATAACAAGTAATGCAGATAGTGACTCGGAAAATTTCATTCTAAAAACCTTTGATTTTCTCAATTATGATAATGATAACAGACTACAATACTGCGTCAATTTTCACTAACACAAATAGAATTTTTCTTTTAAATCATGGGTTTTAAAAAACAATTTACCTATTTACCTGCATAGATTGCTGAATTACCCTTTATCAAATCAATAATTTGAACGTACTTATCATACGGTAGTGCGAAACAACCTTCAGATCGCCCCAACATTCCATGCTCGACTATGTGTTGGTAACTTGCATACTTAGACCCGTGTACAACAATAAATCGTCCCCTTGCGTTTGTGTTTCTACCTTCAGAGATCCCTGAAATCCTTAGCGAGTACCCATTTTTACCAATGTACGTTTCATTTGTTAAGTACAGCCCTAAGGAAGACATGTGTGAACCTTTAGCATTAGAGAAGTTGTACGGAACTCTAAACCCTGACTCTTTCGCATGAGCCACTAAGCTACTAGCAAGCACGCGATTCGTCCTAAGGTCAATTACCTTTAATCTTTCTTCTTCAGATGGACTGCCAAAATCAACAAGTGCAAGTCGTTCAAGCCCCTTAAGACCTTTCGAGTCTATTTCTGCTAAAGCTTCACCAAATAATCGATGATTAAAGCCTTCTACGTCCGAAATCTCAGTCCCAATAGTCTGCTCACTAACAGCACAACCCGACAAAAGAACAGTAAATAGACAAATGATAGTAGGGATAAGCTTCATTTACTTTTTTGGTTAGCTTAGTAAGAACGCAGTTTATAGACAAATGAAAGTATTGCTAAGACTCACTTTTGTGGCACAATAACAAAAGTTTTCCAACGTGTGATTTGAAATGAGAAATTCAACAATGGGTTCTTTTTTACCTGTGGCGGGAAGTGCAGACTTACAAGTCTACATACCTCAAAATATTGAGAAATCTAAATCGATCCAAATCGTATTTAACATAGACCTTGATAAAGGTAACTCCGTTTCTGTATACCTAGAAGAAGTGGAAGATTTAGCTAACTGCTTAATGAGCACATTAAACAGCGTAAAGAAAGAAATGACGAGATTGGACTATGGGTTACCTACGTTCTCTCAATCAAAAATCGAGCAGCGTACAATAAGCTATTGCGTTTATGCTGACTTTGACCCCAAGTTAGGTAGATTCTTAACAACCCTTTACGACATGGAAGATGAAAGTGATTCCATCCCTATTGAGACTCATGAAATAGAAGCACTTACCACTGTTTTACTTGCAGCTCACTCACTTAGCGAAAAACTCCTTGAAAGAAAAATCTAATTTCCTTTCAAGGCAACCTTAACAGCATCGCGTATCTTTATTGAGTCTGAAAGAGCGCGATGTTTAGTTTCCGTTTTCCTTAATTCCTCAAGAAAACAATCATAAGCATCAAAACCCAAGTCTTTAGCACCAAGGTAATCTCTTACGTCTAAAAGCGTGAATGTTGGCTCGACCGCTGCCTCGAAGAAAAGCTGATCTAACCAAAACTCATCATGACCAACTGCGTCTGTTAAGGCAGTTCGCCCCTCAAGCGCACTGTTTAATCTTCTTGCCGCTTCTTTAATGTGCAATCCACTCAAGATAACTTCCTTTCGAGTGATTTTGTGGAGCGCGTACTCTGCATTGGAGCACCAATAACTCCAATCGCAAGCTGATTCAGGATTAATTAGAAATGAATCTGATTTATTACCTTCCAGACAAACCCAAGCAATTTCTAGTGGATAACTTAGAGGGTGGAGGCCGGATGCCTCCACATCAAGAATTACATATTCATTAAGCAAAACGGAAACTTTGCTTCTAGATTAGGATTTTAGAACAGGTTTGCAAATTTCGGATTGACCCACGTATCATCAAAGTCAATAAAGCGAACAAATGACTGTTTCAAGTATTCCCATATCATCTCAACACCGACCCATCTTCGACCTAAAAGTTGAGCCGATTCTCCCATTGTCCCAGAGCCATAAAAAGGATCTACAACCAGCATATCAGGCTCAGTTAAGTACTTAATCCAAAAATCACATAGAGCACGAGGCATCTTAGCTCCATGCGAGCTCATTCCTAGTGCCTTTGCGTATTTTGAAACCTCTCTACCTGACTTGCAGTAGTTGGAAATCTTTAAGATGTTTCTTTGAATTTTGCCTTCAGTTACATTGCCAAAGGCACCCACAGGCTTTCTGTATGCCCCATCACCATGCACGGCGCTTTTTTTGAGGCCACCTGACGCCATGAGTTTTTTATGTTGCTCTGTGTGCGGCTGAAGCACCCTTTGATTTGATGCATAACACTTCAACGGATTGTTGGTCATCCAGATGCAAGGCTCCCATGTCGCATTCATTTGATAGCGAGTTTTAGAAGCCCACTGAATTGGTGTAGGGATTTTATTTGACTCCCAAGGAACGGTGTCCATAAGGTACAAACCGAGTTGATCTTCAAGCTCGATAATCAAACGATGCCAGTATGATGAACGTGCAGGCATTTTTTCCAAAAAGATGTCATTACTAATGTTAATCACTACAGAGCCGCCATCATCTAGCCTTTCTACAATGGGCTTGAGTATCTTCATTAGCCAATTGACGTACTCTTTTTGGTTTTCATTACCGTAGTTTCTTGCAATACGAAGTGGATAAGGAGGAGACGTTATCAGTAAATGAATAGGCTCATCAATCAAACCTTCACCAAACACTGTTTCGTTACGTGAGCAAATTGCAACCCCCAAACTGGTCGACATTGCAATGATCGATTTCCCTTGCTCAATTGCGTGTAACTCATCTTTCTTCGCTTTGATAATTTCCCACTTACCGCGAGAAGGGTTAAGCAATAATTTTTTTGCCTTTAAATTCTGTTGACACCAGCGAACAGACCGATGAAAAAGATTTCTTAGGGTCTTTGTTTTGCCCACAGGCGCAACTTCGTTGCGTTCTTTTTCACTTAAATTCATTTTATCAGCGATAAGGTTATACGCAGTTTCATTGTCGACCGCGCCATCGCTTTCTGCGTAAGTTTCCAGTACAGCTTGTTCTAATAATGACAATTGCATGTTTACCTCTCATTAATCTGAGAGTATTTTGCCAACACTGAACTATTACGTCAAATGTTTTTAAAAACAGTTGACTTGATATTGGGATGTACGCAACAATTAACCATTAGTTCACTACAAAAAAAGGTCAAAGCATGTCATTACCGAGCATTCAGAATGCCTCTAAATTTATCAGTGCACCACCACAATTGGAATCCGTGACCATTCAAGTCGTTTTTACTGGAGAGAAACTACACTTCACTCACGCTCCATCTGCGACTTTGCTTAATGACCTGTCTACCGCACTTCCGCTGCTAGATGTTTACCAAAATGACAAACGCGACAGATTATTATCTATCGAAAGCGATGGTAGTGGCTTTTTAATGAATACGAATGAACGTGTTTCTGTTGATGACTTGAATCTCTTCCCAAACGTCTCTAGCTTCATTGAGTTCGTAAAAGGATTCAAGGCAGTTGCTCTAAATTCACCAAATATTCTTAGCCTTATTGAGCAAGTATACGGCGAACCAACTCCCTTCTTCTCTGAAGATGATGTTTCCGGATGGAATGAATCAACCGAAGGTTACCTGTTGTTGCCGCCTAGCTCTAACTGTTATCCGATTTTCCTTTCCGAAGGAGTTCTGAGCGTTGAAACCGTGTCGTCTGGTTATAAGACAACTAGCCTGCTCTTAGCCAGCAAAAGTCCTTACCAGTGGCATATTCAAAGTGAAGAAAATGGGGCAAAATGAGCGTGTTAGCGCTCATTTCTTTAGTACTTTGGTTAGCTAAGCTCAACAATATTCGAAATGAGATTCGCGACTGTTAGTTTCCCCACACCATTTGGTACAGGCGTGATCGACGCCTCGCTATCATTGTCATGGAATACATCGCCTTTAATTTCCCCATCGATACGATTTATTCCGACATCAATAATAAGCTGCCCCTTTCTAAACTGGCTTGAAGACACAACGCCGTGGTAACCTGTTGCCACCACAACTACGTCAAATGAATGCCAATCAACTTCATCCAAATTAGATTTAGAATTTAAAGCGGTCACTGTTGCTTGTCGATTTATGAGGGCTACAGATAATGGCTTCCCAACTATAGGGCTTCGGCCTATAACAGCAACCTTAAGACCTGCGACCCCTTCTTTACCTCGGTATTCATGAACAATGTCGAAAACTGCCTGAACAGTACAAGGTAATACAGGCTCACAACCTTGCATTAATAGCCCAAACGCTTCTAGACCAAAAGCATCGACATCCCTTTTGGCGGGTAATTCGGGAACTACCCATCCATCAGGAATAGGGAGCTGAAAAAAGATTGGTGTTTCACTAGAGTCAGCAATCTCTTGCAAGAGCCCTTTGTTATCTTCTTCTGCGGCTATTTCAACATGGTTACACTCAATACCAACCTCTGCGAGCTTAAGTTTTTTATTCTTAATATAAATCTGGCTTGCAGGATCATCCCCAACACTCACAATTGTGATGCTGTGTTTTATACCTGAGTTTTTAATTTTATCTTTAACCTTGCTTAGTTTTCGCTCAGCTAATCCGGCGATTAAGTTTTTCATTCGCATCTCCTTACATCAAGAAAAGAGTATTATTCTATCGTCCAAAGCTCCAATTTGATTGTGAACAAACAAAGTTCACGAAAATACATCATTTGTTTTTAAAAACATTTGATATGTACATTCGTAATGCTAATATACATGAAGTTTATTTTTAAAGGGCATCAAAATGCATAAAACAAAAATCAAGTCATTAGCATTCAGCGTAGACCCATCAATAATTGTAGAGCAGGCACGTTCCCTCGTACTATGTGGTCATTGGATAAAAGGCTATGAACTCCTTAAGAACTCTGTTATTGGCCTAGATTATGAGTACGCTGAAGCAATTCTCTCTGGCAACGGAACATTAATTGAGGAAAATGGAACAACAGCTTTCGAGTCAACTAGCGATGAAGAGTACAACGCAGTTGTATTTGAACAAGAGCAAATCTTTTCAAAATTTTATATCGAAAGTGGACAGTGTTATAAGCCTCTATGTCATATTGTTGGATTAAACCCTCAAGATGGAGAGTATGCCTATGGCATTTATGGTCATGAGCTACCCACAATCAACAAGCCAGATGAAGCCGTTCTTGATTCACGAATGGAGTTTTATGTGGACAAGCAATTCCATGACATTAGCAAGCCAGTAACTGGGGGGTTTGAAAACAAGTTTATCGGAGTATGGACAGTTCCTAGTTCTCATCAACTCCCACCATGGTTGGACAGAGAAAAGTTAAAGAAAGACTTCTTTAACTTAGTAGGAAACGGGAATACATTTTCTCGACTTATCACACTTGATGATATGAGAGAGACTCGTTCGTACTGGTTTGATCTTGTTTCATCTAAGAGTGGAGCTCCAACACGAGAGCAAAGTAGACCAAACACAAAAGAGCCAGAGAAGCCTGTTTTACCTGATTATGTAGAACTCGGTAAACAGGTTTGGGATGTGAACGGCTCTGAATATGTTACTATTTCCGGATTCAAAGTCGCATTAAAACCTCTATTGGCATGGGCATCAACTGTCACACAAAGAAAGGTTGCCGACGTGAATTGGAATCCATTGTCTCCACAGCATTGGAAAACCATTAATGACAACCCAACGCATACCGATTGGGTGTTAAGCGCTGGAATTGATCCTTCACTGTTCTACGAAAAGTACAGTGAACTAAACAAGGAAGCTTACAGTGTTGCAATGAATTGCTGTAAAACTAGCCAACACAAAGAGCAGTTTATTGAACTAACTCCTTTGGTTATTTACAGAGAAAGCGATCTTAATGGCATTATTCAGTTTATGAATTCACCAACAGAACAATTAGTGTCCGACATCGTAGTCATTCCTGACTGCTCTATCAAATGGCGAAAAATTGCAGAAGGAGTGGGCAAAAGAGGTGGAGTCGTAATCTCTTTCGCAGGCGGAGAGTTAAGTCACTTAGTAATGGAGTCCGATGATATTGGAGCGACAATCTACCTTGCCGATAAAAAACTATCTAATAGCGTTGAAAACTTCAGTAATGTTACGGTAGGGTTTGAGTCTCAAGGTCTTCATATTAATTAACGCGGTGCCTAACCACCTTTTTGTTTAAAACATCTTGATATTAGAATGAAAAAAATCATAAGAATAATTGAAAGCATTTTTCTGTCAAAAGATGCTATTGCTGTTGCGAAATCCTTTAATGACTCAAAGGTCGAAGGCGCACAGGTTACCGGAAGGGGCACCATTGTGTGCCCTGCCCAATCAATAATTAATTCTCCAGAATTTAAAGCGCTTAAATCAAATACTACAAAAGCGCTTAACCGAGGTATCAAATGTCAGCAATAGACAAACACAAATTCAAAGTAATTACTAAGTATTGTGAATCACCAGAAAGAGGTGTTGAGATTAGCATCGGCTGGTTTGCAAAGGACTCTAACGCATCTTCTCGTACAACTAGCTTTGTTTCCTTTGAAAAACCAACAATCACAAGGCCACTTACTGAAGTTTACTGCATGGATGAGCTCAACGGAGATCCGGATGAACCGACTTACGATGAAGTTTGCAATCTAGCAATTCACAGTGCTTGCTGGGAACACAACTTGATAGCATTGGCATACAATTGCGGCGGATTAGAACAACTTGAAGAGTCAATATGCGAAATGTTTGAGCACACCGCAGAACTAGCCGCTAGCGGAAAGCTTCACGAAATGCACCGTTACAACATTTATGATAAAAACGAGTCTATTCTCGATTAACATCCACCAGCGTCAAAAGAAACGAAAGCGCCTTGCTAATGTAACGCGCTTTTTTTAGAGGACAAAATGTCGACTAACGAGAATTTAAAAGACTACAAGATTCTATTGGCAGAACAACAGAGCCTTTATCGAAAACAAGCAACACACCTCCGCGAAATCGAGAAAATAACATCCATTGATGCAGCTGTTGACTTCATTGAGGAGTGGATTCCTACTCAAGAATTTAAGACTGGAGTTATGGAAGGCATGACGGCATCAGTAATGCTAACATGCGCCATCTTAGGGCAAGCAATCAATCCTGATTCTAATGGGCAAATTAGCATGTTGGAAAGCGATCTTGGCTGGAGTATTTACCATGAACTGAAAAAGAAAGGAATTTGGTAAATGTTGAACCTCTAGACCTTGGATAGGCTAGAGGTTTTATTTGGCTTGAATCTAATTTGGTCGATTTAATTCACGAAGATCTAAACCAAAAGCAAAGTCTGTTTTGAAAATAATTGCTGCCATCTTAGCCTTCCAATCACTACTCTCCTTAACGCTTTGCAGTTTAAGACCTTCTCCCCTTGCAAACCTGTTCAATTCTTCTTCTGAGTAATCTTCTATATTGATGTGCTTTACAAGTGATTTGAAGCCGAGGCGACAATCTTTATTGTTTACATCCACCTTAAAAAGAAAGCTAGAGTCTTCTCCCATTACTGGAAGGTAGCGTTGAAAACCTTTCTTCTCAGTTAGAGTAAAGTTGTACTCAGATGTATCGATATAAACGTTTAGCGGTAAAGGGATCATATCAAGCCTAATTTGTAGTGTTTTAGCTATAGTGCCACATTTGTATTTCTAGTCAAGAAATAGATCCCATTACGACTGCTTAGTCTTTATTATCTAGCTTCTAACTCTTCAATTTCCTTCTTTAGAGCCCTTTTACGAGCTTCCGCCATCAAGTCAGGACGCTCTTTAGCAATATCAAGAAGAGAGTCTCTCAACGCCCCATCACTAACATTCATGTTGCGAACATCAAAGAAGCCAATGTCACCAACGCCACGTACAATGCGGTGCACATGATAAAGAGGATCGAACCCTTCCTTACCTGTGTGAGGGTGTGGTACATCCCCACGAGATGATTGATACTCTGCATTGCAAATATCTCGAACCTCATTGCCATCTTCATCCGTTTCAATCACAAACTCAAAAGGTTTCCCATGTGGTACAGAAAATCGGTTAGACAGAATACGATGATAGTCTAGATCGTACTTTTCACAGATTGTCTTTAGAGCACTTTCCGATTTAATCAGTTCACCGTTATAGATGTTGTAAAAATCTTCTTCATCTTCGCTTCCTTCCTGCTTTGAATAAAAGAAAGTTTCTTCCATATCGTCATGTAAGTCAGGAGTAAACTCGACGCCATAAATTGCAAAGCCCACTTCAACGAAGGACTCTGTAATCCCCTTTAGGTCTAACTCATTAAATGGCTTTAACAGTTCCGGATTACTTTTGCCATACGACTCAGTAACAACCTTGTTTGCTTTTCTATAATTCATGTCATTACAAAGGAAAAAGAATGCATTCCCTTTGCCTGTGACATTCTTCCAAATCTGCTTACCTATCTCATACTCATGAGTCCCCTCTTCCACATTGCTCTTTAGAGTGGATAAGAATTCACTTTCCCTTTTGTTTGCGTATTCAATACAGTTAATCATTATTACTTTCCTGTTTCTGTTTTAGACGGTTATTGTATGGGACGGCAAACTCTTCAAAGAAATCGTTTTTTTGGCTTTTATTCGCGCATAGCTTTAAGCCCACTTCCAAAAGCCCCCGCTCAACACTTTGGTAACCAGAGAATTGATGCTCATTAAAGAGATTGGCAACTCCATAAATGCATTCATAACCGCTCATTACTCTGTACATATTTTCCGTAAGAGAGAGCTTGTACTCGGCTGCATAACCTTGCCAGTTTGCAACCCAAGTGACTATAAATTTTTCAGAACTATGGTAATCCCTACATCTGTGTTGGAATTGAGCTTCTACATCGCCAACTCTCAGAATTTCTTTGATTTTTTCTAAAGCCGCCTTTCTGTTTGATGTTACGACATTAGCTTTGACTTTATCCATCAGAATGTTCTTCACTAAGATTGTGGCATTATTACCTCGGTTGTGGATAATACGTGGCCATCTTTTTACTATCAAGGGCTTTATGCTACTAAGTTAGCATGTTGCTTTAATTAAATGCCTACAAATAAAACCCCAAACTACGCTCACGCTGCATCTCTTGCTGGCTTATTTCATGACTTCGGGAAGGGCAATCAACTATTTCAAAAGAAACTAAAAATCGGGAAAGGCTCGGAGCCATACCGTCACGAATGGCTATCCGCACAGATGTTTTTGAATCTTGTTGATGGAAAAACTGACACCGAATGGTTAAGTGATTTATCCTCGGAATCTTTTACGGAATTAGATAGAAAAGTAACTTCCATTGGACAAAATGAGGGGCTGGATTTCTCCAAAGCTAGCAAGGCTCCACTTGCAAAACTTGTCTCTTGGCTAATTCTCTCACACCACCATTTACCCAAAGACAACCTTCACCGAAACAACGATATATCGAATGCCGAAAACTGGCTGTCATCTAAACTAGATTCAAGCTGGAACTCTCTTAATCACACCAAAGATTGCTTCGGTGAACGCGAGTACAAAGAAAACCTTCGTTTTAAACATGGTTCTCCGTTTATGAGCCCAACTTGGAGACAAGAAGCAAAAAAAGTCTCCAAACAATGCTTAATCGATCTTAAGTTACTTGATAATAAGAGCGTTCTTAACTCGTTTCATGTTCACATGGCTCGCCTAACACTGATGCTAGCCGATCACGCTTACTCAAGCTCTGAGGCGAACTCATCAACCCATTCCGCCGAGTACAATGTATACGCTAACACCGATTCACAAGGATGCCTAAAGCAACATTTGGATGAACATTGCATTGGAGTTTCACGTAACTCAATAGATGCAGCCCAGCAAATAGCTGAATTAAGCAGTACGGCCAAAAAACTGAAGCTGAGATCGATAATTCCCAAAGCAGATACGCCTAAGCATTTTTTATGGCAAGACAATGCTTACAACTTAGCATGTGATATGTCTAAAAAAGCCAATGAATTTGGATTTTTTGGCGTAAATATTGCATCTACGGGAACTGGAAAGACATACGCCAACGCACAGATCATGCAAGGTTTATCAATATCATCTAATGGCGCTCGATACAGCGTGGCATTAGGACTTCGCTCACTAACAATTCAAACGAGCGATAACTTGAAGGAATCCCTTTCGCTAAAAGATGATGAAATTGCAACGATTATCGGAGGTTTATTACCTGAATCAAACCAATCAATAGAGACTGGTAGTGAGTCTTCATCACCTTTGATTGCAGACTCTAGCGTGATCTACCAGACCTCCCACGTAGAAGAGATATCTGGCCTACTACATAATGACCCTAAAATAACAAAGCTGATAAAAGCCCCTATAACGGTCAGCACAGTAGACCAACTCATTGGTGCATCTGAAGGGATCTCGGGTGGTAAACAAATCGCACCTCTCCTTAGATTGCTAAATAGTGATCTAATACTTGATGAGGTTGACGACTACTCACTTGAAGATACACCCGCATTATCAAGATTGGTCTACTTTGCAGGGCTAATGGGCTCAAAGGTTCTAATCTCATCAGCCACAATCCCACCTTCAATCGTAGCGAGTTTATTCCTTTGCTATTATCAAGGAAGAAAAGCCTTCAACGAATACAACGGTCTGCCTGCCGGAGCAATCCAAACTGGATTCTTTGATGAATTCTCAACAAAGTGGATAGGCGCAACCGACATGGAGAGCGTAAAGTCAGCATTCCAGAGTTTTGCCGAAACTAAGAGCGCAAATATCACCTCCATCAAATCCACGTCAAAGTTAGGCTCTTGGCTTGATACTTCGTCTTTGAAGGAGCCAAAACACTTATTCGAGCACCTTGCAGAACTCATTCACAACAAAGCATGTGAACTATCTAAAGAGCATAAGACTATATGTAGCACTGGTGTATACGCATCTAAAACTGTTTCCGCTGGCATTGTGAGGATTGCGAATATTCAACCTTTAACAGAAATTGCAGAACAGTTACTGCTAATTCCATCGCCAGACAACACTAGAATTCACTACTGCTTCTATCACAGTCAGCACCCTCTCTTTGTTCGTTCAGAAATCGAAAAGAACCTCGATTCGCTATTAAAGAGAAGCAAAACCTCACCTGAAGAAGTATTTACAAATGAGATTGTGGAAACAGCTCTTACCACCACCCCAGAAAAACACCATGTGTTCATCGTTGTTGCAAGCCCTGTTGCTGAAGTCGGTCGCGATCATGATTACGACTGGGCAATCATTGAACCAAGTTCCTCTCGCTCAATTATTCAAACTTCTGGTCGCGTGCAAAGACACAGAGAAATACCTGTTAATACAGCAAATATATTTGTTTTAGATCGAAACATTAAAGCTATTAAAGGGGAAGAAATTGCCTATTCAAGACCCGGATTCGAATCAGAAAAGTCTTTTAGACTGACCAAAAATGGTGGACATGCTAAATGCCTAGTTCTACAAGACAAATGCCTAAGTAATAGCCCTTACAATCACTCATGGTTAAAAAGGTTAGACGCATCTGTGCGTAACATTGAACCTCCCAAAAAGTCACTCATCAGAAATGGCAAAGCAGCCGGAATCGTAGAACTTGAACATCTAGCGACAAACCTATCTGTCCGAGACTATGTAACCCCATGGGCTACAACCCCTTGTTCGACGATGTTTGGAGAGCTTCAAATGATAAGCCCTTTCAGAAATGGTTCGAGACAAATCGAATTCTGCCTCCATCGAAAAGAGCCCAATGACTCGCTTGAGTTCTATCAAATAGATAAAGCGAATCGTCAACTAGTTAAGACGCCGTTGATTAAGCTATTGCATAAGGAAGCAGCACACAATTCAGTCTCTGTATGGGGTTACCCAACTGACGTAGGTCTCTGTATGAAACATCTCGAAAATAGGTTTGAGCTCACACCTGAAGACACTCATAGACATTTTGGAATGGTCTCACTACCCGAATACAATATCCATAAGGGATTTGTGTACAGCCCGTGGCTTGGGGTTAGGCTTGGAAAAAGTTGATTTCTAATCTTGATAATCGTTTGTAATAATGCCACAATCCGAGCCGATTAATGCCTAATTGGCTCAGATAAGAAACAGCAAGATAATGACTGCAACACTTACTAAAAGTATCAAAGATTTCATCGCCGAGCGCCATCTCCCAAAGCAAGAAAAGCTCAAGAAGGAACGCGAAGTCGCAATAAGTAAAGCCAATATCGATACCATTGACACCATCGAACAAGGTTTTACCGAGAAGTTACATTCATTACAAAGCGATTTTTTGCCACATAACTGGCTGGATAATGAACTAACCAAAATTTCTCAAATCAGAATTTGCACGCACACCTCTAGCTACCCAAACTCTTCTGCTAATGGTGCTAACATCGCGAACCCAAACTTTGAAATAGACGAACGCTATTTAGATACCGATTCAACACCCGACCTGCCTGTAGATATAGGCGGTAATGCGGCTGCCTTTTCTATCGGTAGGCTTCTGTTTTTGACAGATTCGAAGAAGAAAACTCTAAAAGAGTACATCCTAGATAACGATAGCTCGCCCCTAAGTGAACTCGCACAATCCAAAGATCAACTTGAGCACTGGATGAGTCTTCTTAAAGGTGCGTTTAACTATAATGACCTAAAAAGCCACCACTTGGCTCGACAGGTATATTTTCCAAATGATGATGGAAGCTACACCATACTTGCTCCACTCTACCCTTTGGCAATCGTACATAAGTTAAGCGAAACGATTAACCATTCTCGCTACAGCGAAGAAATGAAAGAGATCAGAAAAGCACGACGAGAAGGCAAGCATCACGACAAGGCACTTGTGAATTTTCATTCGCTCGGAGCTCTTAAGTTAGGTGGCTCAAAACCACAGAACGTTTCTTATTTGAATTCAAAACGTGGCGGGATTAACTATTTCCTACCATGCACCCCACCGCAAGTTGAGAGTTCGGACTCGCGTTCAATAAATGGCTCTATCTTTGAATCAAAACAAGTTAACTCTTCAGCATTTCCTTACGTTAAGGAGCTGACGAGGCTCTATGCCACCGCAAAGCGAAAAGGACAGGTAAACAAAGAGTTATCAAAGAAGATTCAAAAAGCAACAGACTCAATCGTTGATGCGGTTATATCTATCTCATTCGAATGGTCTTTTAAAATAAAAGAAGGTTTAGAGTTTGAAGGTATCCCGCCAAGCCAACTCGCTTGGATCAACGAAAGACATCGCAATGAATACTACGGGGATTGGGCTTCAGAAGTATCTCAAGATTTCTCGCTTTGGCTTCTTTCAAAAGTTAACAAACTCGCAGGAGACGCTTACACACTGGGCGAATCAGAAGCGTACGGATGGAGCAAAGATATGAAGAATGCCCTAAGGAGATTAAAGTAATGACAAATGATTTCGTCATACTTAAAAACATAAGCGTACAAGCAGCAAACTGCATCTCCGGAATTTGTTACGGCTTTCCTTCAGTGACAGCATTTCTTGGTTTTGCACACGCAATTTCTCGTAAGCTCGAACCTACAGAGGGAATTTCACTTACCGATGTGGGCATCTTGTGTCACAAACACAAAGTGATAGCACATCGAAAAAGTTATTTTGATCATTATCGTTTTTCTCAAAAACGCACCCCTCCAACAAGTAAAGGAGAGCCTTCTCCTGTTAATGAGGAAGGAATGATGAATCTAACGGTGTCTCTTGTAGTTCGAGCCACAGGACTCGACAAGACAGATCAAATTAACTGTGAGCGCCAATGTGAGGAGATTAAAAATCTAGCGCAGACAATGACGCTTGCTGGTGGCAATGTCGTAAAGATTGATGATTGTTATTCAATATCAACAAATTGCCATAAGGAACTGCTTAGACCCTTATTGCCTTTTGCGTGCTTGATAGAGAAATCTGATCTTTTGATAGAAAAAACATCAAAAGGCATGTCAAAACTTGAAGCAATAATCGGAACAACAACAACAGAATACAAGGCTGAAACCTCGTTAATACCAAGCACCCAAGTGTCTGCCGATGCCCGAATCAATTGGCTTCAAACAAACAAAAGCGATGGCTACATTGTTCCAATCCAAGTTGGATTTAAAGCGCTGACGCGAATCTTTGAAGGTGGTGAGATCGAAAATTCAAGAGACGAATTCACGCCGCTCACTTTCGTTGAACCAATTCACACATTAGGTGAATGGCTACGTACACCAAGTCGACTTGATTCTATTGACGAACTGATGTGGCACTATTACTCAAATCACCCTTTTTATTTATGCCAAACACACAAATTTAACTCGGCAGACGAAGAATTAGACTTTTAGGAAATCAACATGTCAAAAATTACTCGACCTTCGAACCTATCTTTCCGCTCAAAGATGTCACCTTCTGATGCCATTATGTCATCGTGCAAATGGTCTGAAATCAAAGAGCCGAAAACACACTTGCCGCTCATCATCAAAGAGAAGTCTGTTCGAGGAACAATTTCGAACGAAATCAAAGGTGCAAAAGCGGATAACCTTGACGCGGAAGTCTGCAAAGCAAACTTGCAAACAGTTGATGCAACATCACTACCATTCTCCCACGACACTCTAAAACTTGAATTCACATTAAAGTTTCTAGGAGGCATCACTGAACCTTCAGCTTGCAACAACCAAGACTTCTTGATTGCATTAAAGTCAAAAGTTGAAACTTACAAGAAAGAGTATGGATTTTCTGAACTTGCAAAACGTTACGCAATTAACGTTGCCAATGGTCGATTCCTATGGAACAACCGAATTGGCGCAGATTCAATAATCATCAATGTCAGCACTCAAGGCAAAGACTTTACATTTGATGCTCACAAACATTCACTGGAAGTCTTCGAATCTAGTGACAAAGACCTGCTAAGCTTTTCTAAGCTTGTTGAAAAAGCATTTACACAAGAAGAGCATCTTCTGATAGATGTGACTGCTTTCGTAAAACTGGGCAAAGGTCAGCCAGTCTTCCCATCGCAAGAGTTGTTACTCGACAAAGACAGTTCGAACAACTCAAAAGTTCTTTATGAAATCGATGGTCAGGCCGCGATGCATTCTCAGAAAATAGGCAACGCTATCCGCTCCATTGATAACTGGTATGAAGATGGTTCAGCCCCAATAGCCGTCGAGGTATATGGGAGTGTGACTAACCAAGGTGTCGCAAATCGAAACCCTAAACAGAAGCAAGATTTCTACTCACTTCTAACGCGTTGGATCGTCAAAGGTGAAGAAATTACAGAAAACCAAAAACATTACTTCGTGGCAATGCTAATCCGAGGTGGAGTTTTTGGGGCGAGCAAGTGATGAACTACTTTATCGACATCAAGTTACTTGAAAACAAGAACCTTAACTTAGGCATATTAATGAGTAAGCTCTACTCTCAGTTGCACATTGCTTTAGTTAATACCAAAGAAAAGAGCGTCGCTATCAGTTTTCCTGAGCACACTTCCAATATTGGAAATACCCTAAGGCTTCACGGTAGCCTTGACGCACTTCAAGATCTAATGAGTACTGGGTGGACAGACGCATTCAAAGATTACATTAACTGCTCTCTACTAAAAGAAGTTCCAAAGCAAATTGCAGGCTACAGAACTGTTTTTAGAGTGACTCCTAAATCTCCAGCAGCTCTACGCCGTCGATCAGTGAAAAAAGGGTGGCTTACTGAAGAAGAGGCTCTTCAAAAGATTCCAGACTCAAAAAGGAAGGTGTTAGATTTGCCTTTTATAAACACAAGAAGTCATTCTAATGGTAACCCCATTAAGCTGTTTATTAAACACGGAGACATTGTTGACAAACCTTCAACAGGAGATGTTTCAACCTATGGATTAAGCAAATCCCAAACAATCCCTTGGTTTTAACCCATCTCATATGGAGTACGGGTAGACAATTGATTTGTTTAGTGATATTTATTTAACGAACAAAAAAGGTAATACGCTAAAATACGAGCGATATTACGTTAAATCAACCTATTAACGAGAAAAGCTAACAGTTCACTGCCGCGCAGGCAGCTTAAAGTATCAATATTTTTAATATCTTCTTTGTAGAGTTGTTCACTGCCGCGCAGGTAGCTTAAAGTTTGGCATCATTCAAAACTTCAAATGTGTCGCGGTTCACTGCCGAACAGGCAGCTTAAAATAGTCATGAGGCAAAGGTATTTTAAAAGGTTAGATTCACTGCCGCGCAGGCAGCTTAAAGTGTCCAACGTACACAAAATGGCTGAGTTCAAAGGTTCACTGCCGCGCAGGCAGCTTAAATTAAAAGGTCACAGACCCACGCACAAACAATGTCGTTCACTGCCGCGCAGGCAGCTTGCAATCATAAACGAAGTCAGGGCTTCTGTAGCTTGAGGTCACTGCCGCGCAGGTAGCTTAAATTAAGAGCAAGATAAAGCGTTCGAGCAGTTAGAAGTTCACTGCCACACAGGCAGCTTAAATTGAAAATCTAGCGAGAAGCGGAAGCCAGTACTGTTCACTGCCGCGCAGGCAGCTTAAAGTAACATCGGTGCTACGGAAAAACGAGTGATTGGCGTTCACTGCCGCGCAGGCAGCTTAAATTAATAGACTCCATCATCATTTGACCAAAACCGCGTTCACTGCCGCACAGGCAGCTTAAATTGTTCAAAGGCTTTAGATTTAAGTATGAAACCAGTTCACTGCCGCGCAGGCAGCTTAAATTTCTAACGTGTCTTGGTGACGACCATCTTCTGAGTTCACTGCCGAACAGGCAGATAAAAATTACAACGCCTTCAACACAGAGAAATTTATGAAATCATCATCTTCATTATCAATGCTATTTTTGTCAGCGTTAGCAATCGCAGCAACCTTTGTTTGCACAGTCATGCCATTTACCAACCTTGTGGATATTGCATTTGCATTAGTGCTTTTCCTGTGGGCACCGCTTGTAGGACTTATTGCCACAATTAAGCCAATTGATATAAACAACATTTCACCTGAAGGAACTTCCTATTTAAGGCTAACAATAACCACGTCTGTCGCTCCAGCATCTGTAATAAATTCGATTGTATTCGGATTGCTTGCTTACAAAGAATCCTATAGAGGCGGAATGCAGGATGAGGCCATGTTGTTACTCGTGCCAGCATTTGGAACCTTTTTCGTTGTTGGGATAACAGCAGTAGCAGCAGCTGTACTATCAACTTCACTTTGGTTCACTCGAAGAAACTCAATTTTAAAAAGTGAACGCATCAGGAATTTGAGTTTCTAGATGTGCCCAATAACAAAGATTTTAAAACCTATCCCCTTGGCAACCTATCGTTTGAGCGATATAGTTAACACCATGTTTGAGATGGATGTTAACAAGAAATGAAATTTAAAAGCTATACCTCTACATTGGACTTGGCAACTAAGGTCGCAAAGAAAGAAAAAATAAGTCTCCCTGAAATGCTACACCTGCAATTGAGTCATTTCGCAAGAAATTTAGGTTCTAACTCAATCCTGCACACTTTGAACTTTAGCATTATGGCTTGCGAGTACGATTTCCTTAAAAGCGACAAAAACATTGTCTTTATCGAAGATCAATACACCATCAACAAACTTATGAACCTAGAGTTCACAGCAAAGATTGCGACTATTGGCTACTTCCCATTTAAAACATTCACACTATCCCTACCGAATGTAGCTAAATCAGGCAATTTAGATCTGTTACCTTGCTTAATCTCGATCTGCACGCCTGACGAATATAAAACAAAAGTCATCCAGTTCATGAAAGAGGGGTTAGCTCTTCCCGACTCCAAGATTGAATCAATTTTAGATACGTCGTCAGACCCAGCTTACGAAAATGAACAGTTCATCCGAATGATAATTCCAACAAGAAGTGAAAATGGGATAGCACATACGTTTTCTGGATTCCCTGTATCAAAGCTACCTACAATCCTCAACACCCCAATCAAACACTTTGACAGAACGCTCTATAATGAGATTTTCGGACTTTCCTCATCCGATGCTTATGAGCTAGATAAAGATGACATCTTGCTCCAATTAACAATGTTAAGGCTTATCGCCGCAATGTTTATTTACAACAAAGTAACCGACAACAAGTATTTCAGAACTGGGGTGCCAAAAGGATGTTTATCCCCTAAACACATGGGACTTTTGAAAGAGCTTGGGAACGCTAGTAATAAGTATGTATTCAGCCGCCCTCAAGACAAATCAGACAGTCATAAAGTAAGTACCCACGTAAGAAGTGAACACATACGACAATTTACATCAGAGCGTTATTACAAAGGTGAGTTTTCAAGCATTCCAATTGGAGAACGTTTCGTTCTGGTAAAAGAAACCCTAGTTGGTGAAGGTCAGCCATACACTCAAGGCTCTGATAAAAGCTAAACATCCAAACCTGAACATACACTTAAGGGAGCCACAGCGGCTCCCTTAAACATTATGCCAATTCCAAGTTCGATAGATGGAAATTAGTACCGCACTTCATGAAGAACCTCAAAAAGTTGGAGTATGAACATTCTCAAATCGTGAGTATTGACCTTTAAACGCAACTCGACAGCTACCAATTGGGCCATTACGTTGCTTACCAATAATAATCTCTGCTAGACCTTTATGTTCAGAGTCTGGATGATAAACTTCATCGCGGTACAAAAACATAATCAAGTCAGCATCTTGTTCAATAGAGCCAGATTCACGCAAATCTGAGTTCACAGGACGCTTGTCGGCACGCTGCTCAAGTGAACGGTTCAACTGAGATAGCGCCACAACGGGGATATTAAGTTCTTTTGCCAAAGCCTTTAAGGAGCGTGATATCTCAGCAATTTCAAGTGTACGATTATCGGATAGAGCTGGCACACGCATAAGCTGGAGATAATCCACCATAATCATAGATAGTCCACCGTGTTCACGAGCAAGACGGCGAGCACGCGACCTTACCTCGGTGGGCGTCAGACCTGAGCTATCATCTATGTATAAATTCTTCTTATTCATGATTTTACCCATAGCAGCTGATACACGAGCCCAATCCCCATCCTCAAGCTGACCTGTTCTAATTTTAGTCTGATCGACACGAGCTTGAGATGCTAGCATACGCATCATTAACTGCTCAGCAGGCATTTCCAAAGAGAAAATTAGAACAGGTTTATCAGTAGATTTAGAGTCATCAAAAGCTACATTTTCACACATATTCACCGCAAAGGTAGTTTTACCCATAGAAGGTCGAGCAGCAACAATAATAAGATCTGAACCCTGTAGCCCAGCTGTTTTTTGGTTGAGTTCGTCAAATCCCGTATCAAGACCAGTCACACCATCTTGTGGAGTTTGATATAACTCTTCAATTCGACCTAAGGTCGCTTCCAAGATATCCTCTACTGGGCGTGGGGACTCATCTTTATTTGTTCGACCTTCTGCAATCGCAAAAACTTTGCTTTCAGCCAAATCAATAAGATCTTGTGAATTACGCCCTTCAGGATTGTACCCCGCATCTGCAATCTCGTTTGCCACACCAATTAGATTACGCACGACAGAACGCTCTCGGACAATCTCAGCATACGCATTGATATTTGCAGCGCTAGGCGTGTTTTTCGCTAGATCTGTTAGATAAGCAAACCCTCCGCAATCTTCCAGCTGATCCTTGCTGTCAAGAGTCTCCGAAAGCGTAATCATGTCCAATGGGTTGTTACTTTCAAAAATCTCTTTACAAGCTGCAAAAATACATCGATGTGAGCGGGAGTAAAAGTCTTCCTTACAGACTTTATCTGAAACTTCATCCCACTTTTCGTTATCGAGCATTAAGCCACCTATAACTGACTGCTCAGCCTCAAACGAATAAGGGGGCTGCTTAATCGCCTCTACTTGAGGATCTTGGGTGCGCGGTAATTGCATCTATGTAACTCACTTTAAGTATTTTTTCATTGTTGGCGATTTTTATATAGCCAATCATTTAGGTGTGGCACAATACCTAAAGTCACTCTGTTATTCAATACAAATCACCCTAAACACTGTTTATATGGTCAGCATTCAACCATAGCAATGATGCCACAAATAAATTGAAGGAGCTTTGCCTTTATGCAACAATGAAAATTAGTCGAGTCATTAGCTACGGAATTAATAATGTTCAAACTTCAGCTCGTTGGGGAACTAATAAAGTACCAAGGGACAATATGCAACAGCTTTCTCACAGAAGGGGTTGAAACCTCAGAGACGCTTGGTGAGATTTTTTTTGACGATGCAGTAAACAATGTAATTTCAAAGTGGGAACTGCATAAGGATAATGAAGTTTCAATTGCTATAGGCTACGAAGAGTATTCACCTGATTTACGTGCCTCACACAGCTCTACAATCAAAGAGTTTACAATAAGGCATCCAACAAATTCACTCTCTAAGTTTGTTGACACCCTGACGTCCCATGCTGAGGAAATAATTTTCGGATCGCTAGATCACGCTGGAAGTGTCAAAGATATGCCAACTGAGCATTGGTTTGAAAGTGAAAGGTATCCGCTGCCTAAATCGATAAATTATCAATGCATACTAGATTCGGTTCCTGCGAAATATGCCAATAAGCAATGCCCAAGGATTGCACTAGAAATCTGGCGACAAGAACTTGTCTATGCTTGTACTTTTCTATTTGAACTCATTGAGCTTTCAAGCAATTTGAAAATCTCAACCCCAAGCGTAAGAGAGTCAATTCTAGATCGACTACATTCGTCGCTGTTAACGTCTGTAGCACTTGATGAAGTTCCACTGGAGATAGCAGCTTGATTTTGCTTCAAAGATATCAAGGATCTGGTCGCATCGGGAAAGAAGAAATGGCTGTTCTAAATCACGCTATCTACGACAGCATTCCTTATCAATACATAGAAGAGAAAGATTTAAGCAATCCTCCAGAACACGACTTATTTGTTGGAAGTGTAGAAGGAGTACGTATGGTTCTTGAATCAAAAGGGTTAACACTACCAAACCCTAACTACTACCCTTCTCAACTAAGTGAATTTCTTCATCGTAAAGTTTGGGAAGGAACTGCAACAACAGTTTTGCAAGAAATCGCTCAAGGTAATAGGGTTTTTGCAAAACCTCGTCACAAGTGGAAATCATTCACTGGTCAGTTGTTCACTCAGAATGAAGGGTACACACTAATCAGCAGCCTAGACCCGAAAGAGCCGCTTTGGCTATCAGAAGAAGTAGATATAAGAAGTGAATTCAGAGCGTACGTAACCGAAGGAAAGCTGACCTCAATATGTCAGTATACTGGGGACTATGATGACGATGAAATCCTTGATACGGCTTCAGTCCTCAATGCAACCTCAATCCTTAAGCAGAGCGGATACCAGACTGACACATACGCTTTTGACTGGGCAATTACTAAAGAAAGGAAAACAATCTTTCTTGAAATGAACGACGCATTTGGGATAGGCCGATATAAAGGCATCAGCGATGCTCAATACTACAAGTTTCTGCTCGCTAGATGGCAAACTCTCAATAAGATCTAAGAAAAAAGGCTCTTTCATTGAAGAGCCTTTAATATTTGAAGTCAATAAATGGTTTACTCGCAGGGAACTGGAATGCAACTCTAACATCATCTCTAGCGTCGATATCCCCTATGCGAATGCTACCGAATGAATTGTGCTTCAGCATTAGATTACCGCAAGAGATTAAGATCAGCGGAAGCCACTTTACTATCAATATCGTATAACCAAACACATCAAACAGCTCCATCTCCCCCTCCTATAGCCGCAAACCTAAACGTAAGCCTTGCGCACGAGTCCAAGTAACAGTGACTCGAACACGCAATAACAAAACAACGAACAAAACAGTTCCTAAACCGCCTCCGCGATCTAGTACCAGAGTTAATAAATCTAAAACAGTCATCTGCCATCTCCAAATTGGTATCAGGCAAAATGCCCGACATTAAACTTTATATTTCAATTGTTTACCCGAGTTATTCTTAATCATGGTTCAACCTTATATGGTTAAGCGTTATGAGCATTATAGTGATACAAATGCACAAGTCAATAGTTTTTGAAAACATTAAATAGCAGCTATAAAAAAACCTTGGTATGCGATAGTGCCGAACCAAGGTTCTATAATTCTTGATGCGAAATGAGGCTTAAACTACTGGCAGAAAAAGCTGCCCCCAACTAGAGACTGGATTGTTAACCCAGTTATATGGAGTATTCTTAACGCTAACGCCTGAGTATGTGTGTACAGAAAATAACTTAAACATTTTGACTCCTTGCTTTGTTTTCAATTATTTTGCCATTATGCCACATAAATTTCAAATAATGATACTTAAATCACAGTTTTCAATTCTGTTAGGCCACTTTTTCATCATTATAGTTAATCGTACCTCCATCATATGCCGTTTTGTTTAAGCCGCTACTGTAGATCTTTTTAACATTTTCAACTCTCAGGTTTACGGCCTTTATTTGAGATTTAGGAACCGTAATTGCTCCGCTATCTAAAATGCGTTGAATAGCACCAATGAATGAAGTTTCTTTAGACAACCAATCCTCAAGAACCTCTTTGGATAAGATAGATTTACACAGGTCAATGTCAGCATCCCATCCGCCATCGTTAATATGACAATCGTCTAGCTCCAAATTTTCAGCTACCTGAACATCTCCTAAAAAGATTTTCCCTTGAATGTCTAAATTTTTCGAAAAAGGTTTGTCCAAAACGTACCCTTTTGGAATATCAACCCTCTCTCCATCTAGAACAATTCTTTTATAAGCCTTTAGTGCAGCGTGAGGCTCTAACTGCATTCCTCTCATCCCCCACTGCAAATCAATAAAGAGGATATCTTCGGGTCTAAAAATCTCAAAAGTTGGCTTATCAAGCACTTTACCGCCAGTGTTTATGTAAGTCCCTTCTTTTAATTGCTTCGCAACTAAAGCAGCTCTCTCTAATTCCCGCTGCTGAATCGTCAAACCAATCTCTAAAATCTTAAGCAAGTAACTCCCACACAATCCATTGGGGTTATATTTTACAAATAACTTGCCTTTATCCATCGTGGTTTGAATATAGTTTCTAAGATTAGCATTCCTGTCGTTTTCAAGCATAAACCTACGAAACTCCGCAAGAGGAGATACATGTGGGTTTGTTTTAACCAGAGACTCGTCAATCATCGGCGCATTGGAAGCGAAACACAACCAGCACCCGTCTCGCGAGCCGCTGCAAGAAGAACTGCCGCTCTGATCAAAGCTACACTCACCACCACTTAGGTCATTGTATAGTGAGATAGTGCCATCAAAACCATCCTTGATTGCTGGAAATTTAGCACCTGTCTCATTCTCAGCGAACAACAGGTAATCCCAAATATCATCTTTAGTAAAATCATAAACTGGATAAATGGTGTCATATTTTACGGCACCCGAAGGAGGCACAATGCTGTAGCCGTTTGCCTTAAATCTATCTAGAGACTCTGCGCGAGACTGACTTTCATCATGTCTGGAACCCACGATCTGTAGCATTCTAAGACCCATATCTTTAATCACAGACTCCCACTTTCGCAAACAACGAGTTGCAGGGTCAATTTTCCAAATAACCGCACATTTGTGATCTCGCGAAGTTTCGGTTGAAAAATTTCGGTACACACCAGTAACTACCTTCCCTGCCCAACGATTTCCTACAGTCGGCATAGGCTTCTCAATCTTCAGCGTAAATCCATTTTCTTCAGCAAATTGGACACAGGCTGCAAACTCATCCCCAAGATAGCTTTGTTTTACAGGTTGCTCACTTAATGTATTTACAGATACGATAATAAAAGGCACTTTTTTAAGCCGAGGCATCTCATCACAAGCCATCTTCCAAGCTACCAAGGCCATACTTTGGGAGACAGAACTATCCTTCCCTCCAGAGTACATCATACACGGCACGCGAACCCCGCTTAAGAAGTGCCCCCGCATTCTCTGAATAGCAGCCAAAGTCTTCTCAGGAGCACCTTTAGGCTTGTTAATTGCTTTTAGTGTCTTTTCAAAAATACTCATACCCGTACCTGTGTAGTTGTTTTGACGACGGGCAACCAACCCGTCGAAGAATTGTCTTTAGGTTATTTTACTTGGCGCAAGAAGCGATCCATGTTCAAGCCCCACCCTTTTACAAACTTATCAAACTCAGAGATACCCTCTAAGGACTTAGTCTTTGCCATGCACACCAACATGATGTTCAATGCATTAAGGGCAATATTTGCCGTCTCAACTGGGTTTAACAACGCGACAGAATTAGCATTCTGTTTTGAAATTGTATAAAGAGGTTCCCACACTTCTTTGTACATTAGATGATTTCGATTCACGCCGATATGCACTTGATTATCCATAAAACGGAAGTCTAAGAAATCGTTATGGATTGAATCGATAACCTCAATCACATAAGGCTTACCCAATTTCTTCTCTGCAAAACCCTCTAAGTCATCCACGCCGATTTCTTTCGCTAATTCCATCAATGCGTCACGTTGTGTTGCTCGTTCTTGCTCTGTCAACACACCATTCTCATGCTCTGCATGAAGCATAATAGAGTTAGCCTTCTGGACAATCTTTTCAACTTCATCGAAGTCAATTGACTCACCACCGTGCCATTGAGTTTGAATTGCCGAAGCCAGTACAGGGAGGATGTTCTGCATGTGCTCACGAATTTCTTTTCTTACAATATCGAATGGCTCTACACCGCGTTTTACATGGCGGACACCGAAAAATTCATCAAAGACAGGAGTGAATTTAACCTCAACACCAATAAATCGGTCAGCAGGTAATACCGCTCGCCCAAAAATCTTAGGTACATGTGTGTAGGAAATCTCACGTCCGTTACGAACAAAGCTAATTCTCCCTTTATTATCAGGTACTCGTAGTGCTTTAGCCAAACGGTCACCACCCATACCTGCTTTTCGCAAAACCTCTTTCGGGTACAACACGACGCTTAAAGTTGCTACCTCATCACCAAGACGACAGATCTCAATATCCTTGAGGTAAGAAGTAGCTGGATAATGATTTAAAAATTTAGACTCGGGGTTGTAGTACGTCGTTAGGATACGATCCTGTTGCGACCCTTGAAGTTGCATAATAGGGTCGAAAAACTCAACCTTGTTGCCATTTACCTCAATCTCAACACCATTGTAAATGAAGTATCGAAAAATTCGACCTACCTCGGAAATAAGATTTTCACTTATTTGAATATCACTATCAGGGCGCTTACCTGCTTGCAATTTATCGACTTTACACCAAACAACAAGCGTTCGAGTATCTTCATTTACGATGTTGTTATACTTTTCAGGAAGGGTTTCGACAACAACAGGTCTGTGTACACCAATCTCTCCTGAACGCCCGTCCTGCTCAAGCTCCATAGCCAATTCAAGATCAAACTCCACTTTTCGGAACGAGTCTTCACCTTTTTCGCGTGAGTAAACTACAAACTTCTTACAGTACGTAAGCGCACCTAGTTTTGCGCCCATTCCAAACTTACCAATACCGCTTACAGAACCATAACGAGTAGAGCGACCAATCACAGGGTATCCATGAAGCACAGACTCACTCATCCCAGAACCGTTATCTGAAGTCGCAATCTCCTCAATTAGGCCATCTGAACCTTTGTAAAAATAACATGCGATTTTAGATGCACCTGCCTCAATGGAGTTATCTACCAACTCGCCAACTGAAGCTGGAAAACTAAACCCGCTTTGACGCCAAGATGTCAGAGCATGAGCTTGTTGGATAATTGGAAGGACTTCTGCATTAGTATCTAGAGATTGTGAGAACATATTAATTATACCTGTGTAGTGTGTTTCTTTAACCGAGGTACATAGTACCACTTAGCAACCACCAGTCAAGTGTTTTTAAAAACACAAAAAACCTTCCACTCACTTCGCTCATGTGGCATTATTACAGAAACGGAGGAATCTATGTGCACTAACGAAATTCGATTTGGCGATAAGGTTATCAAAATATCTATCGTCATCCCTAAGGTGATGGGACTTGGTGAAATGCCTTACCATATAACCGTTAAGCGAGATGTAACTGTCAGTAAGTCAACTAAGAAGAAATTCACGGTTGATTCAGTTGAGTACTCACAACTACCAGAAATTGGATTCCAAAAGTGCCTAATGAACAACCAGCGCTCTGCTTTTATTCTTGATGAGGCGGATCTTCCGAAGGCTTTGGATTTAGCCAAATCTATAATTAAAGAAAACCTTGAAGCTTCAAAAGCATCTCTCGAAAGTCAGCTAGAGTTAATTCATTCAGACCTAAGCGCCTTTGACTCAAGACTCATCATTAAAGATCAATGTAAATGATAGATTTAGCGTTACTGCAAGATGCAGATTGCCTTTGTTCGGTTGCTGAAGATATAACAAAAGACGGAGATAAGGTCTTAGAGCCATTTAGAGAAGAAGCACTAAGACGTGACCTTAACGAAAAGCTCGGCAACATCGGACTTACGATAGATCAATGCCTGAACGTTAAGAGTTTTGTTTCTGCGTGTCGCCATAATCTAGAGACTTTAAAGGCAGAGTTACTCAAACAAAGGTTAGAATCATTTGATTTCAACAGCCTCCTTATTAAGGCAAGCAACAAAAAACAGAAAGAGCCTTATACACGTCTAGGGCAAGCTCTAATTATTGAGTTACCGATTGATATTCAAGCATTCATGCCACCAAACGTCTCTTCAACTGTTTTCCATATGAGCTGCGACGACAAAGCTGTCCAGCTGCTATCAAAAACTCTAAAACAATCGTAAAACCAGTTATGCCTAACATTCATTTGAACAAACACATCTACTTACCGAATGAGCTAGATGTAATCAAAACACTTAAGCTTGAAATAAAGCTTAATCCATCACAAAGTGGAACTCTTGAAGCAGACTTACAAGGGCTGTGCCTAAGCGCTGTAAAAGGTGAAGACAGCCTAATGACTTTCAGTAATGTGAACGCAGACTACATTCTTGAGATATCTCAGATACTATTGGAGATTGATGAAAAGTCTAACCACTCAAAAGCAGTATGTTACTTTAATACTGACATTCAAGATGTTCGAGATGAGTACTGCTACGATCACAACTTTAATCTTCCTATAGATGAAGTGTTCAAGGAGAACTTCCAGTCTGCATCTCTAAAGTTTGTAATGCACTTTGAAGACTCTGACCAAGAAATATTAGAAAGAATTGAATCAATTACGCTGTGTTCGACAGATCCAAATATGCCCAAGGTGCATCAAGTGACTCAAGGGAACTGGTAATCATGAGCTCTGGCCGTGGCATAATTATTTTTGATTTTGATGATACATGGAGCTTAGACAGACGAACTTTTGTGTCTGTTCGCAATACATTCACTAAAGCTGGTTTCTCTTGTGTACTGTGTACATCACGCAGCGAAAGCGACCCTACAAATGTCCAAATCTACCAAGATTGGGCTAAGGAAGATGTGGTCTTCACTGAAGGTGAGCAAAAATTGCCTTATCTGGAGCGTGTAGGTTTTCCAGTAGATGAAATCGCTTTTTTTATCGATGACACTCCAAACTCAATTCCTGAGATTTCGAGCATAGGTAAGGTTTTTGTCGATTAACTGTTGTTTGTACCAAAGCACCGCTCTATGTGGTGCTTTGCTTTCCAATTTGAATCTAATATCGTTCTTTAATTGAAAACCTCTTAAAGAAATCGAACAAGTCCACTTTGGCAAGATCTTTAAACTCTCCTGCGTCATAAAAGCGTCCTTTACAAGTTGGACAGCTTTCATACCAAATGTGAGGCTGCTTTGGATCGACCATTCGCAGCAAATTGTTGTTCGGACAAATTGGACAAGAAATTCGGTCTACATTGTTTAGCGTTTTGCCTACGCCTTCGCACCCAATATCAATAGCGTCTGCAATTGGTTTTAGGTCTTCGATTTCATGATAGTCTAACCACAGACCTTTACAACCGGAACAACGCTCCAGATCGCCTAAAGGTGTTTGTACTTGCTCAAATGCTGCATAGCACTTTGGACATTTCATCATTAACTCTTTCTTAATTGAAATTAATTTCAGGCATTCAAAACCTGAAAAACGATTTGTCCATTATACAGAACTAATGATGTGCAGGCTCGCACCACCTACAAAAGCAGGTGGTGTGCGAGTCTAAATGCTCAATTCGCAATAGCTAATAGTTAACAATACTAATTTCATTGCTTTCTTTGATTTCAAGTCTTTCGCGAGCTTCTCTATTTATGTCACTTTTAATCTTTGAAAGAGTAAAACTGTCACCACTTATTCTTGCAGACAAAACTGCAATCTTAAGGGCAATAACATTGAGAGTTCTGGATACTTTAAACTTTAGATAGCAAAGGCAAAGTTTGAAAACACCCAAGCTTATCTGATTCTCAAAGCCTAAATACCCACCCGAAAGTGTGTAGCATAGACAATGCAAAAAGACGAAGATTGCGTAGCCTTTGTTAATTGAGTTCTTCTTGTTTGTTTCTAAGTTTTCATATTTATGTTTCCTCATATTTGAGCTCCTATTTAAGTGAATATCTTGGCACATTCATGACAAGATGTTAAAAATTCTACAGGAGAATTCGTAAAAATCAACAGAGTTAGTTATATTTTGTGATACGAATCACACTTAAAACTTGACATGCAAGGTTTTTTGGTCTAGTTATTTTTCAGTTTTTAAAAGAAAAACAATCTGGCACTTCAGTGTCATCATCAATTTTGAGGGATGCGTTTGCGTTCTTGTAGCACAAAAAAAGGCTTATTAACCTAGAGGTCAATAAGCCTTTTTTGCTCTTTGATTTTCTCATACCGAGTGAGATAAGAGACCAAAGTGGATTTAAGCGCGTACCATGTTGGTCTTGGTGTGAACTATATCAATACCTATCAAATGTTCAAGCATTTTTGTGGCATTATGGCTGCGAATTTATATAAAAAACGCTTGATAGTTAACGGTACACGCTTACAATTGAAGTCTATAAAAAATTAGAGTTACCCAATGAATAAGAATATCCATTCACACCTTGTCGTCGCCCACCATCCGTTTCTTTATTTATCAACAAATGACCTTAAGATCGAAAAGGTTCAGTTGATTGATTTTGACTTCAACAAATATTGTAAAGTAATGCTTTCAAATGGATGCATCAAAGAAGTGAAAGCTGGCTATTTATTCAAGACAGAAGAGCGAGCAAAGAGATACAACAACTTTGAAATGCGAAATGCACGTTGCATTAATCCATTCAAAGAGGTGCTTCCTCGAAAAGTTTATGCAGCATGGAAGAAGAACGAGGTATCTGAAAGAACAAAGAACACGGATTACCGCATCTATACGAACAACGCTAGTTTCAGTCAGCCTTTGTTTCGCACCTCGACCCTAAAAAAAGCTATCCGTCTATTTTCGATTGCCTCAAATTTCGGTGAGCGTCCAAATACCTACCTGACATCCCTTAGAGATAGCGGCCTTTGTTTTATTGATACTGATGGACACTTCACTACATTTACCTCCTACCCAAGAAGGTTTGGTGACTCTATTCGAATTAAGTCATCACACATTGGTAGAGCACGTGGACTTCGTGAACTCCGTAAAGCCAATAAGCGTGATCGCAAACGCTCTTGGTAAGGTATTTGCTGTTTTGTTTGCTTACTAGAGTGTTAGACTATCGAAATATCGATATACCTTGAGTAACCTCAAATGCGAAACGAACAAGCACTAATAGACTTTATCAATACAAAACACAGAGCCCTTGTGCCTTGGTTAATTAGTTCAGTTGAAGCTTTAAGGAATATTAATTTCCCTGACCTGTTTGATGCAGGATTGTGGCTCACTCCGGATAGCCACATCATAGTCACCTACATAACAAAATCAGACAAGCTTGAGCATTGTGTTTTTCAAATGTCAGCAAATGGTACTTCAGCCAGAGATGTAACAACATTTACTGGCAAGTACAGTGAGCATTTAAGCATCGATGAGTTAAACGAAGAATTATTTAATGTCCAAGCAAATATCGTCTCAGGAAGACGATAGGCTCAACATCAACGCAAAGAATAGAGATTACCTTGAAAATCGTAGATAAGAAGAGAATTAAGCGGAATGTGCCGCTTGAGAGACTTGCAAGCCTTGGCATAGACACTACGACAATACCCAGCCACCTAAAAGACAGCCTTTATGAAGTCTGCAATCACACAGGTTTGTCACTAACAATGCACATTGGCTTCCTCCTTGATGAAGATAATTTAGAAGAAATTCGAGAACTCAATGAGCATATCCCAGCAACAAGATTGATAACATCAAAGCCTGAGTTATTTAAGCTTCGAGAAGAGACTGGAGATAAGCATGTAGGCTTCACTCATCTCAATCATGGGTTTGGTGATGAAGTCTTTTTTGTCCTCTACTCGCTCCCAGCTCAATTTGCATGGAAAATACTCAAAGACTCACCATAAAAAACAATCTGCCAAAGTAAGCCCGAGTGTTTCGGGCTTACTTGAATTGCAAGTAGTCGAATCACTTCTTGCCTACCAAATCGACCATAAGTTCATCAAAAGCATCATTTTCTATCAACGGAACTTGCATCTGGAATAAATCAGATTCGCCATCAAGCTGAACAATACATCTACCTTTGTTCAATGTAATAGGTCTCCACCCTTTTTCTGCTAAAACTTCTGCCCCATCGTACATACTGTCTGCGTACCCCTTATCGAGCACTTGAAACATAAAAAAATTGCTAAATTGGTCTTTTGTACTTTTCTCAACAGCATCTTTGGTGCTATTTTGCATACATGCTAAGACAAGTACTTTTGCTGACCGCCCTATTTTCAAAATCCGATCCATTGCCAACTTAATCCGTCCAACTTCGCTTTGAGGAATTTTTGATTTAATCTCAGAGTATTCATCAATAAGAAATATTAGACTGCCCCCTTGATATACACCATTAGGACTTCTAGATTCCCTTGCCTCTGCGTTACGCCTTTCCACCTCAGAGAGTACGTACTCTATAATCTCAATTGCCCCTTGTGCAGTATCTGTTACTTTGAAGTTTTTAAGACCTTCCAGAGAACCAAAAGTTAGCAAGGCTTTTAAATCAATACCGACAAACTCATCAACACCATTTGATAGATTTCGCGCTAGCTGATAGATAAGCGCCTTCATGAAATTAGATTTACCCGAACCTGCCTTTCCGACGATCAAGGTAGATTTAAAATCATCAAGATTTTCTAATACTTTCTTTCCGCCATTTGTAATCCCGTAAGTGATAAGTCGACTTTCATCTTCAAGAGTATCGTTGAGCTTTACCAGTGATGGAATATATACCGAAGATTGCTTACAAGTGTGGTCGTGTATCATTAAGCCCGCTCTATTGACTGATACCATTAGATTCTTCCATTCCAAAAACTGTTCGATACTATGAATCCTATTCATAACTGAATCAAATGGGACATCTCTTGCTCCCTCTGAGGTCAATAAAATGTAGTTATCGTCTTCAATATATTCTGCAACTACATCTCCACCGACCACGTCTTTCAGAGCGAACCTATATGGTAATGCTGATGCTCTTGACGCCATGTTGTCGCTTTTAACTTTCTCTCTAAACTCTAGATCAGACTCATCCCTAACTACATTGACAGTCCCGCCCTCTTGATAGATTTTACAATCACTCCATCCCATGTAACTCAAGATACCCTTAGAGACGCATTCAACCAACTCTGCCTTTAAGTACCCGCTTTCAGAAATAAACTTAATTACCTCCTTTCCGCCTACTGAATACCAAAAGGATTGGCATAGACTCCCAGAAGAATCCTTCAAATCAAGATTCATACATAGACCAGATACACGTACATGAGGGTCTTTATGCACAGCTTTAGAGGCTGCTATTTCTCTGCTTTTGTCTTCACAGATTTTAATTCGACCTTCGCCATAAGGTGATACTTGTACACTTTTAACACCTAGGTAGTCAGCAAGCTCGTTAGAGCGTGTCTTGATTTCAGATAAGCTTATGGTGCTATATTGAGAGCTCAATATCGCCACGGGTTCACTTTCAGTACCTGTAACGTCAACAACACAACATGAATCGTGTTTATCCTTAATCTCTAAAGCAACAGCCACTGCCTTAAGTTTGTCCCACAATCTACCACTATTTGCATTCTTTATAAGTTCAAGTAGATCAAGGTTCTCTTGTACAACAATCCTATTACCATCTACTACTAATTGAGGGTACGTGAAATCACATACCCTCGCTATCTCAGTTAATGCAGCTTCCACTGTCTTTATGTTTACTGCTCCCTTAATGGGCTCAATAAGAATAGCTAACCTACCTTCGTCACCTCTGCGATCTTTGAATGCACGAGCCATGCAATACTCACCTAACGAACATTTAATATCACAGGTATAGGGAACCGAAACAGCTCGATGCGCTAGATCATCACTTCGTGACATCCAATAAACACCACTATCGACGTAGCTCTGCTTAACGCGACCTTTTAGATCGATATATTCTTTCTCAGCGTCTTCTTTTTTCCAAAAGTTGGCGTAGGCATGTAAAATTTGCTCCGACTCCATCTCCTTTATTAATTGTCCGAGTAACTCCCAGCCTCTTTTCTTATCAAATCGAGCTACCTTTAGTGCCTCACCATATTTTGCATAAAGGTAGTTATGCTCCTTTAAGGCATCAATATATTTACCCCCCTCTGAAGCAATGTGAACTGACGCTAGCTTAGTCCTACCTCGTTCTGAAAATAAGTCTGAATATCTAAGAATTGGTTTCTTGCTCATGCCAATACCACTCTATGTCAATATGGAGATTTCAATCTAAAAGAGTAAGCCGACTCCTTAATAGTCGAAGTCGGCTAAATCCTTTGTTAAGCACTTGTGTATGATGACGCTGCCTTCTTGTCGACAATTCTAATAATCCTATTGTCTAAGGTAGGGTGAGTTGCAAAAACGCTGTCTTCTTCAAACTTGAGTGAAAACATGTAGACATCGAGTTCATCAGGATTAACCACTTCATAGTTACTTGCCCGAATTGACTCCAGAGCTCCAAGAACCCCACAATCTGGGTCTGCTTCAATAGCAAATTGGTCTGCCCTATATTCTCTATCTCGACTCACTTTCATGAGGACGAGTTGAGTCATGATAAAAAAGGTGTATCTGAGAATATTTTTTAATGGTGTTACCAAACCAAAAGAAATTACAGCTTCTTGAAATGCCTTTGCAAACGCCGCTTTTTGAGTGTCTTTTGTTACGAGGTGACCTAATTCATGATAGAAGATCCCCTTAATCTCCTTTTCTGGTAACTTAAGTGTTTCACTCGAAAAGCTCATGTATCCAGCATCAGTAGTCCCAAGCGCCCAAGCATTTATATCAGCGCTTTCGTACTTCCTTATTGTTGAAGCATCAAACTCACCCGTGTATGAAGAGGCTTCACTGATAAACCCTCTAAACATTTCTTCTTCTTTCTCGTTTAGCCTACTACCCGCATATCGGTCAAAGAACTTTTTGGTTTGGGAGTCAGATATAGAATAGAAGGCGTAAATAAGAGCGCCTAGTGGGTACAAAGTAGCAAGAGAAAAGAAAGTTAGAATCGCCCATGTTAGCTCTTGCGGATCGGGGTTTCCCCACCAATTTAAATGGTCAAGCATATGTATTATCACAGATACATAGGCGATTATGTATGTGACTAAAATTGTTAGAGCAAACATACCCAATGCTATTATCCATAAAGGTACGCCTGTCTCTTTTTGAAGAAATTTATCCATCTTAAAATAGTCCTTCCCGAATTAGACAACTGCAAAGCGGTGACTGCTTTGTTGATATGAGGTGCGTATGAAGAGAGGGAAAAGAGCTGAGCCTTTAGCGTTTTTCTGGACGCCTAAGCCCAGCCCTTTTACTGTGCAGTATTCTATCTACTAGTAGAAAGAAACTATTTATAGATAGACAAAACTATCAATACTTTAATCCCAACCAAAAGAAGATCTTCAGCAAATCTTAAGAAATCAAGTAATCTTTCAAGCAAGTCGATCGACACGCCAACGCCATGATGCGCAGCAAGTAAAACGCCAAGCATTAAAGTAAACTCCTTGAACCTCTTAATTGACTTGTTATTGATTTCCTCTGTTTGTTTGTGACTATTCGTATGCTTAACCATGAATCTAACTTTCTTTAATGGTTATAGTTTTACAGAGCATTCTAGATGCACCGCACAAGGAATAGTTTTATGCAGCTTGACACTTAGAGTCAATAGATTGACCTATCAGTAGTGTCTATTTTTTGACCCACTACTCATACTCTTTATAAATGTGTAAAAGTGTGCATTACAGATAAAATTTTGGCATGGTTTTTATGAACTAACATCTCCTTATATAACACTTATGTTGATTAAAATGTCAGTAAAAACAATGTTTAATAAAAAAGCCAGCCTTGCTGGCTGGCTTTAAGATTACATCCACTGTCTACGTTTTTTTGACTGCTTCCAACTTTTGCTTACAAAGCGTTCGTTGTAGTAGTCGTAATCACGCATCCAAAGGCATTTCACAATGTCACGTCTCTTTGCTCTAGGCGGAAAAGTCATGTCATACTCGTCACGGCTATCGAATGCTCTCGCCTCGTTACCGTTGAACGAAGTTGCCCTGTAGAGTTTTCTCAGTCTTTTGCGTGAATTCTTATCGAACTTGTATCCAGTCGTCGGAACAGTCGTGCTAATTCCCGTTCCAATGCGTCTAGCAAGCCCTTTAGTCCTTACTAGCGCGTCCCAACGCTGTTGATAACGAGCTAGTACAAGCTCTTTAGAAATTACTCGACCTTTATCATCAAGTACAATGTACTTGTTTCCTGTTGCTAACCAAACGTCACTACGAACATAAGATTTGCCACAGTCATATCCTAAACTTTTTCTTATTGAGAAGCTACAAACCTGATTTCTCGTATCTTCAAAACCAGAGCCAATAGGCTTTGCAGAAGAAGTAAACGAGTCACCAATAAGTGTATGAACGCTGTAACAGCGGTTGTAGCGCCCATAGTAAGGCGGTTTGTTTTCAAGGTACACAAAAAGGTCTTTAAGTGAATCAAAACGCTTCTTTGTACCATCAATAGATTTTAAGTATACGATCATGTTATTACCTACTTAGTTTTTTTAGTTACTAAGTCGTTCATAACCTCTTGTTCTGATCATGTAGCGAATCAATTTTCTACCACCTTATGTTTGTTAATGAAATTTCGCCAAAGAAACCTTTACCTCTGACGCGTGGATAATTTGTTGACTAAACTCTTTCACCGATTAGGTTGGACATGTCACCTAAGTTAACGAGTTCTTTGTTGAGCAATGCGGATAGGTCAGACATAGCGACATCCCTATCTTTATACTTAACCTTAATCACAAGATCATCGTCTCCAGATGCTGCAATATACCAATGCTTAATTCCAAAGGTTTTGTTCATCTGATTAGTAACTTCATTGCCGTAAGCCGCTTTGAATTCATCATATGCAGACTCGTAGATGTCGTATGGCAAGTGGTCAAAATCATAATCAGAAAAAAAGCTGATACATACTAATTTTTCACCGCTAGACAGTTGGAATGAACCACACCAATCATCATCTGTACGTTTGAAGAAGCTCACTTCGTCTTGATTTAGTTTCATCCGCTCACCAATAACATCCACCAGCATCAAATTTGAATGACTATAACCTTTTACTCTGAAGCGTCTCTTTCGTTTTGCCATTGAACAATGGAGCAGTCATGTCGTACTACTTTTAGCTTGTTATCTGCCACAAGCCTTTTGATACGACGAATAACGCATTTTGGACTTAGAGTTGTCTCTGTGTAAACACCTTCGACCTCACCTTTTAGCTGCTCATCAAAAACTTCTAGTGCAAACCAGCATCGCTCTCGGAGGTACTGTCGCTTTTCTTTACGAAGGAAGCGCAGATATTCTTTTTCGTTAGCGAAGGCGTCACCATAAATGGACAAGTCATTGCTATGATAGCTTGTGATTCTATCAATTTCCCCGCCCTTAAATCGAACCAAGCAAGGCTCGCCTTTGAAGAAGTGCAGCGTTGCTTGAGCACCACGAAACATTTTTCGATACTTAGGGATTACTTGTATGTGGTTTCGCTTGTACCCATACATTAACCAAGCTGGATACTCACCAGAGAACTCACAAATTTTCTCTATTGCAGCCATAAGACCTTTCTTAATTTTACAATAGTGCCACAATCGTTTTTTTTAACAATTATTGCCACCTTAAAAAACATTCGATATTAAGTCCATTTGTAGATCTACTCCCAAATGGACTCAACAATTATTCACATACTTTAGTGAAGTTCATCAGACTCTAATACTGAGTCGTGGATGTGGGCAATTGAAGCGCGTTTTCTACCACGTGAGTGAGCATCAACTGCTATTTCCATACCTGTGTATAGAGCCAAACACTCAGGCATTCCAGAGATAAGTGAGCCATCACACTCAAAGAGTTTAGGAACAACACCATCACTGCTTCTGATCGTAATGTACGCCTTTTCGTTATCAACAACGTACGTTCTTACTACACCGAAATAAGTGCTTGCTAAGCTCAAGTTTGGCACTGCTCCAGAGTTTACTCCTAAGCTCATCATCTTATTCAACGCAACGGCCAGATCTTTATCCCATACGGTTCGATTCGGCGTATTCACATCAGAGAACGCATACCCTACCACGATGTTTGTTTTACTAACAATAGGGGTCAACCAAACATCAATGGTGTCATAAACACGATAAGGAATTGGCTCTGTCGGAGTCCAACGATCTGCGTTAATACCTAAAGCAGCCTCTACTTGTTTAATAATCGCCTCTTCATCTGGACTAGCTGTGCTATCAGGGTAATAGAGTGAGATATTGCCAGTAATAGGGTCAGCATAGACCATACCCGCACTTGCGTTGTTGCCACTCTTATTCGTCAATCCCGTGTAAAACGCCTTTCCGTTTGAAGTACCTACAACATCAACGAAGTAAAGTGTTTGAGTTTCATTCAGAGAAGTTGGAACCATCAGACTTTGGTTCCCAAACAAACCTTTAATGAAGCCGTTTCGGAATCGTCCCCAGCTATTCAGGCGTGATAGGAGAACTTTTTCTGATATTGAGTAGTTCATCCAACTTGGTGGGTTGCCATGTTCAAATTCCGTCATGTCGCCAGTAACAGCATCCACAATTACGCCACCATCAAAGATGTCGTTTGAATAGCCAACACCATTCTTACTAAAGAACTGCACGAAGACAGGTCGTCCCTTGTCGTCGATCATGAACTTTCGCTCTTGCTTATTGCGAGCTGGATAATTAGTCACAATCAGGCGCTTCAAGTTGTCACCAAAAGAGGCGGATGGAGAGAAACGCATGTGGCTTTTCACTAGCTCAGGTTCATAATCAGCAGTGTCAGCTTTCACTTTCACATAACCATAAATTCCGTCAGCTCGCATCTCTTTCAGGATGCTTTTATGCTCCAGAGGGGCAATCCAGTACTGGCGCGAATCAAAGTACTGTAAAGTCATTGTTTCCTTATTGATGCCGTACATAGCACCTAACTGAAGCCCGTCGTCTGTTCGCTTACCCAGTGCCTTTTTAGCGACTTCATATGCAGCATCTTTTGGCATAACGCGCATTTCTGGCTCTTCAACCGATGCAAATAGAGACTGTTCCACCTCTGAGATATCAAGTAGTTCTGCAATCTCTTTGTGTCGAGTAATACTTGAAGAGGTGACAGCCCAAAATGCAGCAACCATTACTACACAAACACCCAGAACCCAACGTAATCGGATAATCTCCTGACGGTATTCAATGTACTCTCCCAAACCTCCAGTAAAGGCGGTTCTGTGAATGACCGCCAGTGCAAAAATTGCGAGAAGTACGATCAGAAAGTTAACAGAGAAATACAGTGAGGCCATTGCACACCAACCAAAGATGTACCCTATAATTACCGCGAAGGATACACCCTTTAAGAGAACTGCAACATTGCCCAATATTGATCGTGTACGATTCAGGAACATAACATGGGGTGCGAAAATCCCCATACAAAGTTGGATAACAATGGCTAATGTCGTCCAATAGAGAAATTGGTTCATAAAATACTTACCTTTTGCCGCCCTCTTAAACAGAAGTCGGGTGGAGTCATAGTGATAAGGGCATTGCTGCCCTAATTTTTAAAATCGAACAAACACAGCAAACAACAAACTTCAATAACGCTTGCCTTCTGTTGTTTGGCTCATTGGATCTTTCAATAATTCCCAAGTGTTAATGGGAAATCTTCTTCCTTTGTTTGGGGTTTAAAGTCACTCAAAGGACGACCTATTACGTCTTTGCAAGCTTTGTAGTAAAGCGAGTTTCCGCTTTTGCTCACGGTGATGGCTTGCTTATCCACTAACCCATCCAAAGCGGCTTTTGATCGCGAGTGAATCTTTTCTGCATTCGCAAAACTTACCTCTTCGGTGCCTCGCCCAAACAAAGCCATTGCGATGATTTCTTCATCTCGTGTAAGCATGACTGCCCCCATAATTTTACCCAACCTCGCGAAAGTTCTCGTCCATTTGCAACAACAGGTTTGATTCAATGTCGTCGTCTGTCAGTTGTGAGTTTTCCCTAAAAATAGGTTTACCATAACAAGCGTCACGGAATTTGGAGTCAATCAATCTTGGCATGTAATTGGTTCTTCTTACGCTCAAACCCGCAACATTAAACTGGCGTTTTGAGCATTCATGCTCGATAGCGAGTTTCAGGCCAATCAAGTCTTCTAAAGCGGCAGCCTTGAGTGAGAACTCATCAATCATAGGAGACCCCTTTTGTGCAATCATAAGTAGCACACGGCGATCTACAACAATACTTCGGGACTTACCCTTTTCACTTGATTCCAAATACCCTTTCTTCCTAAGGGCGTTGACATGCTCTTGCATCCCATTTTGGCTCTTCATTGAGAAGGCTTCAGCCAGTTCTTTGATGGTGTAATAACCGCCGCCAGAAAGTTCTCGCTGAATGATTGTAAGTAGGACAGTTCTCTGTCTTTCAGTTAATGGTGAAAGCATGATTGTCATGGTTCCCGTTGTAAATTTTGAGCCATAGTACCACAAATAAATACAGTATCAACTGTTTTAAAAAACTTTGTAACAACACCAAAATAGTGGCATTATGATTCAATTCTCAATATTCAAAACAAACAAAAACGCCTAATAGTTTTGTTCAAATGAATAGTGGGACTCTTTTTGATGGTAAAATCAGAAATTAACTCGGCACTCCAACCGCTATAGACGACTCATAAGACATACTACGTTCTTTGGCTGTAAATTCTTTAGTCATAGTGAATCATTGTCTCATTAATGCTGCCTATGAATGGACGGTGTAAAGCATGTGCAATCGTGGTGCTTGTTACCCTGTCGAGCTAAACATAAACCAACAAGAAGAGATAGATTATGCAAAACTGCGTTGAAGTCATACAACTGATGTCTACCCCTTTAAAATCTGAGTGTTTAATTAAGCTCACAAAAGACACAGATCAGTTTAAAACTCTTACTAATTGGAAGTTACCATTGCTTGTAACTATCGAGGGGTTTGAGTACGACGACACTGACTATAAAGGGAATGCCGTCAAAAGTGTGTTTGAGAACAAGATTCTAATCAGAGACTCAATTGGCAATACACTCTATCATGGTAGTGTCGTTGAGGTGGAGGCCAACCCCTTTGATCAAGAAGAGTCCGGAAAGTACAACAACAACGTATTCAACCTCATATCTGCATTTATGGACTTCGAGTGCTCGGTCGACGAACGCGACGCTCTAACCATACTAAGCTCGTTGTTTCCGAGTGAGGTTATGGTAGACGGAGAATCTACTGACCATGACTGCGAATGTTGCGGGTTCTTTACCAACTCAACACTAGAGTTAACCCACACGTCTCTTTTGGATGAATCTGGAAAGTTAGCATCAGCATCATACTTCTATGATGGACACATGGGGAACACGTTTGTCCCAAACGTACTTTGCTTAATCTCATTCGCTCTAACAGGTAAAGCTCAAACTGAGTTTTCCGACTACTAGAGCTCTTTTAATCACCACTCATTTAGATGGGTGTTTTAACCAAAAAGTAATTAAGCATGAACTCTCAAAAAAATAACGAAGCGATGAAGATAAATACCGAAAGCGTATCTTTCACCTACGAACACAATGTACAAGTACAGGTTCAAACAGAAAGCCGCACAATTGAACTTCCTCACTACAGAAAAAACCCAGATGAAGACCATACAGGTGATGACTCTTATGTGTTCGTTGACAAAGAATGCAATATGACAATTATCGAGTTTTTCGACTGTGGGCAAACTGTTTGCGTTTCGAGTGACAAGCTAAAAGGTTTTAATCATAAAGACCAACTTGAAGGTTACTACACCCCTATCACAAAAGAAGAGTTCGAGACCCAATTAGTAAACGCAATCGCCATGCTTTTACCTAAAAACTCAGCAGACCCATTTGCATCACTTTTGAATAACATCCCTAAGTCGACTGAAGAGCAATAATAGTACCTGTATCGTGCTTTTGTTGTGTGATTAGAAGGTAGGGGTTCCATTTAAGAAAAGGATATCCTAATCTTTTCTCACCAATCGCGAAGATTGCTTTTGATTGGTAAACAATCGGAGAGTCACTACCGTTAAGTGTGAAGTTAAAGAAATCGGAGAGTCACTACCGTTAAGTGTGAAACTAAAATTCAGGTGCCACAATTTCTTGTAGGTTGCCATGGAAAATACCCAATGAAGACTCTGCTAACGCGGGGTCTTTTTTTTGATGCTGGTGGATGTCTAACACTTAACGACTTACTTTCCCAGCTTGATAGATGAAGGGAGGGAATACTTTGTGCAAAAAAAAGCCCTGAAGATTCAGAGCTTAGATTAGTGGTTTGAGAGGTCAATTCACCAAAAGCGAATTAAGCGTGAACGATAAATAACTTATATCTTTCGGCCAAATCTTTTGCGTAATCTTCTAGCACACCTAAAGAGTCTGAGTTACGAGGGGAGTAACCAAAAGTTCTTCTTAGAACATACTCACTGACCCTGTCTACAGAGTTAATCTTATCGAGCACTATAATATAACTATTTGCGTAAAGTGCAGGAACATCTCTTAACAAGGTGTCAGAATCCTCCTCGTGCTCGCAATAGAACATGTTCATGGGACTACCAAAACGGCCTACAGACGGCATAGTAAAGTAGTAATCGAGCTTTCTCTTGTTGGATTCAACAAAGATGCTAGGTAAGTTAGCATCCAGCACGTTACCACTAAAATCTAAGTTGTATACTACGCGACATGTTTTTGCATAGACCGCCATTAAGAAAGCGAGTTCTTCTCCAACAAAAATGTTGTGTTCCCCGCTTGAGTACATGATCTCTTTCGCATCAAACTTGCAATCACTTCTGTTGGTTGAAGTGATTCTAGAAAGTACACTTACCAATTTCTTTACATCTTCGAGCGCAGCGGTAACTTCCTTCATCTTGCCGCTTGGTACGCTATCGAGATCCGTTAGGTCACATCCATAAATTCGAGAGAATAAGGGTATTACATCTGATGCTTTAGTTTTACAGCCCCAGTTTTCATTCAGCTCTTCACGCTCAAATGCTTTTAATAGGTTTTTGAACGTATATAAATCAGGAGACAATACCTTCCTTACAAAACCATCCAAACCTTGTTCAGCACTCTTTAACTGTCGTAGCAAAGCACTCATCATCTCTGAATAAGCATTCTTCTCTTCTCTACATCTGCCTAACTTACTTAGGGATGTTTGAAGAGAGCCAAATAATACTTCAAGGATGAATTCGTCATGTAAGTTCTCAAAATAAATCTTACTTTGCGACAAGCTATCGACGTCAAAGCCTTGTATCACCTTGCTAGACACTCCAGCTTCGTTAAGAGCAGATGCAATGTGCTCAACAGAGCCGATCTCAATTGCCCAAATGGTGCCATTATGAATAACCGAGTTGTTAACCAATACTGCATCGCGGCACATGGACATCGCGCTACCAACAAACATGTTACCTCTAGAGAGCTCCACTTGGCTAAATGAAGCTACTGATTCAATGGGACTACGAGGCAACTCCTCATCTTGAAACCCGACACCCTCTGTCCAAGTGTCTAATTTAGCCCTAACACTAGAAGAAAGACCATCTACAAACGTTCTATCATCAACGTAGTCATGATGATGTGCCAGTAATTTACACAATGTATCATCGATAAATAAGCGCTTACTTACCTCTAACTCATTAGTGCTTAAAACCAACTTGTTTTTCACCTTCCTAACTTTTCGTGATGAATAACTATCGTCGATGAATGGCTTAGAAAAATACTCGAACAATGAATTCATGGCATTGTAGAGGCTCTCCTGCTTTGCCATGCATTTGTTGTCCTGTGATATATCGAAAAAACGAGAGGAGTAAGCTAAGTAAGCAGAATGAAAAACAGCAGATCTTGTTTTGAGATGATTTTTATGGAAAAACATTTTTGGATAAACTTAGTTAACCAAATGCAAAATAACAACCACCAGCTCCAAACTAATCTAACGAAGAAAAACAGGTGTTACCATTGCACCTGACTATCCTCTGCACCATTGATTACGGAATGTCTTGTGCGGAGAAGGATTAACGCCCAGAGCTTAGGTGGACACGCTTTGAACGTGCCCGACATCAACTTAAGCGTCAATCAGATTAATGCGATTCAAATCACATATACGCTTCTACTAATATGGGGAAGTAGATGACTCACCTTTTCCTTCAAAGAGCTTTACCACTGTAGCACCCTTATGTTTACTGTTAGGCGATGTAATCACCCATCCATTAGGATCGGCATTTTCACGAACCGTACAATCATCGTTAAGCTCAGGAGTACAACTCAGTCCATAGAAGAGCATAACCTTGTCACCATCCACAAGGACTCTCATTACTGGATTCGCAGTATGATTCTTATAGTACCTGTTCATTGTTAGGATTTTCTTTTCAGCCTGCTCACTATCGATAGTGCTCTTGATACGATACCAAGTAGGTGACTCTGGAAACTCACCTCGACGCGGCTCCCATTTTTCACGCCACTCCTCCTTGCTCTTATCACTAGTCCACCCGCTGCGCCACTCACCTTCTATTGAAGACGGAACCCCAATCCCAATTGAAGCGCTAGCGCAGCAACCACTAACCGAGCCATACCCAAACCCTGCACCACCACCATTAATATCGCCAACTACCATCCGCGATATACCGTAGTAACCGCCCAAGCTGCCTGCCTGCCCTATTGAGGCCACGGTCTTAGGCGCAGATTCTTTGCCGCAACCAGTCATCAATACCGTCAAACCTAAAACAGTTAATGCCTTACACTTCATTATCGAACACCACACGCTTCAACTGATTACCTTCTCTAGTTACATCATTCACGACTCTGTCATACATCGTTTCACAGCCTGCATTTATCAAGGCGTCATGAGGACGGTGAACCCAGAACTTGCCGTTCTGTTCAATTTCACGTTGCCAAACCGCTGGCTGAATTGACCCTACAGGAAGATCGAGAAACTTGCCACATAGAGACCCTAATTCAACATCTACACCTGTCTGTTTGGAGTAGTCTATTGGTAAAATATATTCGTCATCCTGCCACGCTACCCCCACCTTAGCAGCCTGCTGTTTCATCCTCTCTAATGGCAATGCAGATAGACCGTTACTTATCGCTTGGAGTTCGTAATAGTAAATGACACCATTAACCAACGTAACCAAACCATGCACACCGTGAGACTTACATTCCATTTGCCATCGCGAATCTGCTTCCTTGAATGCCAAATCCGATATCGCTGATGCCTCATATGAGGATTGAGCTCCTCTTACACGCTCAACAATTGACTCTGTTTTAATAAGCTCTCTGTTGTAAGTCGCAGCTGGTGGAATGCCATACCGCTCAGGAAGGCTTGTATTCTTATATTGCTCCTTGGAAGGGTAACCACCACCAATATCTGTATGACAGCCCGGAAATACCTCCTGATGGAAGTTACTAGCAAGGAGTCCATCGCTTGCGAATAGAGATGTTAATGGGAAATTTTTCCTGTATTCATGATAAGCACACGCTTGGTAAACTACTTCGGAACTATCCATATCCAAACCAAGAACAAAGTTACCGTCATCCTGATTACCTGCTAGATAAAATGAACCTACGGTGTCGAAAAGCCCAGTAAACCGAACTCCACAAGTCTTATCTTCTTCTGGGAAATAACCATTCATTTTGTCAAAACATGCAACTGTCTGATCACCAAGTAGATTCGGATAGATATCCCCACATTTCTTCTTAACTCGTGGTTTAGAGTAATCAGGAATACCATCTTTAACAGCATTCACAAAATGTCTTGCCAAGGCTGCACCACGACTAAAGCCAAAAACATCAAACTGAACATGAGTGATAGCATCGTATAACCCATCTCTAATCAGGCCACTGATAATGTCGTAGTACTGATTTGTCCAATTTTGCCATTTGTAAAATGCACCAGTTTCCGTTGTTTCTGACAAGCTGTCGTTATAGATCGAGTTAAGAGCACTGTCTGCCAGAGGCACATTCATAACATCAACGCCGAACGCTTGAGCAAGACCGCTTTCGTCTTTACCTTCATCGATTAGCTGAGGGTTTTTCCATGCGTCATCGACCGTTCCCACGCCAGAAACATAGATTTTATGCTCAATACCGTCAGCTAAAGGGTAAGCCTCAAATAGCCGAGCTACATTGGTTCGAGACTTAACACCCATTGTCTCCTTGTACTTGTCGTTAAGGTAGTTTTGCCCTGTACCATCAAAGAAAACACCAATGCGTAGAATCTTCTCTTCCACCTTTCGAACATTCAATACTGGGGTTGTTTGAGAAACCCCCTTTTGTGCGAAGATATTTTTTACTGAAGGAGAAAGCCTTGGGTCACTATACTGCCCCCACACGTTACCCAGAATATAAAACCCTCCCTCTTCAAGTTCCGATAAAGGAGATGGTGATTCTGAGTTCTGCTTTTCACTTATTGATGATGTGGTCGCCTGAACAATAAGCTTATCACCCGATTTGAGTGACATAGGGTCACTCTCAAACTCAGGATTAAGACCAAGAAGCCCCTTAGGGGACAAACCATACATCGAAGCAATATCAGACCAAGTTTCATGTTGACCACCATCTTTAGGTCTGACCGTATGCTTCTTACTCTCAACAGATTCTGAAGAGCCTTCAGCTAACAACTGTCGCTCCATCGGCTTTTGGTTCAATGATTCCACCATTGCCACCGTGTCCAGAAGAGTTGCGTTAGTACCCAACCATTCTGCGTTCACTTCAGCTAACTGATCGTTCGTCATCTTCCTGCGGGAGTACATGATATGTTGAGGTTTTGGCTCTTGCCCTTCAATCTTGACAGGAATGAGAAGCGCACTATAAATCTGACCACTAATTGGGTCTTCTAAAATTCCTTCTTGGGTTGATCGCGTTACCTTCCAACCCCACTTCCCATCTCCTAATATGTCCAGCTCGTAATATAGCTTTCCATCATAGAAGTAGTAATAAAATCCATGTGTTGCCCAGCCTAACCTCCCTTCCGACTCTACGGATGGAAGCAAAGGAGCAAATTCAGCATTGATATAGTCTGAACCGATGGGTTTTGGTGTAATGTCGAAAGCACTACTCAGCCCAAAATCCTTATGATATTCATGAAGAAGCGCCTTCGGGTCGTCAGTAAGGCATTCACTTGACATAATTGTGTGAAGGGTCGGTTCCACCCCCTCCTCCGATTGCCAACGTTTTACCGCTGGCTCATTCTCAGATTTTCCAATCGTGAAAATGCCCAGTTTTAGGGAAGATATATCGGATTTTGGGGCGTGAACCTTTATACGGCACTCGTAGTTTGCTGTAGGCTCAGAATTGGTTACAGGTATAGGCATTGGAGGCGAAAGGGGCACGTCATCCTGAACAGGCGCATAACCCGCACTTCTCAACCACTTAGGCTCTGGGAATTCTATCGGCATAAAATACACTTCATAATCGAAATGTATATTTTACCAGTAGCATATTGTTTGGTCTTTAAGCAGAGTGTCTGATTGAGACGTCATTTCTACCAAAATAATAGGCAAAATAACGATTTAAGAAAAAGAGGCTTTTGGTTTAACCAAAGCCTCTTTAAATCGAAAAGTTAGATTCACTAAAGTGTTAACCGCCCACCTTCTCGTTTCACCGAAGCAGGCTCTGTCATGGAAGGATATGAATCTTTACGTTCCTTAATCATCCTTGCTATTTTATCAGCAAAAGGATTCGGCGGAGCCTCACTTCGCAAAATCTTTTGTTCACTATTCTTCTCAAGACGATTTCTTTCCTTTTCTGACTTAAGCATCGCTAGTCGCTCAGGGCTGAAGACCTTATCACCGATTGATACTGGCTCTACGGACAATCTTTCTGCCGCCTCATAGTTTAAATACTCGCCGTAATACGCATTTCTTCTTTCTTGCGGAATATTGCTTGCATACTTCACATGCCTATGAAGAACACTTAAAAACTTCGTATTATCAGACAATCGACTTTCGATCTCTGCCACACGCTCTGGTGAATTTAACCATCTTCTCTCTTGTAGAGTCGAGACAATAATGGACTCTGTCTTCAAACTCCCAAAAACATTATTTTCCAGCATATAGCGAATAGAAGAGCAAAGCTCATCCATTAAATAACTAGGATCGTCACTGGATGCGGCAAAGTTGATAACTTTCATTTGGTTGTTTTATTTAAATTTTACGAAATTTCAAAAAAACTTTCCAAAAAACCAAAAAAAACATTGACTCATAATACCACTATGCTAGAGTTCTTCCCGTACAGAGAAATCAGACTCCAAATGATTTCACTGTTTACAAGTACTTTACTTAACCTAGTAATACTTTAGGCTCTAATGGACTTACCATCCAAGCGTGGAACTAACCACTCTACGACTAATGTTGCCTAACACCCTTAGAAATAAGGGAAAATTTTAAACTGTAGCTAAATTGAATTTGCGCTTCTTCTACCGCGCTAGGGCAACCACCCAATTCAAGATTTAGCTGAGGACTAACCACCCTCTGTCAGCTCCGAAAGCCTCGATACGAAAAGTGTCGGGGCTTTCTTGCATTTGCTTTCTACCAAAAGAATTACTTTAATTAGATAAAAATTAAGTGACATGAAAAAAGTAACTCTTTCACTACTCACGTTAGCAATATGCTCTACACCTGCTCTTGCTCACAACAAAACAACTTACAAACACCCACTAGACCCACTCAATATGAAGTCTCTAGCTGCCCTTCATTATTCAGACGGTGCCGCACGCGCAGACCTTGGCCTTAATGTATCACCAAACATACTTGCAAGAGCACATGTTACTGATGAAGGAAGCATGTCATTTGGCGGTGGTGCTGTGATCAAGTTGTCGGAACGCGATGAGTGGGGAACCGGACTTATTCGTACTGGCGTATCCTTCGGCGCTGAACACAATGACTTCGACGAAATTGGAACAAAAACGTCTCTCGACGCAAAATTTGTTGTAAGTGAATACCTAAACAGACAACGTGAATTTCTGCTGACTGGAAATATCGGAGGTAGATACATCACCACCGACTACTACAATGTCGAAGACTCAAAGGTTCAGTTCATTGCTGGTGGAAGTGCGTTTTATGTAAAAAACCCCCTTTATATCGGCGCTTCTGTTGATGCTGCTGTTGATGACGAAACTGCAATCAGCTTAACACCAAAAATTGGCTACACGGTCAACAATGCTGATTTTAATGTAGGTTACCAATATATCGTTGAAGGCTTAGGGGAAGACGAAGTTAGCTTTAATGCAACGTTTAATTTCTAAAAATGAACCAAATGCATATTCATGACGAGATTATGCACGACCTTGTGTGCATACTGCTAAGACACCCAAACAACCACCAATCAACAATTGCTCAGGCCACGCAGTACAAGTTCGATGTTGCTGAAGCGATCGCGGAAGTGCCCCACCACTTAAGAACAGCAGGCGAACTTCCTCTGGACGTCTGCCTTAAACTAGACAGATTAGATCCCGATCCAAAGGCTGATGACAACGACTGGGGGAAAATGGTCAAAGTAGTACTCATCTTACTCAAACAAGAGTTGGAATTTCCAAATCGTTAGAACACCGAGAAGCCGGAGAGAAAATCCGGCTCTCAATCAGAATCCAAACACTCAATGTGATCTACCTAACAAAAACGTGCAGTTCTTAATATTTTCCTGAACTAGAAAAGCACTCAAAAATTAACCTCATAACGTTGATATCTCTACGTTACCAACCCTACTTTTCCACCTTTAACTTTCAATGAACGTGGGTTTGTCTACGTTATTCAGCATTGCCTCATAAAATACTCCCATTTCATGCACTCAAGCACTTGTTTGCAAAGCCCTGCACATCCTTGTACCTTCCATCTCAATAGTTATTGGAGGCAGTATGTTAGCGCTAAAATTAGATACGCACGGGAAAAACAAAAAACAAAAAGAAGAAGCAATGGAGGCATTGAAAAAACTCTCAAATGAATCAAACACACTAAATGCTGAGATTAAAGGCCATGAGATAGAAGTTGTTAGCCTGAAATCTAACAGCCCTCACCAATATATCTTCATCGAAATTAAAAAAGCTGAAGAGCAAATTGCAAAAGAAAATAACGAAATATTCGAACTTATCAACGAAAGAACGTCAGCCTTTTACTCTGAAGACATGAATGCAGTTTTACAAATCCAAACCCGCCTCGCACAAAAAATTGAAAAAGGAAAACACCTTCAAGAACAACATGAAAGGTTGATAACCCAAGCTGGGCAAACGTGGGTAAGAGTAAAAGAACTTGAGCGCAAAACCATTCAAAAACTAAACCGCTTATGCGAAATTAATTTAGAACTGGCAAACCTCGGATTTAGAAAAGCATAAACACAAGTTCGTTAAACAAAAGTGGAACAACGCACTCTTTGATACACTTCAAAGAAACGACAAAAAACAATTAGAAGATTATGCAAAGTCTACATTACTGTTACATCGCAAACGGTTTTACATTCAAGATAGCCACTTACTTATGATCTACATTACTTATTGAATTAATTGCATTTATTACAAATAAAGACTCTTTTTCTCAGGTTTGAGAATTAACATCTTTTTTGCATTTACATTGTTGTTGGGAATTGAAAAATAAATTTACTGTTATTAGAAACAGAAATATTTTTATGCTCAAAGACATATTTAGATTTAAACAGTCACAATCTGTTAAAAATGAACCGATTAAGCTGTTTTCTGGAAGTGCTAGTGAAGTCGCAAAAGCTGTTTCCGAACTAAACCCTAGTGACGCAGCTTTTGCAATTGCATTCGTATCTTATGAGGTTTCTCATTTCGAACAAGCTATCAACGACATCAAAAACGCGCTCCCTGAAAACAGCAACTTTATTGCAACGACGGGCTCCGGACAAATCAATAATGAAACAGATGATTTTTACTGTGTAGAAACTACGCCGGAAGTATCATTAATGGCCTATTCCGCCGATCTAATCGATGAAGTAAGTATCCACACGATACCTCTTTACATAGATCACCGCGAGCAGGGTAAACCTAATGCTCAAGCCAGAAGAATTAAAGATCATCTTAGTACGCTAAACATCCCGTTCACACTTGACCATAGTAACTCTTTTGCCTTAACTCTAATCGACGGACTTAGTAGCTCTGAGACGGCCTTTATGGAGGCTGTATACAGAAGCAAGTGTTTCCCTTGTAACTTCATTGGTGGTTCCGCTGGTGGCTCCTTGGACTTCGACAAAACACTTATGTTTGATGGCACAAACGTAGTTCAAGGCTCTGCTGTTGTTGCTTTTATGAAGGTTAAGGAAAATTACTGTTTTGACATCTTCACCTCTCGTAACTTTAGCCATACTAAACGAAGCTTGAAAGTAGTTGGTGCCAACCCACTCCAAAGGAAAGTAACCCACGTATTAGGTGAAAACCAAGAACCTGTACCAATCATCGATGCTATGCATCTTGCATTTGGAACTAAAACGCCGGAACAACTTCAAGAAAAACTAAGCGCTCATAGTTTTGCTATCGTGAATGAAGGACATGATTTTGTTCGCTCAATTGCTGGATTGGACTTTGAAAATAACTTTGTTAGTTTCTTCTGCGAAATAGAGGCTGGCGATGAGCTCTTCATTGTCTCTAGGGAAGATATTGTAAGCTCAGTAGAGAGAGATCTTCGAGACTTCTTGTCTGGAAAACCCCAACCCATTGGCGGCATAGCGGTGGACTGCATTCTACGCCGACTTAACAATTCCAATCGTCTCAAACACTTCAACTCTTTCACAAACTTCGGAGCTATTGCTGGCTTTTCGAGCTTTGGTGAGCTCCATGGCTTACATATGAACGAGACGCTAACAAGCCTACTCTTTTTTGAAAAAACACCAACAATCAAGTTATCAGAGAACATCACTCACTTCCCTGTATTCTATTCAGAGTCAATAGAATACTTTAGCGGTCTACGCAGGAAGCGTGCCGAGACAGTATCTGAAATTAACGGAAAGCTGCTTGATACATCTGAAAGGCTTTCTTCCGACCTGATACAGCTAGCATCAGGTCTTGATATTATCGAAACTCTGAGTGAAAAAATCACCTTTGCGATCTCGGATATTGATGAATCCATTAAAGCCCACTTTGTTGAACTGGACGTAGCTTTTGAAAATAGCAAAGAGCTTTTACCAAAAACCAACTCACTAAACGAATCAGCAGAAAGCATACGTAAAGTGATGGATGTTATCCACACAATCGCTGACAACACAAACTTGCTTGCCCTTAATGCAGCTATCGAAGCAGCTCGTGCAGGCGAGCATGGTCGTGGTTTTGCTGTAGTAGCTGATGAAGTTCGAAAGCTGGCTCAATCAACTCAAACATCGCTAAGTGAGAGCGCTGAGAGCATAAGTGAGCTTAATAGTAGCGTTTCTGACATGAGTGATCAGCTATCTACTAATCAGGAGACTGTAGAGAAGTTAAGCCTTAACTCTGCCCAGTTGAACGAGAACTTAGAGTTTCTTACTTCAGAGTTCCACACAGCCAGTGATTCAATGAGGAATGCATCTAAAGGGCTTACGGATGCAGTACATCAGTACCGCGATATGCAGTCAGAAATTGAAAAGCTGAAAGAAGTGAAAAATATGATTCAAGGTGGAAGCCAAAGATAAACTCAATATGGCGTCCTGTTCGTAGGACGCCTTATTTTTTTTGAAAATATTTCCTACACTCATTCGAAACAACCAAGGAGCTCACAATGGCATCAAATGTAACCCACCTCCAAACCAACAACACAATCACACTCGAAAAGCTGTACAGTCAATACATCCTCACGATACACGATGACATCAAATCTAAAGGTTTGTCTTCAGAAGCCGCCCAAGTGTGCATTGGCATCATGGTGTCGATGGTCATAGCTTTTAGAGCGCAGCAAAAACAAAACACAGTATCTGAACTCAATGCCCTTGTTGAAGAATTAACTCAAAACCCAAACTGTCTATTGGATGTACTAACAAAGGTAATTCAGTTATTGGATTCCTAATCAATAAAACAGCACAGTTCTTTGTTCTTTTTCACAGTTGCAGGAAAAATATGTAGCGTTATGGCAAAAATATTTCTGGATATGTGTGAAGTTGAGTGTACAATCTGGCGCACTAACAACACCATAAGAGAACTGTCTAAATGCGACACTTATTACCAGTATTAGGACTCATTGCGCCTACATTCTTTGCTCCATCTGTATCTGCAACCGACTATTTAACAATTGATACTTGCGATCAGTTTGTAGAGTTTTTCAACAACCGTAATTACGGTACATACATTGAGTTAAATCGCGACCTTGATTGCAAAAACTCACCAACTCTAACTAAAAACATCACATACACAATTAACGGCAATGGCTTTACCATTAGTAACTTAAACTTCGACAGCACTAGCTCGGTTTTTGCTCGCAAATTAAATCTTCAAGACATCACATTTGAAAACACAACCATCCACAACAATGATGAAGATTTCTTCCTATGGGTCGACAAGCGCTGGAGCAACGTTACTTTTAATAACTTAGTGACGACTGGTAAGCCTTTTGAGATGCTGTTTTACTCTCTGAAAAATGTAGAGCTAACTGATTTATCAATCGACCTTTCTGGAGTTAAACTAGAAAATGTTAAAACTCTTCTTGGTGAGTTTGTAAACGATTCACGAATCACAAACTTAAACCTGTCTGGTGCTACAATCCAACGTCGCAATGACTGGGTTTTAGCTTTGCTGGTTGACGACACTCAAGACTCATATTTCACCAATATCAAACTAAAAGACTTTGATATTTACGGCGAACCAACTGGCGCAAATGGTCGAACAACCTTTATTGATACCATTGAAAATATTCACGTTAATGGCCTTTCTGTAGAAAATGTTCATTTCTCTCGCTCAGAAAATGATTCATTCTTCCACTATGAGCGTGATGAACAAAGCACATACGTTAACATTTCTCACAATCTATTTGATGACACAACAGACGTAGGAGCAATCCCTGCGGTTGCCATGCCTCGTGGAGATGTTACTGGCCGAATCATCAACTTTGAATCAATGAACCAACCACTTCTGCCACCAGCAATGTGTACACCGTATCTATTGCAAGACAGCTACTTTGGTATCAAGCCACCGACAGAGTAAGGCGCAAGACTCAATTCATGTTGAAAGCCAGCCGTAAAGGCTGGTTTTTTATATCTCCATTGCCCTATTACGAAATCTGTCGTACCATTGTGGCATTATTAACAAAGAGATGCTTTCATGATAATCCATAAAACCGGAGACCACGGTACTGTTCATTGTTGCAACTGCAAAGCTAAAACACCAGCAACATATAAAAGACTTGATATTACATCGGGCGAACAGAAAACTTTAAAAAAAGGGATTCTATGCCTTGTATGTGATGTTTGCTTCGACTTCTTTGTGGTAGCACCGCAAAGTGCACCAGCTAGCTCTGTAGAGTCCTCAACTAAAGACTCATCCACAGAAAAGGTTCCTAAACGCGCCTCAATTGAGTTCAGAGTGCCTAGTCACCTCTGTGACATCTTGTATGTCGCTTCATACAACGCAGTTGGTACGGCATCATTCAGCAACAATGTGTTAAAGTACTACCTCTGCCAAGCCTCTAGAGATAAAAACTATCTTGGCAACACCGAAGAAAGACTTACATCCCCTATACTCTCAGGCACTTTAGATGGTCGTATCTCCTTCAAAGGACGCCGCGTTACAAATCACATCAACAAAATCACCAAGAACACAAAGCTTACGTCTAAGACTCAAATCCTAAAACTTGTGGTTTTGAAAATTTACGATGACTTAGTAGTTAACCGTGATAAACAAGCAATTTACGAACTGAATACTATTTATGAATCGACTTGCTAGACTGGAGGTTCGATATGCCCATCTACCGTGCAGAGCACTATCAAACTTGGCTAAAGAAAGAAAATATAACGATCAGCGGTAGTCGTGAAAAAACTCTAACAGCAAATGGGTTCAAACCTACGCCCTACGTTATCGAATCAAGCACGCATGGAAGCCCAATAAGTTATGCTAGGTCGCTAGCCCACAAAATCACAACGAGTGTTGAATTTGATTGCGATAGCGTCCATATTGTTCTTCTAAGCTGCAAGAACATGGACGGTAATACTGGGTATCGTCTCTACCGAAAACTAATTAAAGGAGAGTGAGTTTGATTTGTTGTATAAAAGTTGGGCGCTATGAATACGAGATAGGAGAACATGACCGATTCATGGACAATGGTTTTTGCATTCAACTAATTACGCAAAAAATTAAAAACCACAATAATTGGGATGTTGTTGGTCAGCCTCAATTATCGAAACGCGCAGCAAACCAGCTTAAGAAATACAAGCGCATTGAGCACACAGACCACAACTATGGAAAAGGCGTTAGAATTTTTAGCCTCCAAAAATGACACGACCCCGCTCTAATTTGCGGGGTTAGATTTGTCAGACCTATTTTTCCTTCCAACCTTGCTCAATGAACTCCGTCACTTTGTTTTCAGGAACAATACTGCCATCCGACTCGAACCAGTAATATTTACTTGTACCTGATGAGGCGCAGTGAAGACCTCTCTTTTCCGTTTTACCATTACTGTTAAAGAGAAGCACTTCAATTGTCTCTGACATAGCTCTCTCATCCGCTTGTCGTTGTAGGATTTTGACGATGCTCTTAGCTTCAACACGAGATATTTGCTCATGTCGTGCCGTGAAGTTATCAAAAACACGCTTTTGTTCATCGTCAGCTTGCTTCTTAATCTCTTGAACTCTCTCTATTTCAGCCTGCAACTCCGCTATACAACTTACAAACAAATTTTGGCTATTGGCCGCAATGACCTCCAAAATACTAAGAGCTGCTTTTCTGGCATTGTAGGCAAGCTCATTCTGAACATGAATCTCTTGCACCGAGCTAGTCTTTAAATCGCTTAGTCTTAAGTTGTCTTGGTAGTCGCAATCTAAAGAAATACTGCCGTCTTTTGATTGAATGTATACCGCTGCGACAATCTCTTCTCCGCTAAACCCTGTTTGTTTAGATGGAATCCAGTTAATCACCACACGATCAAGAGTATCTTCCATTTTCACTAGAAAGTCACAGTCGCGGAACGAGGTCACTTTAATTGGTTTACCATCAAGGTCTTGTACGCCTGCTTTTATTAGCCTCTCAAGGCTAATTTGACTCGCAATCTGTTGCTCCATAACTACAAAAATCTCTCACATAAATTGAATCTAAGAGGGTTTTATAATCTAACACCGAAATTTTCAACACAAAATTGTTTTTAAAAACACTTGACCAACCCTCACTATGTGGCATTATACCACTTAAACATCACACAGGTTAGATTAAGAAATGACTGTAGAAGCATTTAAGGCACTTGAGAAAGGGCGTTTAGGAGCAAAATACCCCCACTTTGTTTTGGTTGGCAATAACCCCATCCCAGAAGACAAGCGAATCCATTTTCAGGTTGCCAATGAGAAGTTTTTGGAATCAGCATTTACTGTTGTTTATGCTGGCAATACACGACTTTTGGCAGAGCAGTTCTCTTATGAAGTTGGCCTTTATGATTATTTTGCAAAATTCTGCAAAGAGGTTTACGGAAATGAAGATGAGTACCTTGAGAACAGTTACCTAAACTTCATGCTTTCAGACCGCCTCTTTGAAGCTATGGGGGCAAAAGCTGGTGACAGCCTTTACCTATCGACCATCAATAGCGCAAGCCTCGGCGGGTTCTCTACTTGGTACAATATCAAAACTGGCGAAATCAGAGGGTGCACTAACTCATACAGCAAATGGGCAAGTTCAGAGGAAATTTACCAAGACCTCCGCAATATTGCCAATAACTGCCCTTATGCTGATTTCACTTTTACTCTTTGGGATGGGCATGAATATTCAGACGACGATTTCATCCCTACTGTTTCTCTGCACGTAGTTGATGGAACGATCAAAGTCATTGAAACAATCCATGACAAGAATATTAAGTCATTCTACAGTGATGACATTTTCGATAAGCCCCTACCAAAAGAAATGGGGCTACCTGCAAAAGAGTTTGAGGAGTTCACACAAACAGTGAAACAGCTAATCCTAGATTCTACCGATAAGGCAATCGAACTTCATAAAAACAAACTTAATGAAGAGTGTGAGCTATGAGCAATCTAAAAAACACTAATCAATTAAAGCGATTTATCAAAAAGCTAAAGCAAAAAGCTGAAGCCACAGACAAAAAGTACGTAGAAGCCCTCGTATTTTCAGAAGAAGTGTTTAGCATTGATGAACGCGCTAGCTTACTTAACAAAGTGAACAGCACTCTCAATGGATTCATGTACACAACCAACCCATACGACCTGCATCCATTGGTGCTACAAAAACTGGGTCAAATCGGATTTCTTAAAGCACACGTACAGTACCAACAAGTAAAAGAAGCCCTCTTTACTGAAATCAATAGCACGGCCAAAACAATCGCTAAAGAACTAGGGCACAGAGAAGAGAAGGAACTTCCAAGCAACATCCGCGAAAAATTGAGCAAAGATATGTTAGCTGAACTAGAAAATGAGTTTACTGCCAATCTCGACACCAAAGGACGCCATTTGGAGATGTTACGCTTTGGTTTGCCCACCAGCTCTCGAACGGAATCCAACTTTGCGGCAACTGGTATCTATGAAGAGAAGAACATATTAACCCGTAATGGTGTAAAAGTGTTCTTGGAAATATTCCATCTCAATCGTGAGTTTAAAACAAACCTGAAACTCATTACTCAGGTAGCTGGTACTTACTATGAAGTTTCAACGACACGAAAATCCATCCACGTGAGGACAGTCAGTCGTCAATACTTCGAAAAAAAATCAGCCTCGCGCCGCGACCGAATGCACCAAGTAGCTCCGTCTGATGTCCGCGAGCTACTGAAAGCGCTAGACTTTGAAAAAGCAGTTGAAAAGTACAAACCTTTCATGGAGATTGTAGACAAATACCACACTACGATCTTTAAGTAACACCCAAAAAAGGAGCCGCCCATGAACCCAGTCTTGCGTAAGCTTGTGTCGATCCTTGACATGAATGGTAGATTGGTGCGGCTTACTTTTCGTGATGTAGTCATCAGCGAACTCCAACCCACAACTGCAAGCAAATTTATACTGAATGGCTATGTTAAAAATGCAGATGACGATTCATTAACAAAAGTAATCGTCTTTCTTAATGCTAATACAGTCGTTATTTCTGCAAATGACTCAAAAGCCAAACGCTCAACACTCTTTAACCTTTCATATTCAACATTGAACCTCTCAGAGTCTTGGTAAAGTCTACCGTCATGATGCCACAGTGATTTATTTTTCTGCACTCGCTCTTGCAATTTGACCTTTTTCTTATCGATTTCTTGGCTGAGATTTCAAAACCCAGTAGACTTAAACTCGTTTTTAATTCGCTGTTATAGGTGTTATGGATATCGATAAAGAATTAGTGTTCGAGCAAGTCATGTCTGCCCTCGAATACAAGCAGAAAAATACGCCCCCGCACAACAAAGCTGTATCCGTTGGACGTATGATCATTGAACTGTACGATCTCCTAGCATCTATGATGACCAGACAGCAGATAATCGACGCTTTAACAACCGCCGTGTACCCCGTTTTTGTCGATGGCATTCCCGATGAAATTACATTTGACGAAGTGGTTAAGCTAGGTAGAGAGTCCATCCGCTTCAACATGATGGCAAGTCTCGAAGAGAATACTGGCGTTCCAATTTCAGAGAAAATGGAACCAAGACTTACATTGAGCAGCCTTCTGCATTACTCCCCACTTTCTAGCGATGTGATGGAAAAATTCTTCACCGCTAATTTAGTTTGGTTTCCATTTGATAGACAAATCTCGAAGTTAGATCTCTGGAATTACGTTATAAATCAATCTACTCACACAGATTTTGGGGCGTACCCAGAACTTAGAATGCGTTCAAAAATGATTGCTGCTATAAAGAGCATTGGGGGTGAAGGATTTTTGCCGTCAAAAAATCAAACCGACCTATCATCAAATGAGCTAATTTATATGCTCAAGCAGGCTATGTTCAGCAGCAAGTCTTCACCAAGCGCGTTAATAAAATCATTGTCAAAACTGACTTGGTTTGATGCAGATAAGCTCACTTGTGGTAAGCGTAAATTACTTCAATCTGTAATCAATGGCTTTGAACAAGCTGGAGAAGGAGAGCATTTTCCTGAAGACATTCTTGAGGTAATGTTAAGCATTGTTGTAGACCATTTAAGCCCTACATCTCACAAAGAGATTGTATCTATTCTCCCTTTATCATTGGAACTAAACAAAGCTGATACCGATCCCAAGTACTTAATGGAGTATTACAAGTCACTGCTCATTCATGCCAAATCAAAACAAGGCAGTTACAAGGATGAATTGCTTGATATATTTGGGACTCTTATCATGCACACCAATACAACATCAGGCGTTCTTGAGTATAAGTTCAGCGAATATTTAGATTGCCGATAGTCCCCTTTGATAGGATTTAACTATTAAATCTATAGTTAAATCCTGTTGCTACCTATCAACATCATTTCTTAATCTGTAATTATAAGAATTCACAAACACAAATAATTTCAGATGCTTACAGTAAATGACCAATTCCCAGAGTTTAACCTAAACACATCAGAACAAGATGGAAAAATATCTAGTTATTCTGTTAACTATGACCGCGAAGGCAACCTTGTGCAAAAGCGCGGAAACGAAACAATTAAAGGCAAGTATTTAGTGATCTTTGGATACCCGAAAGACTTCACCTTCGTCTGCCCATCCGAACTAGAAGCCTTCCAAGAGGTTCGAGAGAAACTCGAAAGAGAACATAATGCAACTTTGTTAGCATTTAGTACTGACTCCGAGTTTTGTCACTTAGGCTGGAGAAAAGCCGACAAAAGAATAGAAAACCTTGAGTACCCTCTTATAGCAGATCCTGCCCACACGCTTTCAACCTCGCTTGGAACGATTGATAAGGCTGCTGGAGTGACTTTGCGAGCAACATTCATAGTAGACGACAAAGGGATAATTAGACACGCGTCAGCTAATGATGACAGTGTTGGCAGAAACCCTTCAGAGATCGTTCGTATACTAGATCGTTTGCAGACTGGTGAACTATGTGCTGCCTGCTCGCTTGGAGATTCTGTTGGTGAAACACTAGATGTTGATTTAGGAGGATACCTAAGTGAATAGTTTAGTTATGGGTGTAACCTTCGAACCATATGAGAAGGACTTAGAGATGAATATGATCAATATCATCGATAATGCATCAGGTATTTTATCTAGAGAGCAAAGTGACGCGATAATCCTAGCTTGTCTTGCCTCTACAGGCCGCAAAGACCTAGTTGAGATTGCAAAGAGGTATGTTATCTCCACTCACGGTGAAAAAGTCGCACATGCGTCACTGGGGGCTTCTAGCTTAATGTCGATGACGAACATCTATTACTCTGCAAGAATGAACTTAAAGAGCCTTGCAACAACAAAACCAAAGCTGAAGATGACATTTATGAAACAACATGGTGTCAACGAAACTGACTTTGAACTCTACGCTCTAGCAGTGTCAGCCGTGAATCACTGTAAACCATGCATGGCTGGTCATGAAAAAGTTCTTCTTGATCATGGTGTTTCACACGATGTTGTTAATGAATCTATACGCATCGCATCAGTCATTAATAGCTTTGCCCATAAATTGTAATAAAAAAAGCCTGACACAATGTCAGGCTTAATCTTTCCATCTAAAAAATTACATCACTTTGCCAATTCTGGCACATTCTGTTCTAACCACCCTCTAATAAAGTTCATTGACACAAAATAAGAATATCGAGGCAACTTAATTGGTTTTCCAGTTATGTTGTCTATAGGCGGATTAAACCCAACACCATGAATAACACCCACTAGTTCATTTTTGTCATTCACGACAGCTCCTCCTGACATGCCTGATTTTTGTGCTGAAGTACTGAGACTGTAAACACACTTAGGGTAACCATCTAAAGTCACATTCATAATAAATTGACCATGACTAACAATCTCGGTGCTGCTCAAGCCAAAGCCGTAACTAGAGACCTTTTGGTTTTCAAACACAGTCCCAATTTTTAGTTTCTCCTTATCAGTATTATCAGCGGCAATCAAAGCAATATCACAATCTGGGTGATATGCTATGACCTTACTGTAGTCGTAAGTAGCAAGGTGAGCGGCAGTAATACTTACATTATCTGTAATTGGAACCCCTGTCCCGTGCCCACCAGCCAAATAAGGGATACCAATTGGTAAATAATTTAGATCTGGAGAGTTTTCCGCATAATCGAACGTACCATTTTGTACATAAGCGCAGCCTTGAAGTAAAAGTGCAGGTAAAATTAGAGCTAGTTTTCTCATTTTTCATTTAACGTAACCGAAGAAAAAACCTATCTCAAATCTATTTCTTGTTTCTAAAAACACTTGATTGAAAACTTGTAGCACTATAACATTCTTGACCATACTTTTATCAAAATGGACTATCCAATGATTAAGCTAGTTGTTTACAGAGATTCTGAGATTTACAACGATTACATATCTAGAGAAGATAGAGAAAATTTCATCGCCAAAGAGCGTTTCCTGAATAAGAATGAAGATGGCATCAGATCTGTCGTTGGGATTGAGGAACTACGAAAGCTTACTTCAGTAACCTTAGAGCAACCAGAAATTGGCTTACATCCAGTTCACCACGCTAATGTAGTTAAACAAATCTGTGATCTAGCTGAGGCAGTCCCAAACATGAAAATTACGGTCATCACTCACAGTAAAGAGATTATCAACCTCATCGGTGACTACATTGAAGACAAAACACGACCTTGGCTGAAGGATGTTGTTAGCATTGACCTATTGTTCAGAGATGAGATAGTCACTGCACATTATGATGACGAAGGTTATCTAACCAATTGGCCAATCGGCTTCTTTACAGGGCGCATCAACGTCACCTAGCAACGCCATACCTTCACGATTTCCTAATGTATTTTTAGAGGGATTCGAATCGTGTGCAATCCCTTAAACTTCATTTTGTTTGCAACTTGCTCAATTGCGTTTCTAGCACCACCTACTACTACATATATTGGCTACTTCCTTCTAACATGGAACATGGTTTTGGAAAATTACCTATCCGTTGGTTAAAGGAAGTTAACCAAATCTTGTTTGAACATACACTTATGGCTCGTTAATATTAAGGGAAAGAACGAGTCATAATGAAAACTTACATTTTATTAGGCGCAGCCTTATCAACCCTAACCTTCTCCACATCGACACTTGCCAGCACGCCCTTTTTTCTTGCTAGAAGCATCTCTGGAACAGTTAGTGAAATTCAATCATCAATTGACCCAACCCCACCCAAAAACTTCAGTGATGCCAAGGCTTGGTTGTCAAAGATTACTCTCAAATACCACCCTTTTGCCTTCTACAGTGGGTGCAAGCTAAAAACCTCTGGTCGCTCAATACGTATTGATCTCCATTCCTGCAACTACAAAGTCCGCAAAGACCTTAAACGAGCCTCTAGAGGTGAAGCAGAACATATCTTACCGATAAGTTGGGTGTACCGAGGAATGGAGTGCTCAAACGGCAAATCTAGTCGAGAGGCACGTTCATATTGCCAGAGAACTAGCAACGAGTTTAATAGAGCGGAAGGCGATCTGGTAAACCTTCAATACGCTGTTGGTGAAATAAACGGGGATAGAGCTCACTTCAAGTACGCAAAACTAGAATCAGGCTTTGATTATGGGCTTGCAGGTAAAATTTACTTTGACGAAACAGGCAGGCGCTTTATGCCGCCGAAAGAAAAATGGGGCTGGATTGGTCGCGTTCACTTGTACATGGCAGATAAATACCCAGTCAGATATAGCAAGTCTTACCGTCGACTTATGGAGAGTTGGTCGATGCTTGAGCCTACAAAATGGGAATGCGATTACAACAATCTACTTAAAAGAGATTTCAATGTTGAGAACCCATATACGACTCGCATCTGTTTTTAAAAACAATTGATTCGTAAGTGTGTTTTTGAGATAATACCTATGGTTTCACAGGATAGGTAATTGAACATGACAGAAATATTTAGTGGCTCAATCAACCCACAAGAGTTGGTCACTCTTTTAATTAAGTTTATCGAGGTGCTTTTCACACCCATTCTTGCGGGTATCGGAGCCTTTATCGCGGCTAAGATCTTTAGTCGAAGAGAGGCAGAGAGTCTACGCCGTGCACTTGGTTACGCAGTTAATGAAATTGAATATCAAAAAGCGTTAGTTGAAGAACATGTTGAAAATAACAGAGCCTTAAATGGTCAAAGTTACGACAGAACTGCAAGACAGAATGTCATGAAATTCAGAAATAAGTTCTCTACAAAACGTTTCACACCAAGCCAAATTGAAATGTTGCGCAAAAGATTTAAACTCGAAGACGCACTATCAAAACCAGCCGACAACTCTAAATACACAAAGTTGGCATAACACGCTCCAAGCTAAACACAGGTGTTTCATTCTTCTGTGTTTAGCCTCCAATCACAACACCTTACGACAAAATATCATCGTCATTGTCCGTCATTGTCCGTCATTGTCCGTCATTGTCCATCGATGGACAATGATGGACAATAGCGAACAATTAAAGATATTCAACACTCATTCCTTGTGTTCTCAGGCTGTTTCCAAAACTGAAGTCATTTCCAACAGAAATCTCTAGTCGCCATGTTCGTTAAGCAACTCTTTAATTTGCTTAAACTTCATACCTGTGGCTCTAGAGAGGTAATTATTAATCGTGGAAATAATGTTGACTCCTTGGCTGTTTGGGTAAGCTTTTAAACCCGCCTCTTTTGCAGTAGTACTTTCCATGCAGACTTTAATGACAGCCTCAAGACCTGCTCGCTCTGCAAGGGTCTTGGATGAGACATCAATGCCAAGTTTACCTAATAAATTCTCTGAAGACCCCTGTGCCGCGAAAGCACGAGATTTGTTATTAGTAATCCCCCAGCTTTTCTCAAGTCTTAAGATCTCCTCCTGTACGTCCTCTTCTGAGATCATATTACCCTCAGCCAAAGTTGCTAACCTTGTTATACTAGCGGACAGGTCTCGAAAATTTCTCTTCCACACCCCTGTCATAGCGAAGTTTAAGTAAGATTTTCTAGCTTCGGTCTGAAAGCGGACTCGATCACCATTTAGATGTTCGTACTTAGCAAGCTCAACGTCTACATTGGGCTCAATATCCTCCGGTCTCTCTGAAAGCGAAGGTAAAGTAAAATGCCAACAGTCAATACGTGCCAACAGGTCTTCCCTGAACGCCCCCTTCTCCACAGCTTCAAGCAAGTTTACATTTGTACCCGAAATCAAACAAAAATCGCTGCTTACTGGAGTGTCTGACCCCATTGGCATGAAGCTTTTTTCTTCTAGTGCGTGCAACAGCATACCTTGGACATCTAATGGCAGAGTAGCAATTTCATCAAGGAACAAAGCTCCTTGGTCAGCTGCTTTAAGCAAACCAACTCGGTTCGAGCTCGCGCCCGTAAAAGAACCTTTAACATGACCAAACAATACAGACTGAGCGGTTTCGGGTCTTAGTGTAGCGCAGTTGATGTATTTGAAATCTCCAGACAAGACGCCTTTATCTTTCTTCAGAGAAAAAAGCCTTTTGGCTAGTTGGGTTTTACCTGCCCCCGTCTTACCATCAATCAAAATTGGCATGTTGTTGCGTAAAGCAACGCGCTCAATGGTCGAAATTAACTGGTTGTACTCTTTATTTTGAGTGATAACCCCATCCTTTAGAAATTCCTGAAGGACTCGGGTATCCTCTTCTAGCATTACATTGTAATTCGAGTAACGTGCCATGTTCATATCAAGGCAACGAGATTTACCTCTTTGAATACACTCAATTTCAGCATTAGCCTTTTCGTCTCTTGTTAAAGGATGAAGCTGCAAGAGTTTAGCATTGAGGATATTGCGGCGAACTATGTCAAACCACACCATATGAGAAACGTGCGTACCCGTAGCCAAACTAATCAAGTACTCTTTGTTTCGAGGAATTTCCTGCAAAAAGGACATCAATCCATCAAGAACAGAAAGAGGCTCAAATTCGTCCTCCAAGTCCATGAGAACAGGAATTACATTCGTTGATGGAGACACGGTCTCAATATCAGACTTGATCAGCCTCATCAACTCAAACTCACTTGATGGGTAGATTAAGTAGTAGTCCTGTATCAAGATGTCATTTTGCATTACAGCAGCTACCGAAGGTCGCCACTCTTTCCAACGATTGGCGTTCCACCCGCGCTTGTCACGTTGAATACCAAGAAATCCAATTAAGTTCATGTTCACACCTCAAATGGCTTCGATGTGTAAGCGCCTGTTAAAATATCATTATCGTCTTCCACAGTCAGAGAAAGTACCGATCCATCTATATCGCTCTCCCCAACACTCTCAACAATACGTATCAACTCAGTCACTTGAGCTCTGCTTGTATCGGCATTGACGCTCGTTGCTCTAATCTGGGTTGAAAAAACAAGTTGTATACCACCATCCAAACCTTGGTTTGGGTAAACAAGAAAACCCAGATTCAGGCTATCAATCTTTGATTGGACTGCCGCTCCGGCATTACCAACTAACACCAGTTCAATTGTATTACTCATTCTCACTAACCGACTTTAAAAACCATCCTCCTATAATGCCACACCCTCTATGGCTATTCAATGTGTATATACACGTATCCTTTCCATATACCCACTCGCCCTATTTGCTTATTTGAAAAATGTGATTTATTAATTTGGCGCCTAAATTAAACCAATCAAAACAATAACTTACATCAAGACAAAAACGACCTTTAAATGTTGGCATGAAAATAGCTATTGGTAGATACAACAGATAAAAACAAATCAAGCTCATGCAAAAAACAAACTACAACTACATTGAAACCACAAACGCCAACTTATTCCTTTGGACAAAAGGCGTACAAGCAGAAGAGTCTGCAATAGCACAGTTAAAAGATGTCGCTCAGATGCCTTTCATCTTCAAACATATAGCAGCAATGCCAGATATCCATGCAGGAAAAGGCTCAACAATTGGTTCTGTATTTGCTACTCAAAAGGCAATTATCCCAGCAGCTATTGGGGTCGACATTGGCTGCGGCGTTATCGCTCAAAGAACAAATCTTAGAAAGAGCGACTTTCCTAGTGACCTTTCAATTGTTAGATCGGCAATTGAATCAGTAGTGCCACACGGAAGAACAGACAACGGTCTAGAAAATGATGTCGGTAAGTTCAAAAAACTCCCAGAAACACATAAACGTCGATGGGACTCACTAAAAGATGAGTACAATGAATTAGTTCGAGAGTACCCTCAATTAAAAGGATTGTCGGATGTATCACTAATGATTGGCACATTAGGCGGAGGAAATCATTTTCTAGAACTTGCCGAAGATGAGTTAGGTCGCGTATGGATACTTGTACACTCAGGGTCACGAGGTGCAGGCGCAAAAATCGGTGGAACATTTGTGAAGTGGGCTCAAGAAGAGATGGAGAAGTACTTCATACTAGACAAACTCCCAAACAAAGACCTCTCTTACCTTGTTGAAGGTACAGATCTTTTTAAAGGGTACATGAAGGCAGTGAATTGGGCACAAAAATACGCAACACAAAACCGAGAAGCTATGGTTGAAGCAACGTTTAACGCACTTAAAGGATTTTGCCCAAATGCACAATTAAGTGAAGACGTGATTAACTGCCATCACAATTACATTACCAAAGAGAACCACTTTGGTAGCAACGTCTGGGTTACCCGAAAAGGGTCGCTCTGTGCACGTGCTGGAATGAAGGTTGTGATACCGGGTTCCATGGGAAAAAGAACCTACATTGGAATAGGGAAAGGAAATCCACACTCATTCAATTCATGCTCTCACGGCGCAGGAAGAGCAATGTCTAGAAGTGAAGCGAGAAAACGCTTTACCATTGAACAACACAAGGAAGCAATGGCCGGAATAGAAGCAAGAACTGATCATGGCATTCTTGATGAGACCCCGATGGCTTACAAAGACATTGATATGGTTATGGCAGCTCAAAGCGATCTCGTCGAGGTTGCACATACACTTTGCCAATTTTTAAACATTAAGGGGTAAAAAAAGTTGTAATCCTTACTTCAGATTACTAACTTTAATTAACTGAATGTACGCGTATTCAGTAGCGGGACTAAAAAGACTATTTTGAGTACATTCCGAACGCACCGCGCTAATATGTCGCGAGGTATACACGGCGAGACCGACGCTTCAACATACAGAAGTATGAAATCTTGGGTGGCTAACACATATTAAAATCTACATGGTAGTACGTAAGCGATCACGTTAAGAACGCAATTTTCATATATTCTCGGCATGTTGATCACAGACAAAGGGAGCGCGAGAGTAGATGAAGCCGTTAGTGCGAAACGGTTTTTTATTCGCTACCGTAGTGCGCTCAGGGAGCGCCCATAAAGCTACGTGAAGGCTGGAAAGGGTTTCAGTTACTCTCAAGGTCAGTTGACCATACTGAATCTGTGAATCTGGGGAGGTTGGCTTTAAAAGCAGCAATCCTTTAAAGAGTGCGTAATAGCTCACCCAACCATGAAACAAGAAGGTTTATCTTAGGATGAACCGATAATATATCGGGGTCTGGCAACAGTCCCCGATTTTTTGTTTAAAAGAAAGGCGATTTAATAAACCCGTAGCTTACCACACCGTTACGAGCTCCATTTTTGTGGCATTATAGGTATATCAAATTTTGCAGGAGTTAAAAATGATTAAGCCTATAGAAGTAGACCGTAACGCCGAAGGTTGCTGGACTCACCCTGAAATTCCAAATTTCGGAGAAAATGTTGCCCCACATGTTTTAAATGCTTGGGCACTAGCAAACAATTTTAGCCTGACCATTCTTGAAATATATGACGACCCCGATGTTTCTGAAGATTACGTAGAAGAACTATCAGACCTAAATAAACCTTACAAAGGGTTTTCTAAGTGGTTCCCCAAACTTCCTACCGAAAACTCATTCTTTCTTTCATTTCATGAGTCAGAAGATGGCCCAGTAGCTTGGATTGCCACCCCACTCACTGACATTTAAAGTCTACTGGAAGCCCATGCTTGCTCAAAAGAGCCTTTAAGAGCTCTCGCTCTTCATCTTCGTTATCTTGTTTTTTAACTGCGTCCTGAAGGTCGTTCAACCAAGACTTCATGTCGAAGTGTTCGATCTCAGAGTTGCTTACATCAATAATAGTAAGAACGTCTAAAGGCTCTACAAAACCTAGATTGATGTCTTCTAGGTCGCCATCTGAGGCAACGTACTGCTTCGCCTGCTCCAAGGCGAAATCCTTTATATTCAACTCGGACAGAACCATTTGAAATTGTTGACCACAGGCAATTGTGTAGTCACACCCAACTTCCTTGGACTTCATTAATACGAGATACTTGTTCACTGACTAATCCTTAGGAGAAAATATTTGGTCATAATACCACAACATTTACTCAAGTTCAGATGATCTACCTTAGAATCTACACTTTCATGTATACGGAGTAGATATTAAATTATTCACTGTGTATAACGAAGTTCGAGTAGTCAAACTCACCTTACCCTCTCTTTTTTTTATTCCTACAATTTTTTTCTTTTAAATACAGTAATTTATAATTTTCTTTCTGCTTACGCAAAAACTTGGCACGAAGCTGGCTATGTGTATAGATAAAATTACTAGGAATAATAAAATGAAGAATTCAATCTCTACTCAAACCTGCTCACACAACCACTCAAGCGAAGATTTTCTTAATGACCCAATCTATGGCTCGATCGCACATCGACTACACCTTATCTCAGAGGTGCGTCCTTTGTTTGTTACTAATGCCGTAATTTCTCGAACAGAGCTAATTGAGTTGCTTCCAACCGAGCTAAAGCAAACCTACAACTGCACAAAATGCGCGAACTTTTTTCGAAAATTCGGTTCACTTGCATACATGGACGACAATGGGGATCTGATTTCAGCTCTCTGGAGTTTAGACGAAAGTATACCTACTACGAATCCCCACCTAAAAGTGGCCTTAGGTGAATTTGCACATCGAGTGCAAAAATCAAAAATCATTCGCGCTTTCTCGCCGTCGATGCTAAACGCCAACGGATCTAATTTACTAGAGGGTAATACTGCGGGTTACGATGATCGTAAGTTCAAACACTTCCATGGTCGCATCTCTGATGACTACAGAGCTCGTACATATCTTGAAGAGTACAACGAGGTCAAAGAGTCACTGCTTCGTCTCAAAAAGCGTTATGGACTCAAAAGAGCTTACGACTACGTGAACGAAATTTCTATATTCTCTGAACCACATAAGGGTATTAGCAAATCTCACAAATCTCGCATTATGGCACTTAAAAACATCCTTTCCGTTGTGAGAGATTTAAGTGGTCGAATCGAAGTTATCGTACCAACTCTTTACAACATTTGTCATGAGAACGAAACGTTACGCAATGCATTATTCTCATTGCATCATCTAGGAGGTTCATTCTTGGGTGCCGCAATTGATGAGTTAGATAAAGGGTGGTCTGTCGAAAAAGCTCTACGTGAAATCGTTTCTAGGACAGCAGTCGAAAATTATAAATCAAAGGATATTTCAAACGTATCCATGAGTCAGCTATCCGTGGCAATGAAGGAGTTTGAGCAAGAAGGCTTAATGAGCGCCCTTGTAAGAAGAATGGCGAGACCTGATGACTTGCCTACGTATTGGAAAAAATCTGTAGCTCTCGATACAAAGGAACAAAAATCCCAAAATCCTTTTGAAATTGCGATGAAAGCCGTTAATGGTCACAAATTCGGAGAACAGAAGCCAACCGTAAATACGGTTAAGGACATGACTGTCAAAACATTCTTAAGAGAAGTTTTGCCAAATGCTCTTGCTTGTCAGATTAAGCTTGGAAACTACGCTTCTTTGTTTCGCCTTAATGTACCAACAACAACTTCACGTCCAATTTTTGTCTGGGATAACGAGAATGAGCGCCGCGAGTACTGCACGTGCGTAAGTAACACTGATGAACGTGTTTCGAAATATGGACTAAATAACTCATGGAATGATGTAGTTAAAATTAGCCCTACTCCATGGACTAGTGAAGATTGTACGCACTCTAACGTATCAAACCTTGATCCATCAATGTTGTTTATTCTACAAGGTGAGTACAATGGTGGGAGTGAGCAAAATGTCTCATCATACGGGACAGCTTTAAAACAAAGTCTGTTCAAGCATAGGGCAGCTATCGATTCAGCGTTGGCTAACACACGAATCGAGCCTGTTACAGATCCTGCAATTGGCATCTCTTTTAGCCTAAACACGAACAAGGAAATTCTTGTTCGCGTAGAAGACAAGGAAGCAATAAGAACGTACAGACTTCTAGGAATCGAATAGATACAAGAAGTGTGATGTGAGCAAGCATCTCTTGCTCACATCACTGGATAGCTTAGATGTCGCCCGAAATTTATCTTCTCGGCATTGACCCCATAAGCCTTGCACATTCCGTACTCCCGTTCCGAAGACCGTCAGACAAAGCCCTATTAATGTCAGAAGAATCAAAACCAAGCCGATTCAGAGCAATCAATGGCAACAAAGATTCTATATTTTCCGCAAAAAAATCGGTCATGTCTTGAGCTCCTTTAACATAGCCTCTTAAGAAATCTTCATTTTCATTTTGAGCTGGAATAAATTCACCTTCCACTGGGCTTTGAGGAACTACAGGGAAATTAGTCATTTTTTTTTACCTTTGCTAAGTGCAGCATCACAATGACGCCGCTTGAGGTTTTTAATCTAGCAAAAGAGATTTAGACTTATCACACATGTGTTTTTTTAAGTATTGATATTGACATAAATCTTGAGACTGTGTTAGGCGCATTGACTATCAGCTATGGGAGTGATAGAAATGCAACCTGTCACACAAAAGAGCTTACGAAGAATGAAAAATTATAAAGAAGAGTTATTTAAAGCATTAGAAACCGCAGTCTTTTATAACATTACCTCCCATTTATACAGAGACCAGTTTGAGGCTTACGGTGCTTTAGAGAACTACTTATCTAAATTCAGTAATGATTCAAGAATGTCTTTACTGGAATCTATCAGTATCCATCTCAGAGAAAACGATACTGCAAATAGGAGTGCAATTAGAATTCCTAATGAATACTGCGATGATATTGAAACATTAAAAGGTCTGATTAATGATGTAATAGCTTTAAACCACGTTCAATGGAATATAAGCCTTTTCACGAACGGGGCATTAAAAGCATCGTCTGACGAAAAACTATTTAAAGACTTCGAAAAAGCCGTAGAGCTAACGAATAACTTTACAGAGTTTACTTGTAATAAATTATCTAGCTTAATTGATGAATATAAGATTCTAGTAATCAATCGCGATCAAAAACTACTTAATTGTGAAAGGGTATCAGTAAAACCGTGTGAATACACCAAAGGAAACGGTTTAGAGACTTACATATCTTCGATTGATTTATATTATGATGATAAAAACACATCATTTGAACAAGCTCTTATTTTTGCAAAAGATATTTTGCTTGAAACTGATTTAATTGAGAACCTCAATAAGCCATACAAGGATAAAGATTTCAATCGACTCTTTAAACTTTTCATAGGCGAAGTGTATCTAAACCTGCCAGATAAAGTGTCAAAGGAAAAGTACTTTAATAAGATATTTGATGAACACCAATTATTATTTGAAGACATTGATTTAACAGATCTACGCTCGTTCACCAATGCTGTTAAGCGCTCACAAAACTACCGAGACACAATAAAAGAACATTTTGACAAATCAGAAGACCCATACGCAGAGCGAGAAATGGATGCTTTCAAGCGTGATATTAACACTCCAAGCAAAAATAAATTGCTAGAAAAATTACCCGACTCAGATCTTTTTGATATGATTGCAACTAATTCTATAGCATATTACTCATATTTAGTTTCAAATAAAGAATTCTTTAATAAACTAGAAACATTATACAACAAAGCTGTGAATCGTTATTTAGCAATGAAAGAGGAAGATGATTCATCGATCAATATGATATCGGTATCGCTAAACTATGCTGCTTCATCAAATAGAAATACCATCAAAAACACATACAATCAGGAGTTCATTGATTTTTATTTCGAATTTGAAAAGGAAATAGAAGAGTTAAAAAGTATTTTACCAAGTTCATCACTTTGGGGTTATCATTTTGGAATAGATTTCATCCCATCAATAGAAGATACGATAAATTTATTATTTCATTCTTTTAATAACATTGAGTCTATAAGTAACACCAAAGAAATAAAACTTTTGAATGTAAATCTAGATGATAGAGAGTCTATTTATAATAAATATATGATGATGGGAAGAATCATTCGTTCAAACCCTGAAAGTATTTCAGCGGGTTATGGATTAGGGAACCCAGCAAAAATAATTCCATCGGGTGGTAAAATTCAAACCACAAAAGATCTTGCTAAGTACGTCGAACATGCATTGTCTCTATATAGAAAAACAGCATTAACAGATTACCTAAATAACAAATCTATTCACACAAAAGTCAAAGATTATCAAGATACCCTCTTCGGACTATACCAGATAATTAACAATCTATCTGAGACCAAAGCGCTAAACCAGCTATGCTCTATAACGGGAATTGACCTCCCTGATAGCCGAATCAAAAGAGGCAAGAAGCTAGCAAAGAATCATATCTAGCTCATTAAAAGAAAAATGAGATCATCGTGGAGTGGCATCCACGGTGGTCAGCATGTAAAATTACCACCTTATTTTCCTTTTTAACTATTTCCGCTATGAACAAATTAATCTTAAATAGACTAGCCACTCAGGGCTTATCGGGACTCTCAGTCGTTGACGAAGAAGAAGTAAACTTGGTCAGAAAAAACGTACTTCCGTACATTGTTGATGAAAATGGTTTACCTCGAATCGTTGACCATGTAGACCTTTTGTCACGCTTTTCGTTACGCGATGTAAAAATATGTATGCAAATAAGTGGAATTTATGTTCTACCGACTATCGAGTTGATGGAGGATTTAAGGAAACTAATTCCAGATCTTACCAAAACTATAGAAATTGGTTCTGGTAATGGGATTATTGCAAAAGAATTAGGTATAAAGGCCACTGACAACTATATGCAACACCCTGATTTTAGGGTTGAAAAGCACAATAAAGTCTTAATGGAAGAGCTTCAAAACTCCGGAAACCAACTCGTAAGATACGGTAGCAATGTTCTAAGGGTTGATGGGAACGAAGCTGTAAAACGATTTAAGCCAAAAACGGCTCTGGCGTGTTTTGTAACGCATAAGTATTCAAAATCAAAACCTGAAAAAGGCGGAAATTTCAAAGGTGTCGATTTTGAAAAGCTTGTGCGAAAAGTTAACAGACTTGTATTTGTTGGCAACGACGAGACCCATAAACACCACACCTTGCTTGAAATGCCAATGCTAACCATACGAAGTGATGGATTAATCACCCGAAGTGATGACCAGAGTAAAAATGGAATCTTCATTTTTGATAAGGTACTTTTCGAGACCGATATGTCAGGTGAGAACTTAAGCTTTGATGAAATCATAAATAGATTAAATCTTCAGCATATAAAGAGCTAAGTTGCGAAATGGAAGGTTTCTATGTGAAGAAAAGTCCTAGCCACTAGCTCCATTTGCTATTAACTTTTCTCCACATAGATGCCGATGTTTTACCTTGCTTGGTGCTTTTTCTAACTTGTTAATATTGAATCTAAAACCAATTTAACCCACTTCTAGTTCAAGAAATAGGCACCGCTATTCTTCCCAATGATACCAAACCGAAATCCCCCACAAAGTGGCGAATTCATACCGCAAGGCAAAATGTTCAATTTGTAGTCAAAAACTGTTTTATTTTGTTTATTTGAGATCCTTTCTCAACGTATCAAAAGTACCATTATGTACAGTTAAGCCAAATTAGAACGCTTTTTGAACACTCCCTGCCTTTTCTATAACAACCGTTTCCCAGAAAACACCCCCTCGCCCTAGCCGATCTTCGGCGCTAGTGGACACCTTTGCAATCAACCCAACCTCAGAACAAAGCTCTTCAAGTTCTTCAACCGATAAATCGTAAGACACTCTACCGTCATCAAATCCTCCATGACGTAGAGAGACAATCAACAACCCTCCTTCGGTCAGTAACTCACTAATGACTTTCAGTGAACATCGTCTCTCACTTTTGTTCAGATGCATCCAAACAGCTGACAATACAACGAAGTTATACCCACCAGCTGACTTTGGCACGCCATTCAAGTCCGGAAGGGAGCTACATACCCAATCAACATCAAGACCCTCAGTGTTCAAGCAACCATGCTCCAACATCTCTTTTACGGGCTCTACAGCTGTAACTTTACAACCAGCCGAGGCATACCATGCTGCATCTCTACCAGTACCAGCGCCTACATCAAGTACATGAATAACTTTGTTTTCGTTGGTTGCCTTAGGCCAATATTCCATCCACTGGCTGTGCACGTTTTCAAAAGTTACTGAATTGTATTGTTGGTTTAATTTTTCCGAGTTCTCTGAGTAGTACTTAAAGTTTGGATTCATCTGTGGTTTCCTATGCTTGACGCACTTAAACCACACGATCTAAGACACTACCGCTCACCCAGATCGCATGATTTAGGCGTAAAAAAAGCGTTCCCTGTGGAAACGCTAATTAGTTTGGTAGTGGCTTATTTAGCCCACTGCATTTTGTAGATCTGAGAGTCAAAGAACTCAAAAGAATCTTTGCCTGAAGGGACTTTATCTTGAAGGTCTTCTTTAACCTCAGCGCGGTCATACGCATCCATGTAACCGCAGTCATCATCGAACGATTCAATAATCATGTTGACCGACTCTTCAGAATAAAGAGCAAGTTCCCCACTCTCGTCTCTCTTGAACTTGTAAGGGCAATCTTCTTCCCCAGATAGAGAATTCACTATGCTTTCTAGCACTGGTAGGTTTGGGTCATTCATATCTATGAAACGGTGCCAACGCTCACCTTCATGATCGTTCCACTCTGTAAACCTAACGTACTTGCGGACTACTTTTTGAGCTGCCATCGCCAAAATCTCCTTAAAAACTATTTAATGAACAATTTCTTTACGTTCATCAATAAAGACAATTTGTGGCATTATAGCTAAAGATCAATTTTGTCGGCAACCAATTATCGAATAGCTCTCCATCTTAATTTCATGGGCGATTATTGCTTCCTGAGTTAGCCCAACCTTATTTCTCACCAATGGTTCTAACTTCTCATGCTCAATACAGCCTTCAATGCCCTTAAGGTACTTTTGCTGCTTTTCGTAGAGAGATTCGCGCCCATATTTCAGTAGTTCTAAATCCGACACCTCTGGAAGAAAGATGGCATCACACTTCATACTTTTCGCGAGCGAAATACCCGCAAAATCATAATCAAACCAACCGTAAATAAAGTCGACCCCTAACACATCACGTATATCACTCGAAACAACAGCCCCCATACTATCCCCACGGTAGAGAATTAGAGGGTCGTCCAAATCAAACTCAACATTTGCAGATGCGATGAATGCCTCGAAGTTTTCAACAACCACGACTGAGCTATGCTCAATTGAAGTTAATTCCGTCATCGGAAGTGTCATGTAGCCCCCAGAGAAAAGCTTAAACTCTTCACCGTTTACTTTTATCACACCGCTTTGAGACGATAGTGAGATTAACTTGTTGCGAACAGGCTTTGTGCAAAGCTTTTCGTTCGAGACGATCTTGGCTGTCTCGATTCTACTTTTAGGCATAGGGTCTCGATAGATATCAAACCCTAAAGAACGCTTTAAAAGCCCTCTCACTTTAATTCTGTCATCTCTACTCAGGTGAATATAGCCACCTTTCACAAACCCAACACCAAACTCTTCATTAAGATATTTGGCTATTCCACTGCGTCGGGTCGATGTGTAGTCCTTTGCTATTGACAATTTCAGAGAAAACAGCCAGTTAAGATCTTTGTTGGTTAACTTTTCTGAATCTATCACTCTACATACTCAATAATCACATCTTCTATATGTGTGTTCCCGTACGACTCTGTGAAACCATCAGGTTTGTAGGTGCGTTCACCAACCCCTTCACAGATAAAGGTCTCTTTATTTTCGGAAGTCATAGCTCCATAAAAGCTCATTACACCGAATAACCAAACATCCAAATCACATTGTAGTGGCATGTCTGAATTCAAAGACTCGATAGAGTTGTAGTAGTCGACAGCTGACATACTGGACTCAGTTTCAAAGACCTTAGTGAACAAGTTATCACAGTGACTTTCAATCTCCTCAAGTTCAACCTCACGTTCATCTACTTCTTCTGAAAACTCCAAGGCTTCAGAAATCTTCAACTCCTTAACCTCTCGTTCTGAATTTGAAGAGGTTAGCATCGCCTCAGTAATTGAAGTCAGGTCATCATCTTGATCGCAGTCATCTATGTCTGGACAAGAAGCTAATTCGAGCCCTTCTGCTACATGGAATTTCTGTAATAAAGCTTGCTCTTCAAGGTCTTTTTCATCTGGGAAGTAAGAGTCTAAGTCCACAACCCATTCGTGCTCTTGATCTAAGAACTTATCGAACGACGAGATCAAATCTCGGTCTTTTTCACGCTCTCGATATTTGAGCATGAGAGCTCGAAGTCGCTCCATTGTAACTTCTAAGTCTGCCTGACAGCGCCTAATGGCAGTATAAAGCTCCCCGCAAAGCAACGAGTTAATCTCTGTGCAATCACTAGCAAACTCAGCTAGCAATCTAAAGGAGAATGACTTAAGACCTTTTACGAGCCGCTCCGCTTGTAAAACAGCCTTTTCATTTTCAAGCCGTTTTTGATGCAAGGTTTTGCCGTAACCAAAGTCATCTTCAACACGCGCCCTTAGTCGACGACATGACTCGGTCAAGTCCATGATTAATTCGTATACTACAGCTTCAAGCAGATCAAAGGTGTCGTCCTGTAGCTTCTTATTCGACCCCTTAAGTTTCAACTCAAGGTATCGGTCACACAACTCACTAATCTCAGGAATTCGTTCAGCGTGTTGAGTGTTTAAATACTGAGATGCTTCAGTCTCTAAAAAATAATTGAAAAAGCCTTCTAGCTTTGGATGCACGCGGTAGCCACGTGCTGTTCGAATAAGCGCTCGACCCTCACATAGCTTTGCAATGCGGCCAGCATTGTTGAAGTCCTCAGTAACTGTACCTTCGACGTACGCCTTGACTAAAACATCCTTGCCTGAGTCTAAAAGTTTAAGAAGGTGCTCGACGCCACCGTGTTTACTAAATCCACTCAAACTCCCAACTCCTGCTGGGCATCTTTCTGCTCAGCCATCTGCTCTACAATGTTTTCGCGATTATCAATGTACTCTATTAGTTCATACATAAAGTCCATTTTACCTGTAACCGTGAACTCTCCACGCTCCTTATTTGATAAAGCAACAAGGCTGTTTCTCTTCAAGAATTCAAAGACCTGCTCTACCTTTTCCTGCGTAGTCTCTAAGTGTTTTCTTTGTTTTACTTTTGGCAGTCGACACACCTTATCGAGACGACCTTGTAGCGATTGACTAGAGTTGATCTGCGTTATTACTTTTTCTTGAGTAAGAATTGCACCTGAACCCAACACTGAATCCGCCTGTTGAGCTTCAGAAACGAGCGCAATGAACCCTACAACAGGTCTAATCAACTCATGGCAATCTTGTAGCGTTCTACGCAAAGTTGCCTTGTTAGACCCGTTCACGCTCTTGTAAGCTGCATAATACGCACCACCACGGCTTGTTTGTTTAAGCACGCGATTAAGATCACTTAGAGTTGATGCAATCTTAATTCGATTCTTTTCATCGTTGAGGGCAACATAACCCTCACGATCTGAATGTGGGCAGATAAACTTTTGGCTTAAAAGTGACTCTGTTACTCGTGCAGTAATCATTTGCTTTCCTCATGTTCCTTAGCTAAACGCTTCTTTTCCTTCGCAAGCTCAAGTTTTGAAGGGTTTTTCTTGTTTGTAATCACACCTTTTGGCGTAATGTGGTACAAGTGCTTAAACAAGCTCATAGTTTGCCCTTTCGGATCAGGTAGAGCTGCAACAATCTTAAAGTTGTTTGCCTCAAGTAGCTTCATGAGCACAATTTGGTTTTCGGCTGTTAGCTTGCCAATCTCATCTGTAGGAAAGGTGATTGACAAATAACTTGAACCACGCTGATTTGACAGCATCGAAACATAGAGCAGTGATTGAATCAGAAGGTTGGTGCCATTACTTGACAGAATCTTCATGTCATTGTCTGTGACTGCAACCTTTCTCTTGCCATTCTCAACGACTTCAAACTTAATATCGAAGAGTTCCGCTGGCTTTTTGAGTTTATCTTCAGTGATGTGAGTTGCTACTAGTTTTAGTGCAGAGAAGAACTCTTTCGAAGGTAATGTATTAGCGCCGCTTCTGTCCCACTCAGCAAAGATTGCAGCGAAATCGTTTATATCACCCCACCCACTGATTTTGCTAAGTGTGCTAGCAACGTTTATGTCAATACTTTCAACCATTGTGAAATTGTTAATTTGACGCACCTGCTCTGAGATCTTGCGACCTAGCCCTTTAATCTCCTTGTCAAAGTCCAACAAAGCATCTTTGAAGTTAACGAGCATACTGCCCATATTTGTGGCACTAGCAATTGTCATTGCAGTAATTTGAGGAATGATGTTTGTAATTATCTCATCTAGAACCTGAATGTGCTCACCATCTGAGTTGCCACTTCTTTGCGAGGACGTATCTCTCCAAAGAGCAAGTAGTTCACCCTCACCTAGACTTCGAGTAACTTCTTCAAGTTCACGCACATCCTTTGAGCGCACCACCTTTCTGTCAGCGTAATCTTTTAGTGAAGACTCCGCTTGATTCAACAAGGTCAGTAAATCACCTTGGTATCCGATACTTTCAGATGCAGGCTTGCTGTGTAACTCTTGGTTGTTTGCAATACGAGCAGTTAAGAAAGAGATCTTTTCTAAATGGTCAGTCAAACGAGCCTTCTCAGACTCAAGTTGTTTAGTCTGTTGCTTCTTGGTGCTCTCAATCTTTTCTCTTTCATGCTTTAGCTTGGAGATAGCACTCGTTAATTGACTCAGTTGTGAGTTCAGATCGGCCTTTTCCTTGCGACGCGAAGGCTGAAGTGTGTGGTACTCCTTTAGCCATTCACGATAGCGAAGAATCTCTTTCTCTTTTTCTTGAATCTTATCAATATCAACTTTTAACTCAGAGATAAGAGACTCATACTTTGCGTAGACCTCACGTGAAACACCTTGCTCACTAAGTCTTTGCTCCTTTTCCAACTTCAATGCAGTAAGGGTCTGGTCAAAACAACTTGTCAGTTCAAGCTTTTGCGTATCAAGGGCGTTAATCTTAGCTTCCGTAGCGGTAGATAGATTCATCTTGTCTTCAAGAGCTGCGCTCTCGATATTGGAAACAGACTCATCATGACTAGTAGTTAGTGCTAACTTCTCTTGAGCAAGAGATGATAAGCGACTTGATACTGATTTAACCTCAGTCTCCAGAGATTTCTTCGCATTTTCTCTTTCACGAGAAATTGCTACGACTTTGTTTTCGAAGTTATCTTTAGCTTGATTTAGACGAGCAGAAATAATTTCAATTTCACCCTCAAGAGTTGAAATCTCACGCTCAAGACTTGGGATTAGTGAGTTTAGCTTTTCAATCTTTGAGCTTAACTGACCCTTTTGTTCATTCAATGAGTCGAGCTGTGCAATAAGCTCTAAAAGCTTCTCATTGTCACTATCATTGGTCACTGAACACTCAGGAAGAGACGTTACATCAAGCTTTAACCCGTAAATGAGGTCACCACCTGCCATTTCAAGTTCAGGCGAAAGCTTATCACTCATGAGGATTGATTCTGGAAGTAGTTTACCTAATGGAGATGAACGCCATTCTGGCATCATTTCCTCTAAAAACGAATAAAGCGTCCCAGTTTTAGGATCTAATCTGAGTTGAACTTTACCAAGTTCATTTAGAGTTGCTTCTATCGTCGAGCTTAAAGATGCAACCTTATCAAGCTCGTTATTGCGTTCAGTTCGAGCCCTAAAAAGTTCGTTCTCTTTTTCCTTGTGCTCTAGTCTTTGACTAGATAATGCATCTTGCTCACGTGCAATTGTTCGCTCAAGTTCTGAGCGCTCTTTGAGCATTTTCTCTGGAGCGTTAACGGTCAAAAGTTGTTGATTCAAAACAGCTAGAGTTTTTGAGTCTTCACTTTCGCGCTCTACAATCTCACCAAACGCTGAGCGGAATCCGCTATCTAGTGTCAATTTCTTTGAACGCAAGGTTTCATTAACTTCATTAATGCCCGTTTGCTCACTAAGCTTTAAGCTAGCGATCTGATTTTGAATCCCTTGTAGTTGCTCATTGTAGTTTGCTTGGGCAACCGAAACGTCCTTATCGTACTGAGACTCCACATTGCTAACTTTTTTCTGTAAATCAGAGTGTCTAGCCTCATTTAGCTCAAGTTGCTTTCGTTTTTCAGGCAAGAAATCAAGTTGAACACTTAACTCATGCATCCCTTCATCTTCATAACTCAGCAACTTCTCTTCAGCGTTATCGATCGCATAGCTTACAACACGAACCTTTTCCAAAGCAGTCGCATGTTCCGAATCATGAACTAGTAGTTGAGAGGCGATCGTCTCAAGTTTATCTGCACTTAAAGATGCGAGTTCTTTAATTTCAGATTGGATTGACTTAAGTTGTTCACTTTTCAGCTTCTCCTCTTCACCAAAAATATGAAGAGTCTGGCAAAGTGTTTCTGCAATCTCTTGAATCATCTGGTTATTCTGAACAGCCTTTGAGAACATATCTCTCTTATCCAAGAAATTACCAAGACCACGGTAGTCGTTGCACCAACGTTCAACTTGAGAAGCCTCTAGACCAAATCTTAAATCTGCGTCCTCACGATCTAAAATCTCAATAAACAGGCTTTTTGCGTCAGACATGCTAAAGGAGCCTTGAATTAGAGCAGCAGTGATTTTCTCAATGTGTTTGATATCGTTGCGACCGCTACACAAAGAATACGCAAGAAACTCACTTTCAAATGACGAAGGGTTCACGTGCTGGATGATTGAACGGTACTTTTTGACGCTCGTAACAGCACGCTCAAACTTAACGTTTGAATCCTGTAGGACAGCAGTAAGCTGAGAGCTTGGTATAGCTCGTGCCTTGCCAGAGAGGTCATGTTTGATAAAGATACTGCTATCGAACGAGCCTTTGATGAAGCGGTAAACCAGTTGGCCGCTAGTAGGATGGCGATGAAGTACTACATGATTGATTTCACCACGAGCTGAAGCAAACTCAAAACCAATGTAACTATCAGCACGCGGTAAGTAAAAGTCATTAAAGCTCTGATTGACATTAGTCTTTCGACTTACAAGTCGTCCCTCTGCGCCATAGAAAATTGGTATCAGACGAAGAAGAGTAGTTTTGCCGATGCCGTTTACACCAGTTATTTGAGTAGCGGCATCAACCTCTAATTCTGAGAGTAGCGCTTTCTTAATATAAGAATTGATGGCGAATATTTTTCGCAGACCTGCATGGAACATGACATTTTTCTCTTTAGCAATAATGCCACATATTTTTCTATAGTGGCTTGCAATTATCAAGAATTATTAGTCATTATCACATTGAATGATGGGTTTTTATACGGAACTTTATGCAATCAATCACAAGCCAGTTTAACTCCATCAACTTCACCTACAATGCCACAATTATCACAAAGCAAGAAGTTTCAATCCTTATAACGAACCTTCCTGACACCCACCCGAAGTCTGAGTAATAAAGTGGGTCGCCTTCCTGAAAGCCCATCTTCTTTTAAAAGCAGTAAGGCTTCTTTTTTCCGCTTCGTCCTGTCGCTAACGTTACCAAAAACAGAAAGCTCTGAGTTATAGAGCAAATTGATTTTTAGTGATGAGCCTACGGTATAAACCGACTCTAATTTTTCAATTTGAACCAAAACACGGTTTCTCTCATCCGAACTGAGCACGTAACTAACGCCGTTATAGCAAAACCACGCAGACTGCCCAAAAACAAAGTAACCATCTCTAACTGGAAATTCATGCTCAAACACCGGATGCCTCTCAGCAAACTCATGCATCGAACCAACATTTCGGAATCCAGCGATTAATTTGTCGAGATATGAAGACTCACCTTGCAAAAGTCGAGCAAATGAGACCATTTTATCAGGCGTCCGAAGTCTCAAGTATTTTAGTCTCAAAATTCCTCCAAAAAAAACGGCTCCACCATTGGAGCCATTAAAAACCTAATTAACGTTATTGTGTTTATTCTCCGAAATCAATATCAATATTGTTCTTTGATGCCAGTGTTTTGAATTTATTGATGTGATCAACATAGATTTTACTCAAGGCATTCTTCTTCTCTGCCCCGATCTTGCCCTCCATGTTTTTCAAGTCAGACTCACGCTTTTTGATTAAGTTAGAAAGTTCAACAACCCCTTCACCAAGGTTATTACAGGCGTCATCTGTCCAACTTTGCCCTACTTTACATTTCTCCTCATATAGAGCCTCATCATTCTCATGCTGCCCCTTGAGTTCAGAGATATTCGCACTGATACCTGATTTTACTTCTAGAAGGTTTTTATCAAAATGGGAGGCGGCGTTGCCATAGTTATCATTGAAGCTAGCCGCAATTTTACGTCCTTCTTCAGGAATCCCGACCTTGTCTACGTTCTCGAATTGGGCGCTGACCTTGTTGAATGAGTCAATTTGAGTTTGTTGGAATTTTGGAAGAGCATTGCTGCTAGTAGCTTCATCAGAGCCACACCCGTACATCAGCGAAGACAAACCAAGTACGATGGTAATTTTAAGAAAGTTTGATTTCATATCGTTTCTTTAAAAGATAAGAAATATGCCACCAGTTGAAAACCTAACGAAAAAATTTTGTCTCAATAGCGATAATGTCATTTAGTTTCCAGAACTCTGGAAACAATAACAAGAAACACCCAAGCGGCTCTTCACTTATTCAGATTTGAAATTGGCAACACAAAGGAAACAATCTTCACCATTCACGCCTCTTACAATGTGATGGCATTCATTGCCTCTATGCGACATCAAATCGCGAACATTAACACGTGGTGAGTGCAAGGAATTATCATCCGTTACAGATTCGACATGAAAGAAGTCATGCAATTCAATTTCCTCTGATGGGTCAAGCAAGCCAGTAAAGATGTAGTGACCAAACGATCCTAAAACACCTTTAAACCTCGATGAGTTGTTACATGAGATGACGACGCCAACACCTTTTCCTCTCAACCAGCATATAGCCTTCTCCAATTCACCTGAATTCGATTTATCAACGCAATATCCTTCATTCAGCACAACTACAACCTCTTGAGTCCTCGTGCCTAAACTGAAAGAGCTCAGGTCGGCTTCAGCAATCGCGTTCAATAAGCATATAAGGCTTGAGTTGTAGTGAGTATCGACAACACCTTTTGTTGCGACTTCCCATTCCGGTTGAAAGATTTGCAGCCTGACGTCAGATTCAAACAATTTTGAATTGCAATCAGCAGTCAAAGAACAAAACTCAACATCCTTTTTGCATAGACCATCTTTAACATCAAACAAGCCTCTCAGAGGCTCTAAGTGCCCCTGATAACCTCTTAAATTCTGATCAGTAATGTAAATGACCTTTACATCATTGGTAATTAAAGATTTCACATAGTTGTTTGTAAACTGACGTCTTGTCTTCCTTGAAGGGTCACCAACAACGAGCAACCCTTGCTTAAACATCTTTAGTGGAACATGCCACTCAATTTCTTTTTCTAGAAATGGAAGGGATTTAGGGAAGTATTGTCGGTGGCACCTATAGGTTCCACAAACAATTTTTTTACAGGTTAGGTTGTTGATGTAGCTACGATATTTTGAATTCATCAGATGCTTTTATGTGGATGATAAAAACTAACTTCGCTGAACTCAACATCCACCAGCACCAAGACTCAATTGAAATGAACCTAATGTGTGTTGATGTATTCACGTGCTATTTGCAAACCCATTGCAGTTACTGGTCTTTCACTATTATCGATATGAGCATGTATATTGGGGATTGAGCTCAACAACTCAAAAAAACCACGTATCGTAAGAAAACCCGCAAACTCATGTTCTTCTTCGTACATGAGCTCAACCTTGTTTGGATTATTCAAGTTAATAACAGCCAGCATACCCTCACCGTTGCAGACAAAAGAAACCGTCACCGTTTCTTCCCCACTTTCGACTGACATGTATATCGAATCAACCGCAGAGTGAGCACAAGTGGCTATTACCAGTCTGCCAGATTCAATGTTTTTGCAACCATTAACCAGTCTTTTAAGAGCCTCTTTGTAAATCTGTTCATCTGTGAAACTCATGATCACCTTTTTTATTCATATAATTACGTTTAGATTAAAACAGGCACAATCATAACTTATCGTGACTGTGCCAATATTAGAAACCAGTACTAACCAATCTCTTCCATTTTCTTTAGGGCAGCTCTTAACCAATCTCTAGCGTTTTTTTCTTTATATAGTGAGTATTCATCGCTTAGACCAATAGCACTTAGGTCAATAAGAGTCTCAAGTTGCTTACTCGACAATCGATGAAACAAGTCTTTTAGAATTGCTCTTGGCAGCTCTTTTTTACCTTCATCTTTTGCGGATGCGTACATCCGAGTTAATCGTGCACATTGACTAATAATTAGCTGACCTAGAAAGCACATATCAAAATGCATTGTTTCGTACATGTTCTCATCAGCAACATCTGAGTTAGACACAACCAGTTGTCCACACGTTACCGCCACCCCAATAGGGAATGCACGACCATCAAATGAATGAGTGGTAGCAAGAAACTTATTAATAATGTCAGAAGACAGATCTAACGGTCGCTCAGATAGTAACAAAGAAAGTGTATACGGTGACTGCTCACCCTCTAAGAACTCACCTCCATTCAAGGCGTTGTAAGCAGCGACCTCAACAAAGAATTGTGTATGACGTAGGTAAGCTGCCTGTTCCAAGGAGTAATTAAAATTGCGTCCTTCAACAGTCTGTGACTTCACAACATAAGGCAGATTTGCGGCAAGCTCGGTTCCATCATATGCACCACAAAAACCGTCAAGGATCTCAATTTCAAAAGAGTCCTTCCCGTAATACTCAATCATTTCCCATACGCTAGGAGTGAACCACTCAGGTTTTGGTGTTTCAAGTAGAGTTAAAGCGTATCCAGTGCTTTCGTACACGGCATCGGAAGATAGATGTAGAATCGGAAAGTCACAAAGAGAGCCGATCTCTTCATATGTGAACAACCTGATGTAATCATAGTAGCGTTTCGCCATGAGCTCTTGCAGCCCAAGTTTTTCAATCAACGAAGGATGCTCAGTCAAAAAGTTGTACTGAGGAAGAGAACCCTTTTGAATAAGGTCTTTTGTTAGTTCAGGATTATTCTCTAGAAAATCTAGATCATCAATAAAACGATATGGGTCGATTCTTTGGCATAAAGTAGCAAAGAAGAAGACATCAAAATCGTCCACATCTCCTGCGCAAGGCTCAATGGAAAATTGCTCATAAGTGTAGAAATCAGAATAGTCGGTATCTTCATCAGATTCAGAGATCTTCCACAAAGAAGTCAACAGCCGTTCGTCAGTGAACTCATAACCGTCAAAAACAAGCTTAATCCCGATAGGACAGCTTAAGTTATAGTAAGCATCCCCATAGGTCTTGATTCCATGTGGAGGAACCCAGTCCATATTTGAATCTTTTGAAAGCAAACTTAGAGGGATTCGATCTCCATTCAGAAGTTCCTTTTTAGGCAAGCTATCTTTTAGATTCGCCTTTTTGATTGCGTTTACGTGAGCGTTATCGTTTTTGTATCCAGACTCAACCGCAATCTTGTGACGTACAGTTGATAGATTAGAACGGTAAATTGAAGAAACTAGTTTTGAAACAGCGTTAAGATCTGCTGTAGATGAGAATACAGTCATGCGAACTCCTATAATTGTGTCTAATTGCAGTTGCCCTCGTTACCACTAAGACACATACAGATAGTGCGCTTAGAGTTTAATTATTTAATTCAGAACTTTGCCAAAATGAGGGCGGCTAGGGTTTTTACCTATTGTTCTAACAAGGCTTATTCCATCCTGTGTTATAAGAACGGGGGTAATAGTACCATGTTCGAAATCAATGTCAATTTATTACTAACAACTCGGGCAATTAAATAGGAATTGCATGTCGTGACCATTAATAGCAAAAGGAGCACACTCGTGATGAGGTGCTCCTTACATAGATGATGCTTACTTAGTTGCTATTTTTGAGTGCCAGTTTGAGAATATCCTGCACTGTAGATTGCTCGGCAAACCCCCATGGGTCACTTAGATGAACTTTGAAATTCACAGGCTCGGCCAATAGTTCACTTGGTAAAGCGGAAAACACCTTCTGCACTAACTCTTTGCAAATGTGTGGATATTCATCCTGCACTGCACTGTAAGCCAACCATAATACTCCATTTGCTAACAGCGACTGATTGTACATATACATGTCAGAATGCTTCTCGACGCCGCGAAAAGAACCGATCACACCATTATTAAAGATGCTCTCTTCGGGAAAAGTACTTAGTGCCTCTTTTACGAACTCCGAATCAAGAGAGATGTCTAGATTACTCAGTGTTTCAATGAAATTTAAATAAAAGTCCACCGTATCCGAAAAACGTAGCCTTTCCGAGATACAAAGAGCAACGACATCCACTCCGAAAGCGCCATGTCGAATAACTGCTTCTTCTAACTCTGTACGCACGTAGCTATTCTTATTGTCCAATCTGTATACTTTACAAGACTCAAGCCATGAGTTGATTTCCTCTGAAGCTGTATTCAACACTAGGTTCTTTGAAAGGAGTTTTGAAATAAACGCCGTGTTGGGAATGTTGCCACTCAGAACAGATAAAGATGCAACAAACTCTACCGGAGGAGTTTTTAACAACGAAAGAGCTTTTTGACGATCTGATTCCAACCTCCAAGCGACTACTTCAGAGTAACTCGGCAACAGGTCGGTCATCTCACAACATAGGTGCCAGTCGCTAATATCGTCGTCACACAAAAGACTAATTTGATCCAGATAACGGTTAACGAGTGAGTCCTGTAAACCAAGTGACTCGATTAACCCTGAGTTCTCACATAGGAAGTTGTACTGATATAAAGATCCTGACTCCAGTAGATCGCGAACCAGATCAGGATTTCTCTCAAGAAACTCTAAATCTGTGATAATGTTTTCAGGCTTAACCCTTTGCATGAAAGTAGCAAAGTACATTTTCATACCGTAAGACTCAAAATCCGAAGAAGAGAGAATGAATATTTTCTTGGACTCAAAGTTCTCGTAATAATCGGTCGCTTCAAAGTCACCAAGTGTCATTTTCTGAGTTAACAGTGCCTCTGAATTGACGGTGAAGCCTTGAAGGATTAGTGATACCACTCGGTTACAGGTAATGCGATATACTGTTGGAATATTACCCTCAATTGAAAGAGTGTGCTCATACTCTGTTTCGGAGAGTAGATACTTCATTCCCAAATCGTCGACACATACCATTAGCTCGGCTTTTTCTGTCGCTGACACAACTTCAGGGATGGTTGCCTCAAAAGCGTTTGCATTCTTAAAGCCTGCCTCCTTAGCAATTTTATGACGAGTTTTTTCAAGCTTTGTATCAAAAGCTCTAGAGATAAGAGAAGTTAACGTCTTGTATTGTCGTTTAGAGGTAAACATGGTCAATCCTATATTTGTATATGTGCCTATTCATTTGTAGTTGCTCTCGTTACCACAAGACACCAACAAAGGAGACTCGTGTTTATTTAGTTTTTGAAATGTGTATTTCATTTTCGCCATAAAATGAGAGCGGCAGGCTATCGCCCTGTCCCAGCAACAGCTTATTTCATCTGCACCGTTGGACAGGTCTAATATTACCATGTTCCAGTTAGGTGTCAACAAGAAAGCCGCCCTCTAGTGAATCTCTGATGCTGGCGGATGTTTTTAATGAAATGTGACAGAGGATGAAGGTTTTAGGTCGTGATGAAGTTTTATCAGATCACCCAGATTAAGCATTTTGGCTCTTAGCACATCAGTTAACAAAAAAAAGACTTCGCCAGCAAGTATCGCTCCAGCAGGAGTAATTAGAAGTTCTTCAATAGAGTCAACAGACATGCCATTGTCGGACTTATTCAAAGGTAAGGGAACAAAGTCCAATTTCTTTATCAGGTCTTGTGAATACTGAAAAAACCTATTGTACTGAGTGGGACACTTGCCGTCTTCGTCAGCCATATCTATCACTGGCCTTCCAAGAACATCCATTATAGAACCGTTCAATTTAGTCTCTGTCCACTCCACAAGCTCAAAATCGGAGTAGCCCAGTAAATCATATTCGTCTGAAACAAGGACGGATTTAGGGCTCACATCCATAAGCATTCCACCGACAAACGTAGACGCAAAATCCATAACCAAGCCGTCACCATTATCAGACATAACTTTGTTATGAAGCTCTTTTAACAAGACACTTAAAGTCTCACTATTTATGGAATCTTGCCTTTTAACAAGAAGAGACTTTTTATCTACATCAATCTCAATAAACTCAATTATATCAATGGAATTGCAGTCTTCTTTCGTTATCAATTTGCTTAGCCCGAGATAAGCATTAATGCCGAACTTTTCTGCTACCTCAAGTTCAGAAAAATAAGCACCAATCAGTTCAGGGTCAGGCTTATCGGAGAGACGGAGCCCATCAAAAGGCTTGCCCCCGAGTCGCAATGGCTCAACAAAGCCCTTAAAATAAAAATCAGCATGTGAAAACTTGCTCTTATCCGTGATTTGGTTATTTTCTTTGCAGCGCGAATGGATTACAACTTTCTCAGCCGGACTAAACAAATCCCAAAAAGACCCCTCATCTTGAGCTGACTCTGATGAGCTAAAGTCAGCCTCAAGACGATTAATATCAACCGACTGATTGACACTAAAACGACTCAAATCTGGGCTAAATTCAATCGTGTTTTTCACGTTAATCTCCATTTGTAAACAACACGACGAGTCTAGCATTGAGCCTCTATCACTAAACAAAAGCGAACCGAAAAGTCGATGACTCTCGCAAATATTAGGATTAACGTGATCTCCAACGAATTACAAAAGATGTTGTGTCACCATATTCTTTGTTTTTGTCGTAGAAAACTTCAAACCCACCTTGCTTGGAAAGGAGTTTCGCGATAAACAAACCAACTCCACTTCCCCCAAACAATCGCTTCGATTCTGTTTTAGTGAATAATTTTCCAATATCAGACTCAGAAATCTCTTCGCCATCATTGCTAACAATAAGAGCTTTGTTATAAACACCATCGTCGACATCAATCAATTCAATACCCACGCGGTCTTTCGCCCAGTAGACGGCGTTATCAAATAGGATTTGAAAGCAATAAGTTAACTTGTTGTGATTGGTACGGAGTGGGTTAATCTGTGCATCGCGAGTCAGATTATCACTAATAACAACATTTTTATGTGTAACCCTTTCAGCAAAACCATGAACAGCCTTAGACACTTCATTGCCTTCTTGAGGATAAGATGAAAATTCACTAGGCTTGAGCTCCCATGAAAACTCCAACAGCGAATAAAGTTCATCGAAATCCTTCTTAAGTTGGACTTTATCATAACCCTCTGGAAGAGCTGCGATCCGTCGATGGATTGATGAATGCAAGGATCTTACATTGTGCAAAGAAGCTGTTGAGATTAGCGAATATGAAACCAATGAAAGCATAAAATCATACTCTTCAATAAAACGCTTACTACTCGCAGTTTCTTCTACCTTTCCGTACCTGTTGACGTAACGACTTAAACAACGGGCAAACTCATAACTATCAACAGAACTAGGACAGTTTCTCTGTCTATCCAAAAGATCTTTCGCTTCATTATTCAAACGAACCAATGAGTTATGACCTTTGTCTTTCGGATCTTCATGATAAGTTGAGCTCTTAGAACGGTTATATGCGCCTAACAGCAAGAAATATCCACCATCAACATTTTCAATGTTCAGAACAGTGTATTTTTTGGTCAAGGAATCGACTACACATTGTTCATGCACATAGAAACCCAAAACTGTCGTGTTGTAATTCTCGTTTTCTAATTCTTTGGTTCTTAGATAGCCGACCTCTTCCTGACTAAGGTCAAGAGCGGACAATCCAGACTGAACGACGAGTGAGAAACACGAACTTCCAACTTTAGAGAACATAATAAATACCACCTTTAAAAGGATACTTTGAACTAACAGACTAACATGACCGAGTTAAATGTCAATATTGTGGCATTACAACAAAATAAACCTCTCCCTTACATTCAGATTTAATGTTAAGTAACTTTTAAACAGGTGAGCCTTGACGCCTAATCAAAGCGAAAAGCACAAGGTGAAAACTAAAAAATTTAGTACCAATTATCATGAAAAAAGTTTTTGTAAACAAAGCGGACATAATGAGTTTCGCTAAGATCTTAAAGAAGTCTTCCAACGTCAAACACACAGTCGCGCTTGACTCAATAACATCGGGGCTTAACTTTAAAGGCGGATACCGAGAGTATATACGAGAGATTGAAAAAAACTCATCTCTTAAAACACCAAACAACGTTATTCCTATTGAAAATCTCGATCTTAAACAGCTGTATAATCAGGAGCAAAAGTTTGAATCAAAAATTCACAATTGCTATCAATCAACGGGTTTCGGAATTTTCAACAAAGTCACAGTTCCATGGTTTCGAGACGAAAAAATCAAGAGGCTTGACTGTTACTTAAGTGGAGACTGTGGTTTTAATATCAAAACCTATCTCACTATTTTCCCATATTTACTCAATGCTTCAATCATAAAACACTCACACAGGAACACTATTGTCTATTGGGACATGTCAATGAATGACTTGCTTAAGTACTTCTGCAAGAGCCTCATTGAACGCTACTACAAGTGTGACGATATCGTCCACTCGACCATAATTAAAACATTTGAGCTTAAGAAAATCCCAAGCCTCAGGATGAGTCGTATAGAGAGTGAGCATTTGATTGAACTGGTCGCATTTTCTCATGACCCTACAAGTAGAAGCTGCTTTGAGTCATTTGTAATCAAAACTATTTATGAAGACATGACGAGTGGAGGTGATGGCTCCCTGTTGTATGAAATGTTTTCCCGTAAGTTAGCTGAGGCAGAACACAAAGACCCAAAGCAAAAGGATTACATTCATGAAGCAGAGATCCCTAGATTAATCAGACGAGATGCGAAAACGAAACACTCAGAAACGATCGCTGATTTAATGAAATCTTGGGTGAATAAAGGTCACAAGGACTCTGTAGAAGAGATCTGCACTAGATACCCCCTAGTGCTCAATATACCACAACTTAGCGACTCTAAGTGCGTTAAACTCAGCCGAGGGGATTTAGCGTCCGGAGTGCTCATCAGCGGAACAGCAGGCTCAGGAGCCAACCAAGTACAAGAGTCGTTACTTGCTCAGTTGATGAAAACAGGAGGCGGTATGATCCATTTCGACAATAACCATTATATGAACTCATTCCTTAATTTTTATAGCTTCGCGTACGAATTGCAGCGTGAGCGAGATGTAGTTTTAATAACCATCGAAAATCAGGATGCTTTCAAGGAATCTGACTACAGAAATTTTATTAAAGAAAACAAACTTGTCTACGTGATGAATAGATGCATGGAAAAAAGCCCAATAGGAATCCACAATTCGATGGCTAAAGCCTTGCAAAAAATAGGTAGAGCCTTGAATGAGAGACGCCAAAGCTTCCACACCCCCTTCACTTTCTCAGCAAACGACGGTTTCCATTACGATCCAGTGCTATTAAAGGCATTCTCGAAAGTCGACAATCTAGCTAAAAAAAATAGGATAGGCAGAATTTATTGTGACTACAGTGATTCATACCATTTAACGCTAAAAAAATCTCATCATTACCTGTATCACGTTCTTCTGGCAACAGAAGGCGATGAGTCCAATAAACAACATGGAGACAGAAGGCGCAAATTCTCTCCGGGCCAATGCCTTATCTCAATGGATGAAATCCTTATACTAGATAATGGGTACGCAGCATACAAAGCACCAGAGCCAGTGGAGAAAGTAATCCTCCACCAATAAGGCAACCTTCGTCAACGAGCTTGTACAACATCGCAGCACTTGAGATGTAGTAGCGCTTTGTTTTAATGCAAAAAAAACCTTTACCAAAATGTGTAAAGGTTTTTGCAATAATGCTTAAGCTAGTTTCGAGCTATGCTGCCACCAAATTACGATGTTTGATATTCCACAACAACTCAGCAATTGTCATGGAATTAAGTGCACTAAAGTCCGGCAACTCGTCCTTGTTTACAGTTAATTTTGACGAAAGAACTGCACTTGGCAAAGTCATGCTCATTTCTTCTGCCACTGAAATATAATTTCTAGTCCAAATGTGTTTTTGATCAATCTCGGGATTGATTGATTTCCAAGCTAAGCTCAAAAAAAGTGATGTGGCAAAATTTGCCCCATTCCACGCTTTGCTCTCATCGGTCGCGAAATCAACGCCGTCGAAAATTACAAAGTGTGGTGCTGTGAATTTTCCGTCAACAGGTGCGTAACTCATCAAAGTACCAATTTCAGACGGATGATATTTAAAGCACCCACTTAATACCGCTACAACAATAAACTGAATTAAAAGTTCTGCATCACCATCAATGGCATCGTTGACAACGAAGGACATCACTGTTTGTGCAATAACTCTCTGAATACGCTTAACAATGGGTGATTTGATAGAGAACAAATCAATACCCATCCCCTCACTGTCGCTCTTGATAAACTCACCTTCTAGCTTTTTGAATTGGCGTACAAGTTCAGCTAAATTAGTGACACTTTTTACCAACTCAGTTAAAGCAAGATTCTCGGCTTTACCAAGTAAGTTCAAACCAAAATTACCACTCAAAAAGGATGATGAACTCTTAAGTGACGTTAACTTGTAGAGCCTTTCCAAACTGCTTTCTTCATCATCACCGAAATCTAAATCAAAAAAACGAAGTAACTCTCGAACAGGTCGAAGGTTAAGCTCAGTTTTAACGCCGTGAAATTCAGCGACAGCAGGATTGCCAAGTAAGAACTCGTACTGCTCGAAAGAACCGTATTTGATGAGGTCAACCACTAGCGCTTTATCTGATTTTAAAAGCCCTAAGTCATTGATAACAAATGACGGTTTCAACATTTGAGCTAAGACTGCGATACTAACTGCGGATTCATCATCACGTAGTGCATGTAAACAACTAACCTCGATCTCTTCTGACACTGTAGACTCGTAGTTAACCCAAACATCAACTCTTTCTTGGAGTAACTCCATAACAGAATCAACATCAGTATCGTTTTGTGCCACCAGCGACAATAGTCTGGGCGCTCCAAAATCGCAAGACACCACTTTCTTATCAAAGATGTTTACGTAGTTCTTTTCGAATGAAACGTTAGTCAGAAGCATCTCTTCGGTCATTAAAGCCGATGGGGAAACATTCAAATTCATTGTGTTTTTCACTATTTTACCCGCACTAATCTTCTACGAACCCAAATATCAGCAATGGAGACTTTTCCATATTTGTTAGGTGTTTATTTTTAGACAAACTACCATGTTCGCGCTAAATGTCAAGATAGAGAAATATAAGAAAGGCACCAAGAACTTAACCTAACTCATACCTAGAGATAAGGTTCGTAGGTGCCTTATTATGAAGTGATAATAATAAAAAACTACAAGGTCGAACTGCCTTCAATCATCTCTTTCAAGCCTGAAAATGGCTTGTATACCTCTGGAGTGTTGGCAACATCAAGTACATCATGGATGCAATCGTAACTTTGGAAGCTGCGCCTAATGAAGGAACTAGCTAGCTCAACAATAAGCCCTTCGACGCCTTCATCTGTTGAGTAGTATTCCCCTTGATAAGGCATATACTTTTGACCACTACTTTTCCACTTCCTGTAGCTATCAACGGCTTGTAAGGTTTCAACTTTCAGACGCTTACTCAAGTACTGCATGATCTCAACTGAAGTAAATGACTCCGTGATGAAATCAGGGCATCTTGCTTCAACAAAATCCCATGAGAGTGAGATATTTGAAGGCATTGCCTCAGCAATATCAGCACCCATTCCATGAATCCAATCATTGATTTTGTATCTTAGTTTTAGCGGACAATCATGTCTCTGTTGAACGCCCTCAGGGAGTTCTACATCAATATCGATTGAGTACGTCCTTGTTTTGGGGTACTTACCGATACAAGCTCTTTCTTCATCAGTTAAGTCTGCCAAACGCATAGAGACTGCATCAGCAACAACAGCCCAGTCTTTGATGTCATCAATGACCTTCACGTAATCGGGACGTTCTTGAGTAATCAGAACTGTCCTTAGGCTTGCAACTTCATGATCTGATTTCTTCCTAGTCAATGCAGTTCTAACTAAACTGAGAGCTTCTGAGCCATCTATCTCCTGCTCTAGGTTATACAAGACAGAATCAAGGAATGTTTTTCTTGAAGGAGCATAACGACAAGGGTCTTTAATAGCCATCCCCCATAAACTACTCTCTGGTCTCTCTAATACTTCATCTAAACTTTGGTTGGAGCACAGCTCTACTAACTTCTCTGGATAGATGCAGTTTGTTTTACAGGCAAAGAAAGGGACTCCCTGAAAACCAAAAACTGCGTAAGAAGACCTCAAAACGTCAATAGCCCGATGACAACGCTCTGTAATGCTGTTATCAAGCCCTGCCTCTTTACAAAAATCTAAAACTTGAGAGTGAAAAGGAGTCTTCCGGCACTTAACAATCTCATAGACCTTGGAGTGCAGCTCGTCGTTACGAATGTTAATGTCATTAAGGAGAAGCTCGGATTCTTTTTTAATTGAATTTAGGCTACGTAGATCTTCGATCTCAAAGTGCTCGTAGGCTTCTTTGAGAGCCGAGTCTACAATTAACCTTCTAGCAACGTGCTGCTGCTTAATTCCAGAGTTACCAATCTTATTTTTTACTGCTGAGAGCAAGCTCTTCGCAACTACACTTTGAGTAGAGATGTTATCAATCGCCTGATGGATTGAGATTTCACGTTTAGACATTCTTTTGAATCATGACAAATAGCATTTGTTGTCATACTACCACATTAAAATATCGACAGATCTCGCAAGTTGTTTCTAAAAACACTTGACTCCTTGTTGTTCCCGTATAATATTAGGCAGATGAGCTTGAGCTCTGGGCTGGCATCCCCCTAGTTCCACTCTAACGAGTATGGCAACTGCTACCTACCTAATCGGTTTTATTCAAATCATTATCATTGACTCTTTGCAGCTCAATGTTAACGGAACAAACATTCACATATATAGCTGCATAGGATGTACTATGAAAATGCAGATTTTAAACTTCCCTCACCTAATTTCCGCTTGCAATGTTCAAGAGGCTGCTCGCATTACACAAGAGCATTATCAAAAGAAATCAGGTCACAAGTTAAAAAGATCAACCTTACTAGAGTGTTTCAGCAAAGCCCTGAAGTATTCGAACAAGAAGGTGATGGAAGCAAACCAAGACGCCATCACTATCCACAAAGACATCCCGATGTACATCGGAGCATCGAGCTTCTTTAACAACACCGACATCGAGACCAAGAACCCTCTCACCATTTTTACTGGTTTTACAAGAAAAGAGGTTATGAGAAAGGTTGTTGATCACTTCATTAACTCAATTTGGTTACATACGTCTCCATGGGAGTTTGAGGTGGTGCTAAAATCTATCGAAAAAGACCCTACTCTATGCGATACATTCAATTCATCCTTGGAAGCGATCTATGAGGATGTTAACGTATCAAACCAGAATCCGAAAATTACAGAACTGATTAAAAACGGGTTGTTAATCAATCGTAGTCATCACCAAATTGCACAAAATATCTCGAAACTTAATGTCTTCCATGATGTGATTTTTAACACTCTAGTTGAAGAGTGCGGAGAGATTAGTGGTGATTTCGTAATAACGAAGCTTACAGAGTCAGATGCTCCAGTGTACGACTCTTACTTACCCGACTTTGCAATTGAAGCCTCAACTGACGGGAAGAGGACTTTAGTACTAAAAGGTCTTCAAGCGGTAAGCCCCGAATTACTTAGCTACACATATGATATTCTTGATTCATTCTTTCACGGGATAGATTACGAGATTAACCGTAAGATTCTAGAGCATGATAACGTTGAGTTTTCATACGATATTGCTCATAACCACGGTCGCAAATTCGATGACGAACAGAATCTTGTTGCGATTTACGTAACTTTAAAACTAAAAGACTGCCAGTTTATCGAGCTCGCGAAGTCTTCTTTCTTATCCAACAGCCTATAAGGCCATTTCAAATGGAGCTCGGTGGTTCGGGCTCCTAAGTAACACAGGTGATAACAAAATGAGTAAACCAAAAGATTTCAGAATCTGTAAATCTATGATTAATGAGGTTGCACGTCAGATCCGCATCGTTCATAAGATTGAAATTAAGCATAAATCCGACATAGCCGTTGACACTGCGTTTAAAGCAATATGTCAGTGCGCTGTATTTTCAAATGAATCAAGCCAAAAAGTTAACCTAGTCGCATCGAAACTACAGGTAAAACTTCACGAATTACTAGTGGCATTATGGTTCCATCCATATGCAGAAATATGGAAAGGTGAAGATAACCAATACTACACAAACATCTCAGATTTGAAAAAAGCCAGTCTCTCCAAAACTCAGCGACTTTGGATTAATCGAACGGGTTATACCAAAGCAAAACAATGCCTTAACTTCTCAAAAGTCCTAGTGAGAGAAGCTCCACACGCACTTGTTAGAAGCAACGCCCTGCCATAAATCAAATGTTTTTAAAAACATTTTAATAATCGTCCGGTTATGTTAGTATGAATGTGGTTTAAACAACACAGGTCAAACTAATGTCTGGAATAGAAAAAAGAAGCAATCCTAAAACTGAAAAGATTGAAAAGGTTGTAACACTTAAAGCAGGAGAATACTGGAAAGCCATTGCGACAGACGAAAGCAAAGGTATTGAATCCGGTGAAATTCTTCTGCTTTCAAAGATTGGATACGTGGACGATGAACCCCACTCGATTACCGTCCTATTGCACCCATCGAAGCAACCCACCGCAGATAATCATCGAGAGTTAACATCTAAATTTTTAACTCAAGATTTCATTTCATTATTTGAACACGTTGACCTTAATTTCGCTAGGGCAGAACGAGATCGCTCGCTTGATGCAATCAGACTAGAACTGACTGAAGCACAAAAAGAGCTCACTGATGCAACCTCCGACGAATCTACACTAGATCGATATATCCTCAGAGATCTCCCTACGGATGAGCTCGAAAAAAACTTGCCCGTTATCCGCGAAGCACTGCCAACAAACTTACCTCAAGCTATTGCCTCTCAGCAAATCACTGATCTAATGGTCACAAATTTAAGTGAGAAAGGTGTAGAAAACATCATAAACGCAATGAGTCACCATCAAGATATTGCCAGTCGCCGCATTGCATGGATAACATCACAAACGTCCAAATTTACTGCGATTGCGTCTAAAATGACACCTTTCATCAAAGAGAAAACGCTTCAGCCTATCGCTCAACAACAGGATGTTTACGATCAGATTAAAGAGTTAAAAAAGGGCATTGCCAACCTCGGTCTTTACACATTAAAAGGGGTAGAAATTAAAACACTACGTAAAGGCAAAAGCGCCCCAAAAACCGAGAAATTAACTGTTTACCAACGTCCTTTATTCATGGACGAAGAAGCTGCCGTTTGGGTTGATATTGAAGAAGATTTTGATTTCCGATCACGAGACGAGTTCTTTAACGCGCTAAAAGAAAATGACAGCCTGATGAATCAGATCTTCCCTACTGAACGATGCGTGTTAGGTGTATCAACTACCCGCCGTAGGATCGATTATGAAGGGTGTACATATGAAGAAATTGAAAATGCAAGCGCAGAGAACGCTAGGTTATTCTTGCTTATTCGTGACGGTGAAAATGTACATTTTGTCGAATCAAAGAGAGGCGACTTAGAGTTTAAAACGCATCTATTTCCATCAACTGATGATTTAGAGGCTCCGTTTAAAGGATTTGATGGACGAACCATTAAATTTACAGATCTAGAGTACAGTAACAGACTTTCAGTTTTTGAAGCATCGGCACTCACCTACAAACGCTTTCTTATCTTATTTTGCGGACTAGACCACAAACACAAGCTGTTCGGCGACTTCTACACCGAAGAAATGTCGTTGAATTTTGTTAGTGGAGAATTTCAAGAAAAGTACTTTAACTTTATTCATGATGATGATGGCTCAAATCTACTTGCGAACACCCGTCGACTAGGCAGTATCCACGACTGGATTAAAAACTTAAATTCATACGTAAGCAAAGGCTCACGCGTTTTAGTTCTTCATAATGAGGTTATGAGCTTAGAAACTGTACCGAGCGCATATGAGAAGAAAAAGAGCTACCACAGCTACAACAACCCACCATCTCGGGAGTTTGATATTAACTCAGAGGAAGACTGGTTCGTTGGTGTTGTTAACAAGCGTGGTGATGAACTGTCAATGAAAGTCCCATTAATTGAGTGTTATGCAATTCAGTCGTACCCAAAACTCAAAGAAGGACGCCTACTGATTTCGAAGCTACTTGAAAGAAACAAAGCATCTTTTAACACAATCTGTTTAGATCGTCTGAAGCTACAGGACGCAAAATGGTACTTACATGACAGACCAACACGCTTTAAGTCAATCAAGCACCTTCGACTTCTTAAACGAATTATCAAGCTTATGGAGCATGAGCGGGACGAGGAGGAGGAAACTAGAAAAGAACTCCTTAAAGCCCTTTCTGATGGTGATGTTGCGACTGCTGATAAAGCATTAAAAGTCATTGATGAAGCAGTCGCTATTGCTCGATGTGCACACAACGGTAAATCTCTGGTAGAGATCTGCAACGACACAAAGGCTAAAGTTAACCTACTTAACCAAATGTATGAGTTAGCCCGTGACCCCGAAGTCATCGTCGACACGTTAATTGAAAAACAGCAACAAGTTGGCAGAAAGGCTATTCGCATCTCATTGAATGAAAGTGGCAAGTATGTTGTTTACAGCGCACCCAAAAATGAAGAAATCGACAACCGAATCGAACCTTTTGATTGGGTTTGGTGTTCTACCTATTCCTTTACAAAGAGCGACATCAAAAGTGGCCGTGGTAAATATTGCCGCCTAACAAAGGAAGTTTCAAAAGAGAAGGTCATCTATCAAGTAGAAAACATCGGGGACTATGCTGCTAAAGAGAAAAGCCCATTTGATACACCTAAAGCAAAAAAAGAGTTCATCGACTTCTTAGAGTCATACGACCTTGAACAGGACATCAACCGCATCTCCAAGATTGGGGCATCAGAAGTTGAATGGGATAAATTTGCTTGCTGGTATTTGTCAGAACGAGAAGAGTTAACAGAGCTTAGTGGGTGGAAGATTGTTTCGGAACCTTCATATTCTATCTATTTAGGCTATATGACAGATGTTAACGCGAAAGGAGAGATCAGTCTTGTAGCACTGAAAGTAAACCCTCTTTTGCTTCTTATTGAAAAATCACCTTCCGAGGAGAAGTTAGACTGGCTAAAAGATGCTTACACTAGCATTTACCATGACACAAACGCAGCTAGTGATGTATTTGACAAAATGAAAGGATTTTCGTCGTTGAGTGGAACATTGGAACAATCAGAAATTATCGTTTCATCACTATCCGCGAAAACCGACTTAGACTCTGACTTTTTCGGACAGTCATCTCTATCGACTTATGGTAAATATTCAAAGAGAGCTCCTAAGCAGTATTCAATTGACCACGCTTTAGCTGAGGTATTAAGCCCTGAGAACTTCAAACCAGTGATTAACTACAATGGTAGCTTTGATGAACTGCTAGGTATCTCTGAACCCAAGAACTACCGTCCAATTGTCCGCGTTGTTCGCAAAGATGCAGATACCAACCTAACTTACGCTGATTACTTTGACTATCGGGATGTTTATTCAAAAAACGAAAAACCTCTGGATTGTAGTCACTACGACTCACTAGAAGAGGCTCTCAAGAAAAACGCTGAATATAAAAACCAGTATTACGTCAATGAAAAGAGACATTCAATGCTCCACATTGACACGATCAAAGAAGTTGAGACCGATGCTCAATCAGATTTCGGTGAGATTACCCCCGTAACCTCCCGTGAACGCCGTGTTATCAACAAAGAGATCCCTAATTAATCTTTATTTTTGGACACATCAAGAGACCTTATTGAAAAAGGTCTCTTGATTCCATATTCCACAAGAGCATTCTTATGTACAAACCAGAAGAACTCCAAAATGTTTTACGTCTACTTTGTCGACAAATCTGCAAATGGGACAAGCTTCGAAGACTGGCAATTCATAATGAGTTGGAGCAATCAAAAGTGAGCCTAAAAGAAGCGCTTGCTGACTTGACGCAGCCTTTGAGCCTTAAATTACTCCACCAGCTTTCTAACCTAAAGGTTAATGATACATCTCAACAATTCCAATCCATCGAAGCTACATACCTTATCTCTGCAAGCGAAAAAGTAGTAAATCGGTACGCTGAAAGAAAATGCCGACCAATGGCCTCTATTGAAGGATTGGTGTCATTAATTGAGTTCTTTTCATCAACACTGATTGACTGGCACCAGCAATACAATCAAGCAATCACTATCGAGAACCACGAAGACTTTAAATCATTTCTATTTCTACATGTTTCCGCGATTCAAGGCACAAAGTTAGGCATCATGATCCGTGGTATTGCAGAACAGAGTTGTGATCTTGAAACAGCAAACACCACGATTAAAGCATTGATTAATTAGGAATACGATTTATTAAATTGCTTAATAATTGTTAATAATCGACAAGTAAAATTGAGCTCGTACAAAACTGTTCGAAACATGGTTTCCAAACCTCTGGAAAGCCTCGCAACACACGAGGCTCCCTTTGGTAAACAAAACCTTAATCAAGAAGTGCCGAAAACATCATTCAATTCGACTTCTTATGCTTTTGAACAAGTAGAATGAGAGCAGTGACGGTATCCCACTGCATCTTTCGTATTTCTTCATAAGTTTCATCCCATCAGCAAAACGAAATGTGTCTGGCACAGTTTGCAAACGCAATGATTCTCTAACCGTATAACGCCTCGGCTCCCCTATGCCCCAATCCAATATCTGAGCCGTCGCTTTTCCAAGTGGGCTGCTAAGAATTGTTTTGGCTTGCTTATCGGGATCTACTTTGAATAGAGCGCCAGTCCTGCCGCCTCCGCTGTAAAACCCTCTTTTCATGAACGCTTTTTGCTCATCTACAGGGAGACTCTTCCAATTACCACCATTAGGTATCTTATGTGCATATGGCTTTTCGTCATTACGTAAACCAACACCTTCGTGATCGTTAATACCGTCAGGCGATCTACTTAGTCCCTCTAGAGCTTGCCTTATTGTCATCTTTTCTGAGTCATCAGGAGTTGTGGCTATTGGAAACTGATAGTCTTTTATAGACAAATCCTTACGAAACCCAACAATAAACACCCTTTTTCTCTTCTGTGGTACTCCGTAATCCGCAGAGTTAAGAACCCTCCAACTAACATCAAAGCCTGCGTCTTCTAGAAAATTAACCATCTTTTTGAAGTAATCAATATTTCGTGAATTCACTAATCCGTCGACATTTTCAATAAGAAAGGACTTGGGTTGTAGCGCCTTGATAATGAGAGTCATGACATAACCCAGCTTGCCAGATGTCGGATTATCCTCCCCTTCATTTGCTCCAACAATGCTCCAAGGCTTGCATGGGAAGCCGCCACTGATTACGTCAGCATAAGGCAGTATTGAACGTATGTACGCAATAGCTTCCTCTTCTGAGGATTTTAATAGATCTCTAGCGTCGAGAACTTCGGCAATATCCCCAAAGTTTAAGTTGAAGGTTTCAACTGCCTTCTTGTTATTATCAAAAGCAAAAATAGTTTTAAGTCCGGCACGATGAGCACCAATTTCGCCAATGCCTGCACCACAAAAAGCATCGAGGTGTGTCAGCTTAGACCTACTCAGCGTAGGTATTAAATCAAACATCTTTTTGAAGAATGTAAGATTTTTAACTGACTATTTTGAGGTATTGTGAATAAAAAAAAGGTCACTTCGGTGACCTTTAGGAAACGTAATTATGAAAGCGCTAAGCTACTTCATTTAATGCCGAGACGACTTGCTCAAAATTTGCATTAACCATACAAGGGATCGAACTATCTTCTATCAGTACAATATCTACGCTGCGCATCGTATTAACACACAGTGACTTGTACTGAGCTTTTTCCTTTGGGTTTAGAAGCTGTTTCTTTACACTAATCTCGTTGAGAGCTTTGTTTAAATTTAGTTTTGCATTTAGTAGAGATCTTTTTCTCATTGCGTTTTCTATTCTGTAGAACCGATTTAGCTATAATACCACAATGAGGTAGGCCGACATAGATCACATTCAATCGAAAATGCCAGTAAGGTAGTGATTGTGTTAGAGCTCAACGATTGAGCAAAGCCTAAAGAAGACGACCAACATAGATGCTGGTCTCTTGAGGTTGCTCTTGATTACGCACAACCTCAAGTGATCATTGATGAGTCCGTGAACTATTTCAGTTTAGGTGGATTTAATTTTGAGGCACTCAGCTTTTGCTGAGTCAGCTTACAATACTTCGAGCTAATTTCATTGGCGTTACTTAGAACCAACTTGGACTTTATGTCCATCTCGGGAGCCTTCTCATAATCAAGTTCATATCGCTTGAGTATCTTAACGTTGTCAGGCGAGACGATGATTTCATTCTCGCCACGCTGATTGCTATAACCTATGACGTCTTTCTTGTGAACTTCGCCCTTTATAAGAACACTACCGGAATCCGTTAAACGTTTTGAAAACCATTCAGCTTGACTTGAGCATAAAGAATAAGAGATACCGTCTTCATTTTCTCCAGCTACAGCTCCTCTGTACACAACAAATGTCTCAGGGAGTGATTTGTAACTTTCTAAGTCAGCTTCGCTCATAAAGCTTTCTCTACACTCCATAGCCCCCTCCATAAGGCTTAACCAAGCTTCCTTATTATCATATGTGTACTCAGTAACTCTGTAAGCCGCAAACAACATATTCCAGTATTTAGAGCTTTCAAACTCTAAATCGCTGTATTCACATATGTTCAGTAACATCTTGAGCTTAAAAGGCCCCTCAACTAGCCCAATAGCAAGTTCGTACCTACCCTTTGCAACCAGATCTCTAAAACGCTCACTGTTTTGTAAATGCAATCTGTTATAGAAGTCATTTGACCCTTCGTCATAAAGCGTATTAACAAATGCACTACGAATCATCTTAAATGATCCAGTGTCATCGATCGCATCATGTAACTCAGGTAATAATTCAGTCATTTCTATTAATTTTAAACAATTTAGGGCTCAAGTGCATTTTTGAGTCCGCAATCATATCACCACCTCCAAAAAAGACTAAGCAGAAAGCGATTTATACGACATGAACGCTCCATATCCTGAAGGGACATGAACTCTTAAAACACAAGATGTTAGTCTCACATTGCGCTCTGGTGTCATGAAAGAATGAATTGTGATTATCCATCTCAAAATTAAGCAAAAGATCATCGATTATCTTTTAATTAATCATTGATGGCTAAACAATCAAAGCTGGCACGATGGGTTAGGCTCTCTATTTTCGATCCCACTCCATCATGCGTGATTGTACTTGGTGAACCTTCGAATCCCTCTGCCAACTCACCATCTCCCCAAAAAATGCATTGGTACACTCTGCATTTCATATGCACCAACTTACACATATCGCCGAAATTTATTAAAATTAAGAAAAAGCTCGGTGAAACAATGCACAGTCTTAAAAATATCAAAGCCGTATGTTTCGGCATTGGCTTTGCGTCAAACCTTATAGTTCTTACAGGTTTTTTTGCAGACGCTCTTCGTTCATCTTTCGGAGTAGTGCTTGTAGTCTCAACAATCATCAACCTAACATGCATGTGCATGATGTATGCGACGGTGGAAACCAACGCATTCACCTCTAGTTCTAAGAAGGCAAATTACCTCCCAAAAGATACAGATAACTCGCTTGAGGCTAGTGCGTACGGCGGAATCTTTGCTTACAAAGAACACTAAAAAGTGACTTGCTCACCGTTAGTGACCTGTTTTTCTAAACAATACATACCATTAAAGTTAAAATGCTCGAAATTAATTAAATCGAGCATTTCAATGTCAGTCCATTCTATCAGCGAAATTAGAAGCATCATCCGTGAAGCTCATGAACAGCTAGAAAAAAAATCACCTATGTATATTAAGGAGCTTTCACGCCAAGAGCCTAAATACGTACGTAATGCACCTTCTTTAGGTATCGACGTAAAGAAGACCATAGCGTCAATGAAACGCCTTGGTAAACACTGCGTCGGCATTCGTACATCTGGGTCATATACAGATCCTATTATTACCCATATTGGGGTTACGTCTGAAGCAAAACGATTCAAGCTAATTAACGGCTTTCTAGCAGTTTCAGACACTGACACAGGTAAGGTAAAAGGCGATACTTGGTCACACGTAACCAACGTAATATTTACGAACCATGCCGTTCAAAGGTTTCTTCAACGTAGTGACGACTTCAAGTGGAACGCTTCATTGGAAGTATTCACTAAAGCTTACTTTACTCTAGAGGCGGAACTATTAAAGCTAAAGACTCAAGGAAGATTGACAGAGAAGAAGCAGTTCCGTCAGGTAAGGACAATAGACAATGGAATTGTATTCTTTTTGATCGAAAACCCGCTCGCTTCAAAGGTTTCTGATAGAGTTATTCATGCCATAACTTACATCAGTGAAAAAATGATTAAAGACTGGAACGAAGAGGCACTCCATAAAGAATGGGAAGAGATGTCATCTAATAACGAGTTCGAGTGCTTTGAAATGTTTGAAGAACTCTCCGAAGAAGACATTGTGACGCTCACATCCATGACAACAGCAATAACGGCTGAACACGTAGACTACTCAATCTATAACACCCGCAACTGGTAAAATATCTCCAAGAGCAGCGCTCACTCTCATTGGGCGCTACTTTCCACACCACATCCTTTCCAAAAACAAGTCCATGTCACAACTTTAAACTTGACATTAAACTCAAATGTGGTAATCTTCGTTTTGAGTTGGTTATGTCATATAGACGACTCAAGAGTTTAGTGTGCTCTGCAATCGTGCACCTCAAAAGAGGGATGGCGAAAGACACAATATCAATTTCTAGTAGCAAACTCAGATCCTCGCTACCAGAAGAACGCACGAACTTCTAAATCTGCGAGCAATCGGAGTCAGCTAATGCTAACGCTTTTTAGTTTCTGCCAAACACGCCAAGAAGCAAACGAACTATCTAAAGCTCTATTTTCATTCCTTGAAGAATCACTGAATCTTTGCTTTAAAAAGAATAAGCAACGCGAAGTTTTTGCTCATTACTGCGATTACAAATCGTATAACCACCTTAAACCCGTTTTAGATGGTTTACCATTAGACGATTACTTTTCGCCTGCCATCTCAAACTTATTCCTCCGAGCTTATACCAACAGCGTCCCCCCTTCGGAGATTGGTGCGCAACTAATCTCGTTTCTAGAAGGTGAGCTATCATGCAAAAATATGAGCCCTCAGAAAAAAGAAGACTTAATGGGTGATTTCTTCGAAAAATGCACAGGCAAACGTCAATTTGACGCGTTTTTCTTTCAGGCTATCTCCAGAGTAGCCAGAAGAAGTCAAAGCAAACAAAAAATTGAGTTCTACGAGATTGGAATTGAGAAATCACTTTCAAGGAACGAAATTCAAGTGTTATCACCACGCACATCAGTAAGTAGAATAACTAATTCTTTCGATCCGGCAGTCGTGCGTGACACTTCTCCTGAAGGTATGAGAATTTTAGTGATGACTCCTGACTTTCCGATTGGTTCAGGGCACTCACCAGTATACGAGTTTACCAAATCACACAGAGAGCAAGCCAAAACAAACTTGTTTGTTTTGCCAGCATCACTGATCGCTTCCTATGAGAAGGAAATTAGACACTATTTAGAATCAACAAAAGTAACGAAGCTGACTCATCAAGATATTGGAGCTCAACTACCAAGAGGCATTATTTTAATGACAGAAAATCATTTTAAAATGTCGAGCTTCGCTGAGACTGATCTATCTTCATGCAATGTTGTTTACACTTGTTACCCGAGTAGAGTTTACTTAGAATCAGCCTTCCTGCGAGAACTTGTAAAGAACCTCAGAGAATTTCCAACGTCGACGGTCTATATTGATGATGAATCGTCGCTTACCTCTTCTCCGACTAACAGAGCGTCTTTTTTAAAGTTTGCTTCCATTAATACCAGAGAGAGTAACTCGGAAATCAATTCTCCAACCACATTGCCAAGCTTTCTAACTAAGGCTCGATGGCTTGGGGAGATTTTTCAAGATTAACTGATTAACAAATGCAAAAAAGCCTACTCATCGAGTAGGCTTTTACGAACAAAAATAATAGTTATATAAATTGTTCTGCGCGGTGCATGACCGTCGCTAAATTACTGCGCGAGGTATGTAGACTTTTTTACGTGGAGTACCTCATACTGCCACAAACTCACTTATCCTGTATCTAAATTACGACGGTCGAACTGGTCTGTCAACCGACACTCGTAAATTCTATACACCTATCCATCCGAACGATCACTATTTCATCTCCTCATAGTTTTTGACTATTAAACTTATAGTTAATCAAGTCTTTACCTATTGTTGATAAAATTTCAAATCTAAAAGAAAACAGATATAAAAAAAACAATAAGCTTCGCTATTACGCACTTCTCAATAGCCTTTACTATCACTTATGTATTAACTGGAAATATTCTTCTAGGAGGCTTAATTGGTATGCTCGAACCGAGCATAAACACAATTGCTTTCTATTTTCATGAACGGGCATGGCGGTCTTCCATGCTGAAAAAATTAAACACATCCAACATCAAAACCATAAGCTTTGCCGTTGTGCACTTCTCGGTAGCTTTCTCGGTCGTATATGCTTTAACTGGTGATGCCTTTGCAGGAGGATCTGTAGCCGTAATCGAACCGAGCATAAACACAATCGCATACACCATTCACGAAAGGTATTGGAACAAAAAACAAATTGCATATTGAGTTTCCAAACCTCTGGAAATCACACTCTAGCACTAAATCCTTCTCGTTTAGCTTCTCTGATGTGCCAACCATCTGTTCCCACCTCACCAAATTTTATAGGTAAAAAGTTGGCAAATCCTGCCAAAAGGGCTACTGGGAGCACATCAAAAACACTCCAAAGACTTTCTTTTATATAAGAGGCATCAGGTAGCAATTCAATTGTTAAGCCCAGAAATAAAACAACCACCAGCATAAAGAAGACATAAAGAAAGTGGCCTGAACGAAATACAAATATCTTTTCCTCTGGGCTCAGCTCATCTAGAGCACCAAGATCTACATGTGGTGGTAGTAAGGTCTTATTTATCTCTATACGATATACCCCAAAGCTAAAAGACCTTCTCCGCGACCCCAGTCCGAAAGAGATTAAATCTAATGCTCTTAGACCTACAATCTCACCTGCCTTTGCGTGTCCAATTTCATGGAAGGTTATTCCGAACAAACAAATCGGACAAATCAAAAAAAGATTCAGAATCATCAAAGCTAGTTTGACCAACTCTACATAATGCGGAGGAAGAGCATTTGCTGTTACAACTAAATATGCAAGTGTGTTAATAATCCCTACACAGGTGCTTATACACAACACGGTTAAGAGTACAAAATTCCAGCTGTGTTTTATTAACTGTATATACTTCATTTGCACACCTTGGTAAGTGTGTAGAAACCCCAAACACACTGCTTTATACACACTTCAACCTCCTTGTAGCATTATAGTTAAACCAATGGAATTATTGCAGTTTTTTCGCTCGAATTGCAACCCTTACCCTAAAAAAATATAAAAGAGTGTAGGATTTTAAATTAAAGGAAATTCTACACATTCACACAATGTGTGTGATTCTTTCCGCTACATGTGATTTCTTTTTTTAAGATTCAGCAAAAAAACACACAGTGTTAATAATCTAAACTTCATAGTATCAACACACCAAACTCCATCATTCATGTTTAATTATGTACATCATCGCTACATTCTTAGGTCTTGATTCATGAGATGTCCTTATTGCTCTAGAATTGTCTAGTGTCAAATCAGCACTGCTACCGTCACCGCCATCAGCACCACCACTATTTCTATTCCAGTTACTTCTTGCAATTCCACTAGGCCACCTTGCAGATCTGTCATCTGCATTCCACTTCGCTGTAAACTTTTGATCGGTATCTCCCTGATACGAACCTATCCTACGACCTGAATCCAACCCCTTCCCGTTGTCTACACCTCGTACAAACACCCCTCGCAAATCTGGCACGCGGCTTCCTATTGCAGCTCTAAGAAGCGGATATGGATGAGTACTCTGACCTTTACATTCAATCCACCCACTTGGTGGAGTTCCCTTTGACCAAATTGATATTGTTCCAACAGGTACACTTTCAACGGCAGGAGCCCAAATCTTTGATGAGGACTTGTTTTGGCAACTTACGATGATTCCACTAGTGGTAGATGCAAAGTCTCCAACATTATCCCCACTACAGCTAGACCCAATAGATACAGGTTTTGTAGACCTAAATGTTTTAGCCACTGTTAAGTGACTAGTGGATGTACCGCTTGTGAACACGTTTCGCTTAAAATAGGAATCACTAAATACTGTCAAGGCACCTTCTACAGATGAGCTTCCCTTCGTAACAGAATCCCCTTTGTTTAAAGAGTCCCCGTTTACAACTAAGGTTCCTTTTGTAAGTAGATCGCCGCCAACCTCAGTATCACCCTCAACGCCTAAAGAACTTGCAAATGAAACATCACCTTTTGCCGCGATATTACCTCGACCATCAACCTCAAAAACGCTTACTCCAGAGTTGTTTGTTAAACCAATAAAATCATTTGCGACAATAGAATTAAGATATGCACTAGAAGTAATGCTTGATGGCGTCCCGCTTGCTGACAATCCACAATAAACATCAGAACCGCTCTTATCTTTACATGTAACCACAACAGGAGCTTCACTCTGCGATCGTACTAAGTTAAGACCTGAGGTATAAACCAAGTCTGATACAACGTCCAAGGAGTCATCTACGGGGTCAAAGTTGAGACCACAGGGAACCTCTTTATAGTTTTTTGGAGCGTCTTGTTTATAGCAAGTAGCCACAGTAGCCCCAGATGAGAATCTAAGGCTATTTCTCATGGTGTTAAGCCCATCAACTCTTAAATACACATCCTCCCCCATCAGTGGCGATGTGCTTGTCTGATACTTCACCTGTATGGCACACATTGAATTCAGTGAATGACAACTCGCTGCTGTCACATCCTCACCAGTTGCCCTATTGATTGTTTTTGATGTTATTGTTCCGGTCATACTAAGAGATTGGTGAAGCTTTAACTTTTTGAGTATGTGTGGATACAAATGGGCGTATTCGTAGAATTCAGAAGGATTGGCGTGGAATAGCTCGAAAGACCATTCATTAATAAGAGCAGGTGCAGACGGTGAATTGGCTCTCTTCCCCGTCATAGAGAAGTTGAATGGTAACTTTTTAGGACTAAATAAATTGCAAGTTATCAGAGATGAAGCGCTATTATCCGTAATAACAGGAGCCCAACCTAATGTCGGGTGTCCGCAGTCGGGATTGTCTTTGCCGATCAGCTCATGCCCGAGCATTTTTTCGATAACTTCTTCAGTATCTCGCCATTCTTGATCCCAACTTCCATTAGGATGCTTAATACCGTCTAGAAAAACTCTTTTATCAATGGCAGAAGCTACATGCGTTAGGTCTACAGCGAACTCTTGAGCGTATTCCAATTGATTTATTCGATTTTCAACTTTAGCGCGATAAACAGCCGCAGTTGTAATGATTGCCAATGCTAAAATTGCCTCGGCTAGGACAAATCCTCTTCTTTTTAAAACCTTATCTTTAAAAAACATTTTTTTTCAAACCTAATATTTTGCATTGCTTTTATCTAGGCATTAATTAATAAAAAACGTTTATTACCATTAGGCTTAGTTACATTTTATGCTGTAGTCCTGCTCTAACAGGTACAAAAAAAAGCCCAGTAACTTTACGTTACTGAGCTCTTAGAAAGAGGAATGGTTAACGAGGCATTAAATCTCTATAAATTGCATTTAACGTCTCAATAGACAACCGTGATTCGCCCATATCAGTTAATGCAAAGGCTCCCTTTTGAGCCCAAGAAGATAGAGTTTTGGTGAATAGTCCTGACAAAATAGCCCGATCATGTTCCGACATGGTGATTACAGATTTATCTACGCCAATCTCGATATCTTTGATAGCAGTAATCTCGTAACGACCATTTAGATAGTCAAAAAGGTGCATTTCAACCTTGATAGAAGTAGTCTTCCAAGAAAAGGTCATATTGGCTTTTCTACGTACATCAAGAGCAAGTTCAGGCTTATGAATCACGCCAAGAGAGCTTACAGTGAGAAGTGCCTTACCACGATCCCCTGATAGATTCTGCTCAACTGCTACTTCATGGAAAGAACTCAATACTTCTTTTACATTAGGGCTCAAAGCCTCTAGAGATGACGAACTTGAAAGCAACCCTGTTACAAGCTTCGAAGTGAGAGCTTGGCAACGCTCGTTGTACTTTGAAGCCTCATGAATTACGGAAAATTCCTCTCGCAACTTGGCAGAAAACTCGGTATCCATTCGCTTTGCAATGAAGCCTTCTTTCGTTTTTGGCAGCTCCTTAAGGGAGCTAGAGAGTGTTGGATGGTCTGAGCCATAGTTGAATGCGGGAGCAAGCTCGCGTTCAATATCACGGCGCTTTACAACATTTGAGCCAGCAACTTTAGAAATGAACAACTCTACACGCTTTACAAGCTTGTTAAAGTCAGCATTCGAATTTACCCACATAGACATAATAATTCCTCTTCGGACATGTATTCACAGGCGCTTCCTCTACTGTGCATCTTAGAGTCCATTGATGAATTAACAGTTCTAAGGTACGACAAAGATAAAATAATACTTCACTTGACCAAACCTGCATAAGAGGCGGAAGCGGTGCGGCAGAAGTGTGTCAATGACTCCGCGAAGATTTGTAGTTTACAGCAATTAAGTTAAAATACAACGATTGACATTTATCTCAATCATGGTAGATTAAATCTGTCGCAAACAATGCCAGCCCACGATAGCGTGAAGCTCGCCTTGCGATAGGCCACCCCAGCCTGCGTAAACTCTCGACACCTTATTGGTGGTTGGTAAATGGGTTATTGAGCATTAAGTTAAATACAAAAGTTACATCGCACATACGAAATACAAAGTGTGTGAAAGGTAATAAATCGAGAGACCAAGTTCACACACATCTATAGGTATAAGTATGTCTACACAATTCAAACTCGCTGAAGTTCTTAAACTAGATCGCAAAAGTTTCGACTCCCTGTCGAGCGAAAATAAAGAACTCTTAAATTACTTCAAAGAACATGGTTCTTCATTTGGTATCGAAGTAGATGTAGTGAGTAAAGTTTCAAAGCTCGGTAAAGAACATCTCTCTACGGATGCTATCGATGTTCTCTACCCAAAAGAGGTTCGAGTCAATCTTACTGACGAAATGACCCAATTCTTGCCTTTCACAAACTCAGCATGGCAAGCACTCAGCCACAACCTAAACAAGGCACTCACAGAGGGAACTAAAGGTCAGTATCGTCAAAAGGCTTCTTGGCTCCGCTCTCAAATCGCCAAATCATTGCCTTACACCAAAGAAGGTTTCAATGAAAACACACTTGTTAGTTTTCTAAAAAAACAAGAGAAAGGCTCACATCAATTCAACGTACAACCAGACGTTACTCGCTTCATGAACAGCGTTGATATTGACCAACTTTCATGGTTTGATTTATTTCAGCTTCCAAGCGTAAACAAGAAAGAGCTTAAGGAAATCATGCTTAAAGCCGTTCAAACCTGCTCGCTTTTGGAATACAAAAATCAAACCCATAATGGTGGACTTGTAACTATCTCGGTTACAGGTGCTGGTGATTACCAAACCTACCAAGATGAAAACACCGCTCTCATTGATGCGTTCGAGCTCATTGATGCGTACTCACTTCCTTACCTTTACACCATGGAAGCTAACAGCAACTCCGCAACTGAGCCTGAAGTAGCGTTAACTGAGGATGTATTACGTCTCTTAGGTATCGATAAGGAAGTTTACTCTACAAATGACATTCGTCGTGCGGTCGTTTCTGGCTATGGCACACTTGAACAGGTAGGTTACGTAATCAAAAAAAATACACCTAAGCACAGTTTGTTTGCGAATGATGAATTTTGTTCTCCAAAGGGAGATAAACCAGTCTCACCAAATCATGAGGAACCATCAGTCAGTTTATTGAATGAGTTTATCCTTTACTCTACGTACGGTATTAAGAATATTCTTGAAGAAAACGCAGAGAAGATTGCAGTAGGAATCCGCCGTATTGTAAACGACGAGAGTAGTCTCGGTGGAGATCTCTATCAAGAAGTCTCATTGCTAGATGGGAACCTACAAGAAAGCTTCAATGACTTATCAAATAGCCTTGAGAAAAAGATTGCTTGCGGAGACTACGAAATCCGTAACGAGTTAATGTGTTGGGCTAATAGCTTTCAAAACATTGAGCTCCTAAACGAAGTAGCTCAAAACTATCTCACTGATGCCGAAAAACAAGCGCCTTTTGCTAATCAGATGACCATCGCTGCCTGTTATCTTGCACGTGAAGTAACACATGATGCTCTTATGGCATTTGTTAATGAAATTGGTGCTGAATGCTTGGATGAGTATCCGAGTGACGAAAGCACCCCAAAGGTGATTTATGCTGGCTTGCAAAAGTCAGGCTTCCTCGATGCCTTATTAACACGACTTAAGGAACAGGCTGCACGATTCCATATTATGTAGTTTTTGGTGTTAGGTTCGCTAGCACCTTCTTCCTTTGCTATTTTAAAAGGCTTGATTTCATATCCCAAAAACAGCCAGTCAAATGTTTTTAAAAAACATTTGTGGCATTATCGCAATGTGGTATAATGGCTCAAATATTTTAAATGAGTCATTCCCATGAAATTCAAAATCAATAAAGACGCTCTATTAAACCCCTTAGTAAAGGTCGGCTCTGTTGTAGGCGGTCGCCCAACGCTGCCAATTCTAGGGAACCTCCTTTTCGACACCACATCAGGGTGTCTTAAAATTACAGGAACCGACTTAGAGATCGAACTTGTAGCAACCATTAATGACTGTGAAATCATTGAATCTGGTGCTATCACCATCCCATCTCGCAAAGTGATTGATATTGTCAAAAGTCTCCCTAGCGGTGCAAACCTCACATTCACCCTGAAAGACGGCAATGTCATTCTTAGCAATGGTCGTAGCCGTTTTACAATGAATAGCTTGTCAGCAAATGACTTCCCTAACACAGAGTCTTACGAAGTAAACGCAAGTATTGCACTCCTTAAGAAAGACCTTAAGACCCTAATGCAAAAAGCATCGGTCGCAATGGCTAACCAAGATGTTCGATACTACTTAAACGGCGTGTTCTTCGAGGCACAAGGTGACACTCTAACTTGTGTTGGTACTGATGGTCACCGTCTTGCTGCTGCATCTTCGGCTGCAAATACTCAAAAAACCACTGAGGATGCGTGCCATTTCATTACTCCAAGAAAATCAGTTTCAGAGATTGTAAAGCTTATTGACAATGTGGATGGCGAAGTGACACTTCAAGTATCCTCAAGCAGCCTGATCATTGACCTTGGTGTCATCCGCATTTCTTCAAAGTTAATTGATGGACGATTCCCAGATTACAGACGTGTAATCCCTCGCAATGCCGATAACATCACTCGTGTAAACCGACAGGAGCTCATTAGCAAAATCAAACTTGCAATGATCCTAAGTAACGAGAAATTTCGTGGAATCGAAGTCTTATACAATACCCCGTCAGTCACTATTAAGGCGAAAAACGCTGAGCACGAGGAAGCTGTAGAATATCTAGATGTGTCAGATTACCAAGGCCAGCCCGACCTTCGTGTGGGATACAACGGCTCCTATATGCTAGATGCACTGGGTGCTCTAGAGTCAGATGAAGTGTTATTGAAACAAGGGGAAGCTAACTCAAGCTGTGTTGTGGTTGGGACAGACACGCCTGACATCTTCTTCATCGTCATGCCTATTCGACTATGATGTGAATTAGTTCTACAAGGAGAGTTTACTGCTCTCCTTTTTTATTAATGGAGAAAATAGAATGAAAGATAAAAAGCTTGGCTGCACTTATCAAGGCAATGAGTTCGGAGCGCACTATCTTGATAGTGAGTGCATTGACGGATATCTATGGGATATGGATAGCGGTGGCGTTGATGATGAAGGTAACTCGTACTTAGACTCTGGTGGCGACATACCTTGTCCTTCCTGCAATAAGAAAAACCACATTAAATATCATTCTGAAGAATGGCTCGACAAAGGATTTTGCTCTCTAGACGAAGGTCGCGTCAACACAAAATCATTAAGACAAATGTTTGGAGAATACGACAGTGACTTTAAGCGCAGAGCTCGCCGCCACTGGCACAGAGGCCGCCGCCAAGCAATTTCTGAGCAAAAAGCAGAAAGATCTAAACGCATTAGCGCAAATTAAGAAAAAATTGTATTCATACGTCATCATTGAAAGTTAGAATGACCTCAAGCAGACAAAGAGAGCCCTTATGCATAACATCAAGTTCAATCCAGATACAGTAGACGCGATACTAGATAGGTTTGAGTTCAACCTCGTTCGTAGTGAGCATGGTATATTGCATTGGTGTAGAGTTATGAGTAATGGACTTCATCTCGCCTCTTTAGATGATAGAGTCAATAGACAAGTCGTTTTCTGGTTTGCCTTATTTCATGACTGCTGCCGTGAAAATGAATACGAAGACCCCCTGCATGGTTCACGTGCCGCAGCCTTTATTGAAGAATTCAAGGATGAACTATTCCTTAACAGAGATGATATTGAAATCTTAAAAGAGGCTTGCGCCACGCACAGTGACGGTACACACAGTGACAACCCTACAATAGCAGCTTGCCATGATGCAGACAGGCTTGATCTAGCTCGTGTTGGTATCGTGCCGGATGCAAAATATCTCACATCGGAAAATGCTAAAGATGAAAAGCTAATGGAAACCTGTACGGTTAGAGGTTTTTCATGGGCGGTGCCATACGAGATTATCGAAGATCTTGGTCTAAACCATATCTTTGAGGAGCATCAATTTGGATAGTTTGATGATAGATGATGAGAAGTTCGAAAGCTCCATTCGAAAGCTCGATGTCGAAATCAATAAAGCTCACAAGTTACTTGATGACTTGGTTGAACAATACTTCGAGATACCGATCGATGTTGACAACAAACTATGGAGTGATGCAAAGAAACTTGAGTGCTCTTACTGGAGTGCAGTGGTTATTTACAAAAAAAGTATCTTGCGACACCTCGAAGGTGAGTTAATTAAGCTTGGCTACACTGGACTACAAAAACAATAAAGGCTCGATGATCGAGCCTTTATCTAAGAATTGAATTAGTGAACTTTAATACTAATTGGTGTTTGGCACTTATCTAGTAGATGCTCAAAGGTGGTTTTCTTCATATCTTTGCACTTTTCAAGAATCTGTGAAAAAACACCACAAGAATCAAGTTCATCTAAAATAATGCCTTTAATCCACTCAATGACATCTTCATTAACTGCCAAGTCGACGCCAATGCTGTCAGCATTATCGTCATCAATTAAGTCATAACAACTTGCAAAAAGGCTTGAGATAGATTCAATCTCAGGCATTTTATGAGAAGTTATTGCCGACGCATCTTCTTTGTAAAGCGAAATGTATACGCTATTGGTCACCACGACCCCCTGTGTTAACTTTTTGAACCGAACTCAAATCTATCAGCAATGATGCCACAACGCAAGTGTTTTTAAAAACATAGCACATATGCACCTCATTTAATCATGTCAACTTTATTGTCTTGGAAAAAGTTTATATTCTTATTAGTACACACAACCGAGAAAAAATGAATAAATACACAGTACTAACAGAGAGATTAACGATCCTCTCAGAGGCATTTAAAAAAGCTGGAGGGCAAGTCTGTTTAGCAAACGATGATTTGTTAAAAAATAATGGAAGCATCCTCAGTGAGCATGGACTGAACAGATATGCTCGTGCATCACTTATGAATATTGGATTCAAAGACTTGCCGCTCATCGAGTTTGAAAACCTAACTAGCACGATGGCTACCGACTTGGAGAAGTACGAAACGGGTTTATGGAACATTTCCAATGCACTTGCAAGCGCCTCTGAACTAGCATCTAAGGGAGAGTCAGCTGTTAAAGAGTACGTTACTGAAAAAGTTGGTGCATTTGTAACACCCATGCTGAATGAATCACAACTTATTGATATTGTGATTTCTGGCAAAATGACAGATCTTGGTTTGAACAAGCTATCATGGGACGACGACGCTGTGATCAACCCCTCTGAAATTTCTTTCATCACGTCACAGTTAGATAACATTGAGACAAAACTAGACGTTAAACAATCAATGTCACCCCCTAGCCTAAAGCTGTGAACCAATAATCCCCATTCATATACAACACCCCTTGAGGCATGATTACATTATGCTAATGGGTTGACTTAATGGTGATTTTTTAGAAGTGTTTTTTATTATATGTCTAAAGCACTTCGGTCAAAATACTAATCAAAAAAAAGCTGACACCACAAATAAAAATCAATGAATACTGACCATTTATTAAAAAGGCACGTTAGGGAAGAGAAACCTTTCTCAGACGAAGCTGCTTACGAGCATTTACAGAAAAAATATCCTGCCGAAAACCATGAAGGTATTGATCGTAAAGGGGATTTTATTAAGGTTTATCGAGGTATGAATCTCAATAGCAAGGCGCATCACACCAATACAATGAACAGTCTAAATCAAGATGGCTACTCAAGTGTTTATGCGGCATCTTGGTCACCAGATTTTGAAGAAGCGAAAGGTTTCGCTGAATCAAGAAAATCCTATTATTTAACCGAAGAAATCGCCTCATCACATACAAAAATGGTTAATGAAAGCGAAGAAGTCGCAGGCTACGGTGGAATCATACTTGAGGCGTGGGTGCACAAGGATAATCTATTGGATGTAACCGCCTCTGATTATGCGATAGAGGAAGAGTTTCTATTAAGACCAAATACTGTAGTGTTTCCCGATAAAATTCATGAAATAAAGACTTATCGCAGACAAATTGAAGACGGAGACCTCGATATTAATCAGGAGCTCATTAAGCATAAAGGCGACATAGATGAACCAGTTGTCTCGCATATACTAAGGTGTCACTTGGACAAAACAACTAAGGCTACAGCTGAACAACTATTCGATATCGGCGAAGAAATCTATATGAAAACGCTGAGCAAAGAAGCGAACTTTGAGATAACTGAAGATTTTAGACCAGCTGATAGGGATGTTTGCGGCTATGTTTACTATGATGCGGTGAGTAAAGAAAAAATCCTTAACGTAGTTGTTCCCTATACTCTAATAACTTTGGCAGACAAAGGTATGTTCAATAAGGAGCAGTTTGAAGAAGTTCGTGAGATAGTTGACGATTGTGCTGAATACTGTATCGAACTGATGGAAGAAACTGGCATTGATGAGCTTGGTTATTGTCAGAACTACTTATTAGCGTATGCCTCACCTAAGATTAAAGATGCTCTTTATTTCAAAATCTGCCAAAAGTATGGCGATGAAATTCGAGACATAACTTCTTATGAATCAATAAGAGAGATTAATAAACACTCTGGTGATGAAGGTGAATTTAAAGCTAGAATCAACGAGTTCGCAGAAAGGATGAGGAAAGCAACAACATCTATCAATAGTAAGAACATCCCCGACCTTATTCCTGAAGAAAGAACGCTGAACGATCGAAAAGTCATTAAACCAAGTTTTTGACGCCAGACAAAAAAGAAGAGCTTGGGGTAGCTCTTCTTTTTTTTGTTTTATTGTTCTGGGAATGATTCCTGAGTGAAAGTTAGATACTCCTTCTCTTCATCTACAATCTTTCTTGCCAGATCTCTAATTTGTTCTTTGAAAGAATTAATCGTTAAAGATTTACCTAAAGATTTAAACTCATCTTTATGAGTTCGGAAGTTCATCTGATTGAACTGGTCATCCATAAATGACTTCATATCCTTATGAATCATCGGATCGTACATTTTTAGCTTATTGATAAACCCTACATACTTAAGATGGCGTTTTTCTGCCAAGGCGGCTTTAGTCTCACCTGTAGTCTCATAATAGCGAACAACATCACCCGTTAAGTAGGCCACGATAGTGCTATAAATAGTTCTCGCTCTCTCATCATAACCAAATGTACCATTAAAGACGCTTTCTAACTCCTCATTCGTTAGTTCGGATAGGGCTTGAAAGTCGATGTTATTCTCCCATGCAAAATTCGAAATTGTGCCTTCAATGATCCAAGGGATGTTGTTCCTGTTATCATCCTCACTGTACCCGTCCCAAGGTAGCGATTTAAGATACATCTCCACAATACCCTTAGAAATGACCACTCTGTTGAAATAATCACGCTCATACAAGTCCTTAGGCAGTAATATACGGTCATTTCTAACCACAGAACATGTCGAACACTCACCGTTAGCCATTGTGTGGAACTCTATAAAAGTTGCATAAGTGTTCTTGCGAGTTTGTTGTAGCTTCAAGAAATCAACCGCGAGGTCATTTGAATCGAAACACCCAGAATATAACCGTTTACTATTAATACCCCTTAGAGAGCCACAAGCTTCATTAACCGCATTGTCATTAAATAACCAGTAATCAATTACCTGCGTCTCGTAACCAGCTATCTTTTGCTCTCTTAACTCATCCCTCAGGATAGAGTCTATGACTCTTTCAGATGCACTCATGGCTGCCTTAGCAGGGCTCAAACCACTCTCTAGAAGTTCATTGAAAGCCTTTACGAATGGAGCTAGATTAAGCTCTAATTCGTTGTTCTCGCCTTCTTCGCTATCAGCCTTTTTATCTTTGTCAGGATCGTACTCAATCATGGTCTCTGCACCGTTATAGAAGTTGAGCAAATCTTTAGCGATCATTGTTTTTAGGAAGCGATTTGTTGAGATATTCTTATTGTAAGGTTTACCGATAATTGTGGCTTTTTCATTAAAATTAAGCATCAAGTTGGTTAATGAATCTTCCGACACAAGCGCTGCAAGCCTTTTAACGTACTGTTGCCCCGCCTGACCTAATGTCGAAAGTGAATTTGCTGACCATCTCTTCCCATTTAATGTGTTTACCATTTTTACATTCTCGTAGGTATGGACAACATCACCATAATAGTCACTCCCTAAGGTGAAAGACTGACTCATTATCACATCATCTTGACTCTCAATCACCATAGGATAAAAGGTAACGCCTTCCGGCATCTTTACCTTTTTGATTGGAGTTTCGTAATCTGGACGACTCCCTTCGTTATATCTTCCACTCTCGCCACTTCCGCCACAGCCAGTAAGGAACATACTGGCAATGACTGAACAAAGTATACTTTTCTTTAGCATCTGTTTTTTAATTAAAGATAAGCATAAATCACCACAAGAACAACAGAGCTAGCTCAATACTTGAGCAACTAAACACCTATGATTCAGAAGTTCAATTATGGAGTTGAACAATTCTTAATCATTCAGTTTGATTGCATAAGTCCTTATTATCAACATCAAATAAAATTCCAGATATTCAAAGTTTTGTTTGATTTATAATGCCACAATGGTAAGATGCGTACCAACCTTATGCGTGGTACGTCACGTTGTAGGATCTTGCATACTCTTTCAAAATCTCAGGGCGATTGGTTGCATTTTGTGCAAACAACGCCCTTTTTGGTATTTTTGCTTCTAATTATGTATATTTGAAAATAAAACACTAATGGCAAAAAAACGCAAAAGAGAACGAGAGGCAAAAAAAGAAAACCTCTTACAGCAATTGCGAGATAATTCTTCGCCTTCTACTGCAATGAATTCGCAGAAAGTTGAAGTTCGTGTTCTCGGTCTTGCTGAAGCATTTTGCCGCAAAGAGTTACAACGAGATCCAGAGGCTCTTGAGGATGTAAAAACACTCTTCAAAGCACTTGGTAACTCTTACTCAACTCGTGACGGCATTCTCGACAAGGAAGGAAATAAAATAGAGTTAGGTAATTACTTAAATGCTGGTGGAGGTAGAAAACAAAAAATCCAACAACTCTCTATAGATAAAAGAAACAAACCGATTCGATTCTTGGTTACTAGAGATTCAAACAAACTCATTGTAGCGCACGGAATATTCAAGAAGAATGATGGCAATGACTACAAGAGAGAATGTACCAAGGCTAGTGATAAGGTAAAGGACTACAACCGAAACGGCGATCATTCCACTTTTGATGAAGTAATGAAAATTCTCGGTGAAGACAAACCGTCCTCGCCAAACTCCAGAATGAGACTAAGGTAAAATGTAAATGCATTCACTTGAAACTCAAAATAACCTTGAGAAGATTAGTTCTTGCTTAGAGGTCATAGGAAGCGCTATGGAATACATAGTTAAGCCAGAGCGCAACCTTTTCAAGCCCGAAGGGCACTCTGACTTCGATAAGGTTTTTGGTGAGCTTATTCACCTTTCTGATGACTTAGCCCTAACACTTGCGTACAACGATGTCCTTACATACGCATTCCCATTTGCACATGCAGGCAAAAAACATCAAGTTTTGTCACTACCAGATTTTCATCCGTGTATGCATGAGTGGGAAACTGTATGTAACGAGCTGTCTGAGTCAGACAAAAACTTCAAGAATCGCCTTAAAGATGAGGTTGAATGGCGCGTAAATTACGCCACAATTTTGATCGACTACATACTGAAATCTTGCAACCATCGTGACGCAACTAGTTGCTCCATGATGGCTAGAAAAAACAGCAAAGCAACTTTCGATGATGCTTACAAATTTGTTTTAGATACTTACCCTAGAGTTTCTTTGATTGCACGCTACAAGGGCTCAATAGTTGAACTTGTTCTTCATGAAAACTTTGAAGAAATGGAAATAATTACGTTTTCCGAATAACGGAACTCTTTAAAACCATTCTTTAGAATTTTAATCTAATAAGAAAGGGGTTAACGCCCAACAGGAATGCAATGAAAGGCAAGTACATAGTGGTAGAAGGGATTGAGGGTGCAGGCAAGACGAATGCTACATCTTTAATCGAACAAGTTTTAAAAGACCATTTTATTTCAAAAATTGACACTCGCGAACCGGGGGGAACCCCCGTTGCTGAAGCTCTTCGAGGTATTGTCAAAGCAGATGGTTTTAGTTACGAAAAAGAAGAGCTCTATGATAAATCGGAGTTACTAATCCTTTATGCAGCAAGACACCAGCTTGTAGAAGGTGTTATCAAACCTGCTCTAGAGTCCGGCAAGTGGGTCATAGGTGACCGACATGATCTCTCCACCCGTGCATATCAGGGCGGCGGAAGAGGAATCCCCGACGAAACAATTGAGGTTATCTCAAATCTAACTCTAGATGGCTTTAAGCCCGATTTGACCATCTATATGGATGTTGAACCGAAGATAGGTCTTGAACGAGCTCGTGGACGCGGAGAGCTTGACCGAATCGAGCAAATGGATCTTGAATTCTTTGAGCGAGTAAGAGCGAAATACCTTGAACTTGCAACCTCTGACCCGAACACGATTATCATCGACGCATCAAAAGACATTAAGTCAGTACAGAATGACATAATGATCAAATTGTCGCTCTGGCTCCAAGACAATATTGTTTAATTTACGCGACTTCATCCTTTTGGATGAAGTCTCATTTTTCACTCAGGAGAATAGATTCGAATGCAGAATAATCACATTGCCCGATCTTTAAAAGAATTAGTCCTAGAGACCTTAAAAGACTTCAAAGTCCACAACTGGGATGGCTCCAGTGACATTAGCGAACTTAGTAAAACGAAAACCGTTCTGCGAGATACCGCAATCGAAGAACAAGTACTACTTGGAAGTTCTTCAATTTGTCCTTTTTCAATTGACTCAGATGTTTTTCTTCACGCCATTCGAGAAAAAGTTGAACACATTTCCACAAACCAAGTTGATGCTTACGATAGTTTTGATTTCAGTATGACGATTAACGACAAAAGTATCGAAGTACGCTGCTTAAACTCTTACGACAACGATGATGTTTATGAAAACAATCACATCTATGATATAGCCTTTCTTGCTAACAACCATTGTTTTGTTTGTAGTATCAATATTAACCTTGAGAATGATTTGTACGTTTTTGATGTAGATGTTTACCGTTCAATTGAAGAACTTGATACATCATTCTTAAACTACAAAGGTAAGCGTAGTCTTTACTCTTACCCAAGGTTGGGGGTTTCACTGAAATTCGAAGGCGACCCATCAGCTCACGAAATTAAACCGCATAGAGTCCACCAGCAGGCGAAGAATTGGGGTTCAGCACCACGTCACTTTTACCAAACTATCGAAGTCCAAACTGACTAACATCGACAAAAAGAAATATATCTAATATTGCTGACGGAGTTGCCGTCAGCAATAAAAATAAAATAATGGCGCAAATAAAGTGAATTCAGAAAACCCTTACAACCTAAACACCGATTACCAAGAACTTTGGTCAAGGCTCAATGAAGGTCAAATCATAGCTGCCTTCGTGAACTACAGCTTTAACGGAAACGACTTCATATTTAGAGACATTTGCCAGATACGCATGAAAGGCAACGAGATTAATGGCTTCGTTCGTGGCACAAACTACTTTTCACTATCTGAGTTTGATGTGAAGCTTTGCAATATGGACAAAACTGTTCCCGATATAGACTTAAAGAAACTGTTTATTCTAAACTGCGAAGCTCTTAAGTTAGGTTGGATAAAACCTTATTAGAATGCCTTCACACCTTTGTGAAGGCACGCGTAAGGCTAGAACAATTCACCGACAACAGGCGTAACTTTCAAACCACCAATGGTCTTTAGAGAATGAATCAACGCTTCCTTTGGGTCTTCGTTCAAGTTGAAGTCCACAACTGTGTACCCGTACTCTAACCGCTCTCCCTTAGAGCCTACTTCCTTGTACTTAAAGAACACACCTGAATACTGCCCTTCCATATCATTAAAGAAGCTTCGGTGGTCAATTAGATTTAGGTTCGTGAAATCGACCTCAGCTGGTAAAAGAGGCTTAAACGGAGCCACATAGTTATTCTCTGCTATAACTTCCTTGGCTAGTTTCACAGGAATGCCGTTCCCATGCATTGCCGCTTCTTGTAATAACTTTTCGTCATCAAGTGCGGATGCGATTTCCTTTCGGAAGAACTTAATAAACCCTCGGTCGTCCTCTACTTTAGACGCGAGAAGAATTGCCAACTTGTGCTGATCGAACTCAATCAAGGTGTAGTTATCAATCACAGTCTAATCTCCATAATTCTGATTACGACGAAGAATATCCTTTAGTTGCATAAAGTGAAAGGAATTTTGTCATTGCATCAAAGAAATCTTTGATAGCGAATTTTTATCAATCAGAAGTAAATACCCAATTGTTACAATGACTTGCCTAATATACAATAATTAGCTTATTTCCTTAACTCTCAATGAACTAAAGGATTTTGCATATGGTTCAAACAGTAAATCTAAAGCGATTTTTTGGTATAATCGATCAGACATTTAACTTTGTGCGCTGGCACGCTATCGATGACCTTGCTACATCGAAATGCAGCGGACAAAACGCTTCGATTCAAAAAGTTGAGTACAATCTTGACCATGTGTGTGTCTTTTTTGAGGACATTCCTCCATGCAGCTGCTGTCCTGCTACCACACTTGCTAGTGTTACCGTTTCGCATGATGACATCCTTGAACTAGCCAAAACACATAAACACAACGACTGTTCTATCGAAGACATTAAGTATTTCCTTACCCACTCAAGTGCTGTCATTAACAAAGCAGAAGTTGTTGGTGAAAAGAAAGCAGAACTAATGGGTTATGACGGGCTCCTTTATGCTGTTGATGGAGAAGGCGGTCAATTAAACTTTGATGTTTTAGCCGAAGATGATTCGACTAATTTCACCGTAGAAGTGATGGTTTCATTGGGTGAATTGGAGTCTAGTGACGAGGTGATTGCAAGTTTATCAAGCGAGATCACTCAAAAGAAAAAAGAAGATGAAGCTAACGCTAGAGAAGAAGAACAATTACAAATTGAGCGAAAAAAAGATGAGCGTCGACGTCAGCTCATAACTCTTGCGCAAGAATTTTCAAATGAGTTTCTCTTAATCAGAAAAGACAATAACGAGATTGTTGATAATGACACTAAGTACAACAGCAAATAGGTGGTAGCCCAATGAAAGAAGATCGATCATATCTAACAAGATTCCTAATTTGGCTCGGAGATAAAACCGAGCTCTCCTTTCTGCCAATGTGTAAAGTTTTCAATAACAAGAAAACCGAGAGTTACACATTGCGTTATGACATGCTTGTTGTAATCCAATCAACAAAAAAAGAATGTAAAAGCAAAGATGTTATCCCTGCAATTTTTGCAAGCCAGACACTGATTGACAAGATGAGCGGTTTGATCGAACAAAGAAGGAAAAAATAGCCTTTAGCGAAAACACTCGGACAGCATACTTTTTAGTCTAAAAGATGGTTATTTTGTGACTTGGTTAATAATGCCACAAAACTTATTTCATTGAGTGAATTTATATGTGGCATTATTACTACATAGACAGAGCCACTAGAAATAAACAAAAGTGGCGACAAAATAACTAATGGAGATAACATGAAAAAGTCCCTAATCCTAGGCTCAATCCCAATGCTTTTCACTGCTAGCGCATTTGCTGGCACATACGTTACAGGTAACGTTCAACTTCACTCAGATGATTTACACGGCTCTAGTGCAACATCAACGATTGAAGCGGGGCATACGTTTACAAATGAAATCGGCGGTCTTACTGCATATTCTGAGATCGACGGCATCCAACTTGGTGAGTTAAAAGGAACTGAAGTTGCTTACCCTGCATTCCTTACGGTAGGCGTAGAGCAGTCTTACTCGATCAGCCCTAATCTTTGGGTGGCAGCAGGATACCAACACTTACTTAGCCAAGGCGACAGTATTCAATATCGCCCACTGATTAAGATTGGCTACAACTTTGAAAATGGGGTTGCTATCAGTAACCGTACCCGCGCACACATCGACGCAACAGATTCTGATTCAGACACTGACTTCCGTATGGATAACAGAGTTGCTTACTCGCCAAGCGAAGCTCTGAGCCTAAGCTACAACAATGTATACATGATTGACGCTAGCGTCATGGATCACGAACTTCGAGCTACTTGGACACGTGCAGGTGTTCAACCGTACTTTGAATTCCGCAATCAGGCGGACAATGAAAACAACGCTTTCGTATTTGGTGCAACTTACGCTTGGTAAGTCGTCAAACAATGCTTTTCATATGCCACCACCTCCGGTGGCATTTTTTTTCGAAAATCAAAGAGCTTTTAACTTATAAGGGTAGCTGACCGAGTAAAGCTAAGGCGTTTGCTTTGAGAATGGAAAATGTAACCTCAAGCTTATGTTTGAGGCTACTTATGGTAACTTGGCTGCGTAATAACCTACGCATCGGTTAAAAATAAATCCAGCCAGATCATGGTTTTGTAATTAATTTGGGACGCCGTATTTTTTTGCGCCCTCTGCTATTTCTCGTGCAATACCTTGCGCAATATCATTCACATAATCAATATAATCACCAACTGTCAGGCCGTATGAATCAGCTATGTGCTTGCCGAAATCAGGAGTCTGATCTGTTTGATCAGGGTAGTAATGCTTGCCCTCGCCATTAAAATTAGTGATATATGTACGGCGTTCTTCTTCACTATTATTAACGTAACTTAGTGAAAACTGCACATAACCGCATACCTGTTCAACGCTGTTAGTTTCAACATCTAAGGATTTGTATTGTTCGATATCAAGCGTTAAGTCTTTGCGAATTGAATCAGTTAACAACCGATCCATAATCACTCTTACTTTATGTACGTTATTACGAATCGTTGTTTGTAGATGAACATTGCCCATCTCAACGGCTGCTTCGTAAGCGCTCTTGTTTTCTTTCAAAACGTCAATAACGTATGGGCGCAGTTCATTTTTTACCGCTCCGTAAGCGACGGCGGTTAGGATTTCGATTTTCATGTTTTCTCCAAGCGCTTGTTTATGTTAAGCGGATGAGTCGACAATATTACAATCAAAAAATGGTTGCAATCATTTTTTGATTGCAACCATTTTTCTCTTGTTCAATGTTTTAAGCAAACGACTTGTCTTTAAGGCTGCTCCCTTTGATGGAGCAACAGAATAAATCCAAGCCTCTATAACTTGAACGCTTCTATCGAGTCATTCATCTGGTTTGATTTTGACTCTATCTCTTGAGCTATTCTAGAATTATTATCAGATACATCCTTGCTAACGAGCGCTAAATCGCCTATTTCATTCATTGATTGAGTAATCATATCGGCTGACTCTTTTTGACTCTGTAGTTCTGCTACTATCTGCTCTGTAGATGACACAACAGAAGCAATATCAGCGATGATTCCTTCAATACTGCCCGAGACAACTGAAATCTTATCAACGCTATTGTCTCCGTGATCCTTACATGCCTGTATGCGCGTTACAACTTTGTCTGTTTGTTGTTGTATCGTGTTTATAATTTCTGAAATCTCTTCAGTAGAACCCTGTGTCTTATTCGCCAAGCTCCTAACTTCGTCTGCCACAACGGCAAATCCTCTACCGTGCTCTCCAGCGCGAGCCGCCTCTATTGCTGCATTTAGTGCCAACAAGTTAGTTTGATCAGCTATATCTCTAATAGCTTCCACAATCCTATATACCCCGCTTGATAGAACTGCCAAGTCTTGCATGTCAGCAGCTGAACCATTCAGTTCCTCACTAAGTGATTCAATTAACTTAGCAACGCCTTCAACCTCGGATTTTCCTTCAGTGGCCTTAACTGAACTTTGGCGAACGCTGTTAAAAACCCCCTCTTCTGTTGCAACGTTCACTTCAGCAATGCTTAGATTCAAACCTGTTATAGCCTCTTTGACCTCTTGAGTTCTTTCGCTTTGAATTGTTGCTGATGAAGCCATATCGCTTGCTTGTTTATTTAAGGTCTTTGATGTCACATTCAATTCACCTGCATTTTCCTGAACTTGCTTTGCTACCTTTGCAAATGAACTAATTAGCTTATTCATGCTTTCTTGGATGTTGCCTATCTCATCATTGGCATCCACAGTAAACGGCACACTAAAATCCAGATTTTCAGATAAGTTTTCAATTTGTTCTACCGCTGTTTCAACGCGAGATGTAATGCGCTTAACTAGCATTAGAAGAGCCACCAGCAAGCAAGAAAAAAGAGCTATGATAATCGCCCACTCAATCTTAGAATTGTAATCCATTGCCTCTTTAGCCGATAAACCAGTCGACTTCTGCATTTGTTCAAACGTTTTCTCGGCAGCATGAGTCGCCTTACGCATTTCCAGCCTCAATCCCTCTGAGTCAGAATACCCGAGCTCTAGGTACATATTATGTATGTCCTTGATCAGCTTGACCATGTAACCAAATTCAATTTTGTTTGAACCCTCCATAGATTCATAAGCCTTCAACACCCTCTGATATCTTTCTTTATCTGGTGTATTGAGGTACTCAGAGATAGAAAGGACGATGGACATTGATGTTTTCGCATCAAATTCAGGCATCTGAGTTATCACCCTCAGTTGATTCCCCGCGTTCTCCAGCACTCCTTTATCTAGAGCCATGTCACCGATCTCTGTCAATCCATTAACCACTTTCTCAAAGTTTGCTGCATAGTCACCAATTAAGCTCTCAACATTACCCAGTTGTTCAATTGGCAAGCCCAGCTCTAAAAGCTTGGCCTTCATCTCTCCTGACTTTTCATAAAAGTCTGTCATATTGCCAGCATGTCTCGCCAGATACTTATCATCAAGCCTCATCAAAAAATCTTTCTCATTTCTTCTCAGAGAAAGTAACTCTTTGTTCAGATAGTTTATATCTGCCTTTAAAGATTCAATTTTTGAGGTTTCTTTATCAAAGTGAGCATCCATTACCAACACACCGCCGATAGTTCCTGTGGCTAACCCAGTAAACAGAAATAGTTTTGACTTTATATTCATCGTTCCTTTTTTTCATAAAGGTATTGTTTTACTTGCACTGACCTCAAGCCAATTGAGCAAATACTCATCAAAAACATTCCCGCAACCAATGTTGCAGCCTAATTTAAATTGATGCAATTAATACCAAAGAAACCCAGATTTAAAGGGACTGAAAGCTCTCAAGTTAAGTTGTAGACACTACAAAATTTGATAAAAAATAATCGTAAGATTTCTTGGCAATCATTGACATAGCAACCGACAATGCCATAATCAATGCGCTTATCTGTGAATATGAAAGAGGATTGACAGGAAAAGCACGAGAAGTAAATCTCTGCCGCTCTCGACGCTCACAGGCGTTTTGGCACAAAATCATGACTCACTGTTAAATGTATCGTCATATATAAAGACACTTGTTTAGACCTAAGCAAGTGGTAATGAGAGCAACTACTAGCAAAAAGGTCATCCATAAACGGAGTCTCAAAATGACTAGAAACACCTATGCCTCGAAGAAAGAGTTTCATAGCTTTTCAAGAGCAGCCTCTCTAGCTTTTAATACAAATCTCAGCACCACGCAGTACAAACTATCCAAGGCAGAAGGGTTTAAGAACACCAACTCACTACTAGCTTCCCTACCAGACAAAGCTAAAGATGAACGCCTGACAAACATTTTTGAAGAGTCGAACCTGACACTGTTAGAGCTTCAATCTGAACATTGGTCTATACAGGGCATGTTTGTGATCACGACCTCGGGACACAAGCACACACCAACAAACGTGTTCCTTAAAGCACCTTTGTATGTATCGGTAATTCAAAACGGCAAGGTCTTTTCAGATGCAGAAATCCTATGCGAGCCCCACGTCATTGTCGATTCAAGCCAACTTGGCGATGTTAGTTGTGTAGAGGTAGCAAAATCTGCTTTTGAGCATTTATCGTCTGGTCGAAAGATTTATCCACTAGCCGTAATACAGAGCAACCTCAACCGAGACTATATAATCGAGTGTCACGAAACACTTAGGCGAAAAATAGTAGACAAGGATGGTGAACGCCCTTTAGCAAGCTACTTGGTTAAATATGGCTCAGTTCAACAGTTTAATGCTATTTGCAGAATGCCGACGTTAGTTTCAGAACTTGGTTTGACCAAAGACCTTACTGATAGATACTTGAAGCAGTTATTGACCCTGTGTGGAACCGAGGGGGACTTTGAGCAGTATACGACTGGTATGCCTTCCCTAGAACAAAACTTCGCATCTAAGGCTTTTAAAGACTCTGTAATGCTTGATTTAGCACATCCCGTTGAGTCTGTTGATGGTGATTACTCTAAGTTGGAATACCGAGATATATCACTTCTTAACCTGCTTGAGGAGCGCTTGCTGGTGGATAATTTACAGAGCCATTTATTACAAGAAGCTGACGTTAGGGAGCTTGATTGGGGAGGTTCATATCTAGGTCGAATGCGCCTTGAAATACAAGGCAAGCTTGCCAACAGAGACTACACTCTCAACGACCTAGAAACTAATGTCAGACGTCACCTGATCCACATATTCAAGATGTATGAGCATTCAACCCTTGCTCAAACAAAATCACTGCTAGGCAAAGCTGATTTGATACCTAAGATTGGTTACCTGTTCCATATCCAAAAAGAACTACATGACATTCTTTACGATACTGAGTTTTGCGCAGAAACTTTGTCGCAAGACTTGGGGTTAAAAGAGTTTCCTGATGGACTCTCTATCCTAATCAACAGGACTATTGCCTCATTGGACTACACACTAACAAATGGGATGAAAGACTTATCCTTCTACGTAAACTCGACTCAGCAGCTTTTCAAAGCAATCCCAAACGACATTCTTAACGAAGAGTGTGAAATAAGCTTTGAATTTGCCAAAATTCCAGTAACTAAAGGTCGTCATACAGTAAGAGAAGCGCTTGGAAATGCACTTACGTTCAGCAGGGCGAGGTAAAACATAAACCTATCTTTTGTGAACCTAAAACGAATAACTCCCTCACCTAATTCGGTGAGGAATTCCCATTACATGGGTGCACACTAACACCGATTCTCCATAGGCGAACAGGCGGAATTCTTGCTCTAAAACTTTAGTTCGCCAACAACATCTGCCTTGTAGCCGTAACTGCACCTGATGCACTCAAAATACGCTTGATCTTTGAGGTATCCTCATTCCGTTTTTTAATATCAATTCAGATAGTAACGAACAACCATTTGACTTTAGATCTAAAAGAACCATAATAAGACTGCTTTTCTGGCGGTGTGAAAGAGAACCGTACAGTTAGAGCATAGGAAGTAAATCCTTGCCGCTCTCAAGTTATAAATATAACTATGGCACCAAATCATGACTACCTACATTACGTCATTAAACAGCAAGCACTTGTCTTAACCAAAGCAAGTGGTAACGAGAGCAACTACTAGCAATCAGGTTAAAATCAACAAGGAGTCTTGTAATGACTAACTCTATCTATTCTTCAAAAAAAGAATTTCATGCCTTTTCTCGCGCCGCATCAAACGCTTTCAATTCAAAGTTAACCACAACTCAATTTAAACTAGCAAAAGAAGATGGCTACAAAAACACGAACTCACTCTTATCAGCTTTACCTGATGCATCTACGGTATCGAGTGAATATGTAGCAGCAGAAGAATCAGAGTTGTGTTACGACGACCTTTCTGAATATTTTTGGCAATCTTACGGCTCATTTATCATTACAGGTTCAGATGGTCGATTTCAGAAACGTCCCGTTAAAGTAAATGCACCCGCTTTTGTTTCTCTAATTAAAGACAACAAAATTTTCTGTGATCAAAACATCCTTTTGATGCCGATCAACATTCAAGACGTCGACGAAAGCGACTCCTACACTGTAATCACACTCAGCCTGTCCACGAATAATTCTTCAAGCGAAAAAATGATGTCATACCCTTTCGCTGTACTACAAAGTAATCTGAATACTAACTACGTGATTACGTGCCAAGATGTTTTGAAACTACAGTTTCACAATAAAGGGAATATTCGAACTCTAGCCTCATATTTAATTGAACTGGGCTCGGTTAAGCAGTTCAACGCTATCTGTCGGATGCCTGATTTAGTTGAAGAACTGAACCTCATTGAAGAACTAAACGATCGCTACTTTAAACAAATCCTTAATTTAGGTTACGAGAGTGGTAGTTTCGAAGAGTTTGTAACAGGAATGCCGTATATCGCACCCGCAACTGTTACAAAAGAAGATAAGGATTCAATCCTGACTGACCTAGCCACCCCTTTAGAAGCTTTAAATGGTGACGCTAACAGGCTATTTGTACAAGTTCACCCTCTTTTTGAATATCTTGAATCAGAATTAATGGACAAAACTGAAGAGGATCTCCTGTCTGACAGCAACCCTTCAGGTGAAAATTATCTGAGCATTCTGTTAATGAACTTGCGTAAGAAAATGAACGAAAAAGACTATGAGCTTTCAAACTTAGATAATTCTCTAAAAGTGCATTTTTTGAATTTCTTCAAAATGTATTCAAGACATATTGAGCTTGAGTCAATTCATGCCAAAGAGGACATTGAAGACTTTAAGTACTCAGTCCTATACTTTTTCTGGAGGCTTCAAGAGTTTAACGTGGTTCTTGATGAGTTTAAGTTTTCAGAAAACCTTCTCCTAACAAAAACATGCATCCCTCAAGAGCCAACCATACTCGATGTATTCGTAAACAATACTCTTGAAAGTTTTGAGGATTCAATTTCGAATAACAATGAAGACATGGACTTTGTACTATCTTGTACACAAGCTCTATTCAAATTCATCCCTGACTCACTTATGACACGTAAAGTTAAAATCGTAACGAACCTCCTTAGAGCCGAAGGTGAGTTAACAACACAGGAGGCGTTAGGGCAAGTCATGAAACTCGGCAGAATGGTGGTCTAAATATTCATACCACAGCAGCCTAGCATTGCTGAGGTGTCATTTGCTAGGCTCATTTTGTGGTATCATGGTTCTAAATTAATGAAAATTGGGTTTTTATGCGAATTCAAAAACGACAAGAAACAAAGCCATTCGATCTTGAAGAAGCAAGAGCGTGGGCTAATTCAGGAAAAGACCGTCCACCAAATATTGCTAGCCGAGCCACTACTGAAAGGCACATGAGTGAATTCAAACCTGTCATTGTGAAGCCTAGCGAAGAAAAAAAGTAATACTTTCCAGAGGTCTGGAAACTTAAGTCGACAGTTATACCGTTTATTACTGTAATAATTGTCGACTTAGCGCACTAACTTAACCTCAGATCTATTCTTAAGTGATACACACTCTCTCTTATGAGGTTCAAATTCCAAATACATTACCTCAACAGACTTCTTTACCTTTGCATCTGACATGTTCAAAGTCCTCTGATCAAAAGCTCTTAGAAGCCCATTGGAGTCGTAACCAAGGTTGCCATCATGTAAGTCCGTAAATTCAAACCCAGATGATTCAGCCTCAGCAACCAGACCCTCTAAGTCCTTCAGAAGCTTTTTAGCACCACCACTAAGGTTTAGGGCGCGAACATCGACAAAATTAAAATCCCACTCAGCTTCTTCCAAAGCGTCTTCGAACTCCATAAACCACTGTTCTATTCCAGCCGTATTCAAGAAAGTTTGCTTTAAAACAAACTCATCATCACTAATTTTATGGAAATCATAATAATCAACACAACGATTTAGTTTATTTCGATGAGACAATAGAGCCATGTGCACTTCTCTTAAGTCACCTGTCACTTTTAGAGCAAAACCATGTTCAGTTTCAAATACATGTCCGTTTAATCCGCTAGCAACATAACGCTTAATCTTGTCACCTGATTCCTGTGCATACTGTGCGACTATCAACCTTGTTTTTAAATCTAGTTCCTTCAATGTTTTCTATTAGTTTATGAACTACGGCAAACTTAATAAAGCTTGATTACATACTCAGTCATGGCATAATAAGCGAGGTTTAACGCACAGGTGAATTAAATGAAACAATTGGAAACCGAAGTTTTACGAGGCAGATTTCAGGCTGTCTTAGACGAGCTATTGACTAAGCATCTTTTCCTAGAGCAAGACTTTCTTTGGAAATTTACCACAATGGAAGCTGAAGAACGTAACACCTTATGGAAAGAGCTTCTTTCAAATGGCTACCCAAACAATTCTCTTAGTCAGAGTATTCGCAATATCAGACTTGTACACGTTAGGGACTATTCAACTTTAGAACTCGCCATTTTTGATGGTCAGTTGCGATTGTCCTACATCGACTCTGGCAACGAAAAAGGTATAGGGAACGGTACAAAAATGATGAATATTATTTGCCAGTTGGCAGATAACTATAAGATCCCTATCGCACTATCCACATGGACAGAAAAAGTAGGAGAAGAGAATGCACTTCGCTTAGTGAACTTCTATCGAAAATTTGGTTTCCAAATCTCTTCACGACGTAAAGATCTCGATTTCGAAAATCTATCTAATGAAGACTGCATTGATGGCATCCCCATGTTGCGTCAGCCATCTCAAACCCAAGAAAAATAAGTCCTCTTTGGAGCTGGTGGATGTTCTGACAAAATAGACATTAATGTGGCATTATGTCAAAACAAGGTTACTTTAATTCTCGGCAGGTTTTGCCGAGTTCACTAGTTTTGACAGGAATACCCAATGTTAAATTTCGCGGACACTAAACAAATTGCTTTAGGTAAAGAAGGCTTGCCTATCAACGTGACAGGCAATGAAGAGTACATGGTTGTTGATGTGCAGTATTCTACTCGTGAAGTGCGCCCTGCGCTTATGAACAAGGCAACAAGAGCTCTAGTTGGCCTCGATAATGATTCACTGTTTCACGCAAGCAAAACTGTTTTGGAGGGGATGACACGCCACCCTAAAAGCACTTTTCAAGCAGGTGCTAAAGTCTATGAGTTCGCATCTGAAAATGCAGGTAACGGTCAATACACCGTAGCCTAAACGACTCTAGCTCCTTGTTTAGTCTCAAGCAAGGAGCTTCCACATGTTGCAAAACTCGATCCTCAAGCACCTTCCACCAGCATTAACCCAAAGCCACTAAAAATGTGCGCCAGCTTTCATTTCCGTATAAATATCAAGCAAACTTCTTTGTCACTATTTTTCGTTAGTGCAGATAAATGCATAATGCAGCATTATCATCGAGCAGGAAAAGAAGTATGACAGCTAGACACAAAGTAGTTGAAGGAATCCAATTTGATTTGCCTAACGTGCGCCAGACAGCAATTCACTTAATAAGGACAGAGTCGTGCTCTAATGTATTCTCGGAAGAAACGTTAAAAGAACACCTCATCGAAGAAGCACAAAAGGTTGTAAAATCAGAAAGTTTTTCAACGGCAAAGCTCATAAACATACCCGCAACCAAAGCATATATCGTTGTTGAAGATTTGCGCCATATGAAGGTCATTGCAACTAACCCGCACAAATTTGAGATCTCGTTTTTTGTCAGACTTGGGCACCGTGACGAAGCATAAATATCTTATTGTGACATGCGCAATACGCAGCACCACGAATACCAATGGCTTGTCAGTAGGAAGATTTTTTATTTCGGGCGAACTAAGAATCCCCTCCTTTTAAGGAGGGGATTAGTCAACTAGAAATCTTGCTGCTTGTTATTCCCTCGATCTCCTGATCAAGCTCTTTCAAGTATTGGCTTAATCCTGCGGCTCCATCACCTCGATTTTCAAGGTCGTAAATTCTTCTAAAAGCAACTTTGTAAGCCAACGAATCACGATCGTTATTCCCCACTTCTTTCAGTGCCTTAGCGTCCGCGCTAGCAAGCGCCATTGTATCTGGATGACAATACCAACCCATTACTAGCCTTAATTACCTTGCGCCTTGTGGTTCCTGAATCGCTTTCTCTGTTTTGTACGACTCACATTTAAGAATCGACTTATTGATCTCATTGTACATATCAAGAGTTAGGTACGGCGACTCTTTAGTCATGTCCATAAAGTCCATTCTTGCTCTTTCGCAATCAACAATGCTCGTACGAATTTTTGCATACATGTCTGGTGATACGTATCGCTCCCCATCAATGATTACAGTGTCGTTATCTAAATTCGCTTTTCGAATTCTCTCAACGTCTTTCTTTTCTGACTCAGCTTCAGCTTCAAGCTTTGCCCTTTTAGCATCCTCAGCTCTTTTTTGAATCACGTAAGACGTCCCTTTGCATTCCTCAACAAGGGACTTTCCGTAACGACTCTTCCACTGATTATCTAGCATTCTTTGTTTGCAGCTGTCTGAAAGGCCACATCTCTTTCTGAGATCTTTAGTAAGAGGTTCATAGACATCTATAACATCACAGAAAGGTACTGCATTTTTACTCGGAGATTGAACAATCACACCTTCCTCGGAGTGTTGTACGCGTTTTGCTAGAATCGCGTAAAAGAGAGGGTACAGCCTTTCTCTTTCGTCATTTTTGAGAGCAGTCAAAAGCTCATTTTCAGTGTTACTCATTGCCTTTTTGGCGTTCTCGTAAGGGCTTTGAACGAATTCAGTATTCGAACCGTCACAGCCCATGACAATAGCACTGGCGGTAAGAATTAGGCCAAGGCAAGCCTTCTTTGGATTATTGAAGTTAATACTCATAGTAAATTCTCAAAAAAGTACATTTTTTGCTATTGTGCCACAATTTGATGCACCAAGAAACACATTCAAACAAAGTATTGATTAATCAAAATTCATGAATTATATTTTTTCTTGGCGGAGGTTCACTAGGACGACAACTACTCTTGCGACGCTGAAAAAAGCCCTGTCGACGAACACATTCATGATCAAAAAAGGCAAGTTCTACAACTTGCCTTTTTGTTATCTAATTTGCAAATGAGTTATTTAGAGTGATTAGGTTTCTGAATAACCAACTCTGTCTTAAAAGCTTCGCACCTCAGCAACGCCTTGTTTATCTCGCTATACATCTCTACAGTCAAGAATGGCGTATCGGCTGTCAGCGACATGAAGGTCATTCTAGCTCTCTCACAATCTTTGATGCTTTCACGCACTTTCGGATAATACTCAGGTGATATGTAACGCTTTCCGTCGATAATTGTCGTAATGGAGTCTAAGTCATGCTTTTGAGCTCTATCCAGACCTTCAGAATGGTTGTCCGCTTTCACATTTGGTTTCCCATTGCACTGTTCTATTAGAGATATTCCGTAAACAGCCCTCCATTTTTCATTAGGCATTCTTGAAAGGCAACGCTCTGCGCCCTTGCACTTTCCATTAAGTAAAGAAGTTGTCGCCTCAAAAGTATCAATAACATCACAAAATGGTGTGTCTTTAAAATCTGGCTTTTCTCTTGATACCGCTCCTTCAGAAAACTCCAATCGCTTAGACAAAATCTCATAGTACAGTGGCTTTAAGCTTTTCTTTTCATTCGTTGTAAGACTTCCAATTAGCTCCAACTCTAAAGAGCTCATGGCTAGATTTGCATTTTTCTCCAAGGAAAATGATTCTTCTTTATCAATATCATCGTCTAATGTGGCAATAATAAAAATCAAAATAACCAACGACGCGATAATGAACTTAACTACTTTTGGTAGTCTATATTCTTCATTTGAGTAAGGAGATAGTCCTTCAATCATATCAGTTACCATATTGTTTTTTTGCAATAGTACCACAATTGAGGGTTTTGTGAATCGCCTGATTTATTATAAAAAAAGCAAGCTCTCGGAGCTTGCTTCTTCATATTCCATCAGACTTAATAAATGCTTCGCCAGAAATTCGACATCCCTGTAAAGACATTCGGCATATTCATACCCAAAACCTCTACAGTATCGACATTTAAAAGTATTTTTGTTGCCTTCCCTGTTACTGATTTGACGTCCACAAATGTATACGGGAAGTAACGCGAGTCGTAACTTTGGTCACGATTATCACCAGACACAAAAATCTTTCCTTCTGGAACCTCCCATTTTCCATAGCGTTTTTGTAGGACTCGCTCTGTTAGTTTTCGTACACCTTCCGAACCACTATCCACACCCTCATAAACCTTTGTAACATCATCACTGAACCGCACGGGATAGTTTGCACCATTATTTGACTCCATAAAGGTAGTAAAGCCAGAAGCTGCGTACTCCGAGTTATTATCTTGTTGCAGTGCAAGCGGCTCTCCATTTACGTAGTACTGAGTCCCAATAAGTTCAACCTGATCTCCTGCTACGCCGATCACTCTCTTAATGAATAGCTTATTACTTTCGCTTTCAATAAAGGTTATGACATCTCCCCTCTGCGGTGTTGACCAGCGAGCTAAGTGGATCTCATAAGGCTCGGTTGAGGCAAAACGGTTAAACAACTCTGGAACCCTTAAAGAATAGGCTCTTTTATCAACTAACACATAGTCGTTAACGTGCATTAGTGGAAGCATTGATTCGCTCGGAATTTGGTTAACGTCTACAAACGAACCACGTGCAATTATTAAGGTGGCAATCAATGCGATGTCATATTTGACACTTTTGATGCCACTAAAAACGGACTTAATCATGTTTGTCTTTCTTAGTGTTTTTGAACTGTTGAGCTACTTATAACTTTAGCTATAATGCTACACAAATTGTTTAACGGTCACAATACTCGACCAAGTGAGTATCAAGTTGCAGGTAAGCCATGTGTAGTGAGATTTCACCGCAATTACTTCAACGCATTCAAAATCGAACTCGTAGAGATGACCTCACTGAAATGTTAGGTCAGTATGTATCGAAAATGGATGATATTGGTGTTAGTCAGACTGTTCAGTTAATGGCAGATAACGAAGTTTCAAAACTAGAGCTTGCCCAAGCCTACATGACAGGGAAAGGAGCAAGGCGAAGACCTGACGTAGCAGTGCGATTATTAGAGCAGCTCGCTGAAAAAGGTTATATCGAAGCTCAAAAAACTCTCGGTAAGGCTCATCACGCGAGAATAGTCCCTAACCCGAGCCCTAAGAATCAATTTTATTGGTATGCCAAAGCTGCTGAGTCTGGTGACGCTGAATCGCAATACCAGTTGGCTGTTATGTATGCTAAAGGAGATGGCGTTGATCTTAACCTTGAACTTTCAGCTTTATGGATATGTAAGGCTGCTAAACAAGAGCACCTAGACGCTCTCTATGGTCTGGCTTGGATGTACATTCTTGGAAGAGGTGTAGATGAAAATGTAGAGAAAGGAGTTTCCTTACTTTATAGAGCTGCATTACATCAACATGTTGACTCACAGTTGACGCTTGGAAAGATGTTCTATGAGGGTATCCATCTTACACAAGACCTAAAGCTAGCTGAGCATTGGTTAATGATGTCTTCGAGCAACGGCAGTGAAGATGCCCTATGTATATTGGGTAAGATGCACCATCTTGGTCAAGGTGTCACAAAAGACCGCTCAAAGGCCATCGATTATCTCACAAAAGCGGTAAAACTAGGTTCAGTAGAAGCAGCATTACTTATGGTCGATATAGCAAAGCACATAAAAGATGATCGGGCACATCATTAAGCAAAAGCCACAGCCGCCATTGATGGCGGCTATTTTGTTTGGTGGTTTTGTCGATATCAGGTAGCATACCTTCCTCTTAGTTTAATATATAGAAGACTTGATTTGTGCCTTGTAACGCAAGGGATGAGGGAATGATTGTGCAAGAACTTTTAGACTTAAAAGCCAAATTTGAAGCAAACTTATCAGTTGCCGTAAGCGAGATCGAAAACCTAACTCAATCAACTTTTACTGAGAGGTTGCCAATTGCTCGATTTTGCTTAGACAAAGCCGCTGAACTTGGAAAAGACCTTGCAGCAGAGTTCTTGACTCTAATGGATGAGATGCAATTAGAAGCAGAGGCCAATACTTCTGAAATTAGCTCCCTAAATGACAAAATCACTGAACTAAAAAATCTTCAGTCAGAGCTTTCCTTATTAAATAACCAGCTAAATGAAGCTAAAGAGCAACTCGGGAAAGAAACATCAAAAATCAAAACACTAGAAGATGACATACTACTAGCAAACAAAGAGCTCCTCGCGCTTAGAAAGTTGCCGCTTAAGGTAAAAGAACTTGAGTCTATTATCGCTCTGGGTGAAAAAAGCACTCTTAAGTTAAATAAGTCTATTGAGATGCTAGAAACTCAATTAGAGACTCAAAAGCGCGTTAACCAAGAACTTCAACAGAAGTCCCCAAAAACCAAATCTACAAAAGAAGTTACTGTTAAGGGACGTAGAAACACCTACTTTATTAGCATTGTTGAGCACCCACTTGAATCCAAAATCGTTAACAACGAAAGAGTTTCTATTGTCAGCGATCTTAAGTGGCACCTCCGAATCCTTTCATCTAACGGAATAGCAGTATTCCCCGCAATTAATGAGTGGTTGAACCCAATCTTACCTCACTGTAAGGAGTTCTCTGAAGACTGGACTCCAAAAGTCAATGAAGCTGTTCTTAATGCCGTCCTTACGCGTGCTAAAGACGGGCACATTCACTTAGTAAATCGCGTTACTAAGGCAAAAAACCTAAAGATAAGTAAGAAAGATTTTTCAGAAGAAGAAGTGCGTTGGCTGAAAGCAGCAAATATGAAAGATGCATACACCGCATTACGATTATCATACACATCATTCACTTTTAACATTAGGAAAAACTCAGTAAGCGAAGAGATCACTGATTACATGATGTTAGAGCTACATAAAAAAATTAAGAAATTCGCGATTAGCGAGATTAAATAAGCAGTTAACCAAACATTATTAGCTCTTATGCATACGCTTAATAAGTGGTATCATCTAGCGAAAATGACATATAAGGGCTAATAATGTCGCGTAATTTAAGAGTAAACATCTCTCAGATGGTTGAGATTGCAGTTGAAGCTCTCAACCTCAAAAACTCTGGCAAATCAATCCTTCTGCCTCTTGATTTTGGTTTAAGCAAAACTCTAACTGAGTCAGAAGTATCTCCTTTTAAAACATTCCTCCAAGAAAACCCTGATGGAATCGACGAACTTGAAACAGAAACGGCAGGCTTAATAATTGAGTTTGACGAAGACTACCTTTCAGTTCGATTAAGAAGGTCTGAATACATATATGTAGGTTCTTCATCAAACTACATCTCGGTTTACTCGACACTTGAACCGACAAAGTATGATGAAAGCAAAATCGTTGAGATTGATGGCTTAAAGCTTTATCACTTGTGCACTCATGACTCATGCTGGAGAATCGACGGCTTAGTGTCTTTTGAAAAACTCTTCTACAATTCACTCTATGAAGCAATGAAGCCATGCTCTCAGGCTATGGGTATAAACGTACTGAAGCTTAACCAGAACTTCTTTGGGACTGGGCTGGACAGAATTAAGCATCTTCCATTCCACGAAATCTGATCATAGTTTGCATTCACACATCATGACGGCAATTTAAGGATTTATTCTAATGAGCTCCCCTTTAATCATTGATAAAAAAACTTTGGTTAACTTCCTAAAAACTGAGTTAGAACCAACAAGGTTGGACATGAAAGCTAAACCTGATATGTCATGGGTCTTGCCTATGGTAAAGGAAGAAATTTTTAAAGAGGTGCTCCACCACTGCAATGGAAACCAGACAAAAGCAGCCAAAATGCTTGGCGTTAATCGCGGTAACTATTCTGAGCACTTAAAAAAATACAAAGTAGACTCAAAAGACACACCCAAGTAACCTTCCAGAGGTCTGGAAACCAACCTTAAAAATCTTAATAGACAAAAAAAGGACGCCAAATGCGTCCTTTTGTGTATTACTTAAATCTGTATTCCCCGAGTTCTTCATACAGCTCTTTGGCTCTCGCAAATTCAGTTTCAACTAGAACATCAGACTGCAATGCCTTAATGCTATCGTCCAGAGCATTAAAGAAGAACTTTTGCACCAGCAACTTACTCGGCAGCACTTTATCGCCATTCTGCAACGCTTCCACACACTTCCCTTTTAACGATTCTGGAGGCATTGGGTAACTCCATCGAGAACAGCGAACAGCGATTAAGTAATCTATAACCTCTCCTTTAAATTCGGAACCTTGAAGAGAAGGCAGGACATCATCAAACAAAAGGTCAATCTCAACACCTGTCAGCATGTCCGATAACTTTTCACTATACAGAATTTTATAACGACTTCTTAGATAGCCACCTTGTATATTGAGTGACATGAGCAGTGCAAGTAACCCCATAACGAACGAAATAAAAGGAAAAGGTGAGGCACCGTTCTCAATTATTTGCGCTAAAGCACTCTCACTACCATAAACATCCCAACACATAAAAAAACCCAGCCCTGAAAAGAACAAACCATTCAAAACCAACCATGGAGAACGCTTCTCAAAGGAATCCTTATAGCGCTCTAGCTTTGCTTGCAAGATAATTAATTGGTCGAGCTTTTTATTGGCAGAGCGCAAATCTTCATTAGCCAAATCTGTAATCACTTTTCAATTTCCTCAGTTAAGTTCCCAATAGCCTTCTTCAGCGCAACGCAAAAGACTGTTTCTAGAGCGTCATCTGCAAGAGTTAGGGTTTGTTTGTTAGCTCGTAATTCATAGATGTTCTCAAACTCTTGAGAAAGAACGATTCTCACGCCCCGTTCCGCAGCAAGTTCTACAAGTAAAATTGCAACCTCAACTCTCAATAAGTTCGAATCAATAAATGGCAAAACATGTTTACCAAGAGCATACAATTCATTGTTTTCAAGTCCGCTTACAAACAACTCTCTATCAAAAGAATCTCTAAGCTTCTTTGAGTAGAAGAATAGAAACACTGTTGAGCAGAGCCCAATTGATGTAAAAAACAAACCAATAAACGACAACACAAAGTTTTGTTCGTAATCACTTTCGACAATCGTCTTGATCATGAACTGAAGATCAAATTGCCCAAAATTCGACTTTACTGACAGAAGCGCAATAAGAAGAAATGATACATGCATAGCAATATGCTTATAAGTCGTCCTCAAGGTCAAGCCTTCATAGAAAGACTTAGACTTTTTCTCAATAGCCTTTAGAGCTTTTAACGAGGAAATGTCATTTATCTCCGGTACACAAAGATGAATTTCCTTCCCGTATACAATCTTCATAAACCCCCCATTAATTCTGTTTCTTTTCTCGTAAATCTTTAAACAACTCTTCTTCTAGGGAATCTAGACATGAAGACACAAAATTAGTCTTTAGATTTAAAATTTGTCCTTTCTACGTTAGGTAAAGCAACAAAGGAAATCATGAGTACCTCTAACAGATCTACCCAAGACCTTAACCCACCCTAAGTAGGCTTATAGACTTTCATACCTTGTTCAATTTGCATCGCTCTAGTAGCCAGACTGTAGATTTCTCCCATATAAATCTGGATTAGTTCGAGTTCATAATCTGTGCTAAATGATTCCTTTTTACATAGCTGATCAAAGTTAGAAACAATCTGACCTGCACATTCACCGACAAGTGGCGTTAGATCTTTAGCTGAAACACGCTCCACTCCCTGAATAACCGACTCAGCAATGGCAAGTATTCTCCCATTAGCAACCATAATAGCCTCAATGTGGCTTTGTCCCTTAATTTCGTTGTACTCGATTGTTCTTAGCATAATGTTAGCCAATCGCTTTGACCGTTCTCGAATCATTCCATATTCATTAGGAATAGATGACAGCTCCATTAATACACCCCATAGATAATGCCACAGTACATAAAAGACCGTTTAACCAGAATGTTAGTTTTTACTCACGACCTAAATTAAAGATTGTGACCTTTTTTTAAGTTCATTTATAAGAGGGTTAAGATTTTCAGATAAAAAAATGGCAACCTCTTTATCACAAAGAGTAAAGGTCGGTTCCTCTCCTTCTTGAACAACCAAAAGAAACGCTATCAACTCTTTTTTCAAATCGTTACCTCTGATCTCGATCGGTTCCTTTGAAAAAAGATACTTAAACAAAAGAGTCACTTCTTTTTCTGAAATGGATAACAAGAGACGATTTTTAGGGGTTAGCAGTTTAAACAATCTTCTAGGTAACAGTGTCGTGGTCACTAGAACGATTGATGCGCATAACGATAACTGGATTACACCTAACTCAACGCCAAAATGCTTAATAGCCAGATAGTTGGAACACCAGATCAGTATTGGTATAGATACGAAGTTTACTAAAAAGACATAAGACTCAACCTTAAGTAGAAACTTATCTTTCCACAACAGTCGCTCAGCTCTCTTTTTTAACCTGTCCAACAAACCACAATCAAGCGCCAACTGCACTGACTCCTTAATGGCGATTTCTTTGCTTTCTACAGAAATAAACGAGCCCATGTGAATAATTACTACTCTTGTAAAATTTATCTGTAGCCATAATACCACAAGCTTAAATTGACACAAGTTATAAACATGGTAGCATTATAGCCAAGGTTATTGTTCTAACCCCCAAGCCCCTTGGTAAAGCGCTAGGCGCAGAACGTAAAATCTCATACTTGATGCTACTTTTGGGGCATCTTGAAATTTGGGCTGTTTCACGTGATGTAACAAACTTAGGAGTACGCATATGTCCTTTTATCCTGCTTTTCAAAACAACATGCTAGGTAACAACCTAAGCCGATACGCCGGAACGGAGATTCTATTTGAAAACCCTTGGTCTGGTGAAGTATTTGAAGGTTTCGTAGAATCAAACCGCTCTGAAGAAGAACTTTACGTTCGAGTACCAGAACTGCGAGATACAATTCAACGCGTCTATATCAAAAACGTCTTGGCCGTAGTCAAGCACATGGATAACACGAAGCCAACCGCAAGACCCTTGATGCTCAATGACTCGAAAGATAACAACCTTTCGTTCTTTGACTTTGATGAAGCGCGGGAGCACAGGCAAAAAACTAGTAGCCACTATCTATTCCTTCCTGATGGACAGCCTGTAAACAAACTACTTAAAGATGCGAGAAGAGAATCAAAATCCAACAAAGAGCTAAAACACTCAACAGTTCTAAACCGTGAGTGCTTAGAGCGTTTTAATACTAGCTATAACAAACTATTACCTAAATGCAAAAAGCTGTCGCCATTCATGTACGAAAATACTCTATTCCTACCTTTAGTGTTCTCGGCAAAAGAAACGAATTTAAAAAATGACATTGTAATCTTTGCATCGGTAGGAAAAAAAGGAGTCGTAACTGGAGCTCACGATTGTGATATCAATCTCCCTAATGGTGTGTTTTTTAAAGGTGAAAGCACTGGCATTAAAGACATTGAATTGCTTCACTCCTTAAGCAAAGCACCTAAATCAGATCGATGTAACCAAGGTTGGGTAGTTCAAGCCTTTGTGACGGGGAAGATTTCTAATCCTCCGTTTTTAAAAGCTACCAAACAATTCGATGGTATTTATTCAGAACTGTCTACATTTACAAATAATAGCTCTACCACTCACACAGATACACCTCCTGTATCTGTGATTAATCTGAGCATCCGTGAATCCAGTTTTCATGGGTTATCTGCTTCGGATTTATGCCAAAAGCTTGGCATTAACCACAGCCATGATCACACTAAGTTAATTACTTTGTATGGGCTTAGTGTAGAGCTGTATAGCAATGAACTCTCTGAGGAACACCCTCCTCACTACATTGTTGTTTTCGAAGATGGCACTACACTCTTCGAATTCACCAATATGCCAAAAGATTTAACAGACCTGTCATTTGAAATTGCACTTAGACTTGCTTCTAAATAAAATTGATGCTGGTGGATGTACACCCACCAGCAAAACCTCTTGGAGTCGATTTGAACGAATTAGATGAAGAAGAAGTTATGATATTTGGTCACAAAGAGCGTGACGCATTCATGACTTCCATTAGAGAAGAACTTGGTGAACCATGGGTAGAGCTGCACGAGAAGCTATGGAGCAAGTATGGGCAACCAGAATGCGGAAGAGGCAGAGCGGTCTACATTGGAAAGCACGTGGTATTTAAAGCTCCAAGAAATTTTGGTGGTATCCGAGCTAATGATTGGGAAGGCTCTGTTGAGGCGAGCGAAGGCGAAAGACTTGGAAAGACGAAATACATTAACTTTGACCTAACTGTGATCGCTATGGAAAAAATCAAACACGCCTCTGTTGACGAAATCATCGACAAACTAGGATTTCTGCCAGACTTTGTAGCTTCGATTGACTCGGGGCAAGTTGGCTGGAACAAGCGTGGGGATTTGGTTGCTTACGACTATGGCGATTAAGCAGCCTCATACGTATTGATAAATTAATCACTTCCAATAAAAATACTTACCCCCTATGTGGTTAATTAAGTAAATACTAATAGCTTTTAATTCTCAGAATCGTGTCTTATCTTTAAGAAAAAAATTAAATGAGACACTCACTTTTATCCCTATCAATTAAAAACAAGCTTATCGCCACAATGGCTCTTTCATCACTGGCACTATGTGGTGGATTTGGCTATAAACTGGTTGATAAGTTCGAAGAGTCCGAAACGTCTAGCCTTTTAAGCGTTAAGGTTCCTTCGGTAATTCATTCAATTGACAGCAAGGTCGAAATGGAGATTGGTCAACTAATCAATGCTTCAGAAGATCTTGCGTCAAACCAATTTATTGTAGATGCCCTGAAGGTAGGCTTAACCCCAGAAAATGAGCTTCAATTACAAAAGACTCTGAAACATATGACTGAACAGTATAAGTTCTACGATGCATCTATCATTGATACATCTTCGAACAAATACTGGAACCAAAATGGCTTTCTTAAGACGCTAACACGAAATGAGGATCAGTGGTATTTTGCTAGCAAAGGGACTTATGAAGGAACCAACATCAATACCTTCAGGGAAGTCGACGGGACTTACAAGGTCTTTGTTAATTACCAAGATCAGCAAACAGGTATTATCACTGCCACTTCAAAAAGCATGAACGCTATTAAGGACTTCCTTAATACATTCAACGTAACAGACAACACACACATATTCCTAACCGACTCAGAAGGAAACATGATCAATCAAGGTCACGAGTCTTTTGGGGGCAAAAAGTCTGTTTCAGATTTGTATTCTGAAAGCTCTAATGAACTTCTGAACAAGAGCGATGTTTCCATTGTTCATACTGAACGAAATGGCGAAGACTACATCGTTGCATCATCTTATATCGATTCTCTGGACTGGTATGTAGTCCTTGAAATCCCTTCAGAAGAAGCTTTTGCTGAAGTTCACGAAGCAAAGATGGACATGACGTTAATCACTGCCCTCATTGCTCTCCTAGTAACTTTAGCCTCTGTCTTCATCGCAAACTCCATTGTACGCCCTATCGAGCGTATCGCTGACGTATTCAAAGACATTGGCGAGGGTGAAGGTGACCTAAGAACCCGTATCCCTGTCAAAGGTAATGATGAGATTGCTCACCTATCCTCTGGTTTCAACTCATTCATCGAGAACATCCATAATTCGGTCAAGTTAGTAGCTGAAACTGCAACAGAATTGAATTCTGCCGCTTCAAGTGTTGATGGGTACTCAAGCAAAACCCTTAGCCTTTGTGATCTCCAATCAGATATAACTATCCAGACTGTAACGGCTATTAATGAGATGGGGGCGACTGTAAATGAAATTGCTTCAAACGCAGCAGTTGCAGCGGAGCAAGCTGCGGAGGTTGACACTCAGTCTGCTGAAGGTCAGAAGGTGGTTGTAAACACAAAAGACACCATTCGAAAACTGTCTGAAGACATAACAGGTGTTTCAGAATGCATGTCAAACCTCGCACAAAAGACCGATTCAATTGAGCGAATTCTTGATGTAATTAGAGATATCTCAGAACAGACAAACCTTCTTGCATTGAACGCGGCAATAGAAGCTGCTCGTGCAGGTGAGCATGGTCGCGGATTCTCTGTTGTGGCAGACGAAGTTCGAACGCTTGCTAGCCGCACAAATAACTCAATCGATGATATCCAATCAATGATTGTTTCTCTGCAAAAAGAAGCGCAGCTAGCCGTCGAATCTATTGAAGCAGGTAAAGGTACTGCTGAACAAAGCACTGCTTCATCAGAATCTGCGAGAGAGGCTATCTCCACCATCGCCAAAAGCATTGGAGAAATCTCAAGCGTTAACTACCAAGTTGCCGCTGCAACTGAGGAACAGGCGACAGTTGTTGATGAACTAAATAGAAAAGTTGATGATATCAACCAGATAACACAGGATAACCGTGACACTGCTGGCGACTTAAGTCGTTCAAGTGCTGAACTTAAAGAGTTGTCAGTTAAATTAGAGAACCTTGTTTCTGAATTTAAACTGTAGCGGCGAACTAAAAGTATGACAAAAGGGATGCTGATGCATCCCTTCTTTTTTGTTTCCAGAACTCTGGAAAATCACATTTTTAAAGTTGAAGGTTTTGAACTCGGCACGCTCTTAACAGGCTTCTCTTGAACGGAGTTAACTGCGCTCCTCATGCTATCTGCAAAAGTGTTACTAGATTCAATAACTTTAATGGCATTATCGAACCCAGCTTCCTTAACGCTAAGCTGTAAGATTTTACGCGTCTCCCCTAGTTCATGATCAGAAGTAAAATCTGGCTCTTTAAGCTCTGCGACCTGATGACTATGTTTGACGAAATATTCGTAATTCTCAATTACCGCAGTTACTTTCTCAACGAAATCAGCACCGACTTTATCCACAAGAACAGCGGGAGCGGTATTAAGCGCACCAATCAACTCAGAATATAGCAAAGGCTCTATGTCCTTGGGCTTATTCTCGTAAAGGTTCTTTGAAATATGTTCGGATAATTCACTTAAGGCAATACTAATTGTTTTCATTTGATTTTTATCTAATTATACAAAATCTAATTCTAGTACTCAAAACACGACACCAAACTAGATCTTGGGTATCCATCAGCTTACATCGGCTTTTTCAACCTGAGAGTTCAGTTGCTTGAGTAAATGAAAGATATCCAAATCTTCTGCCATCAACAGCAAAACTTTTGCAGTTAGACCTGTTGGCGAACGTCTGTTTAGTTCCCAGCTTTTCACAGTTTCCTCGCTAGAGTTGATAACTGATGCAAATTCAGCTCGACTAATGCCAAGAGACTCACGTATTGCCCTAACATTAGGCTTCTGAATTGTGCGAACACGAGATGGCTGACATTCTCCTTTGCTGATTTCAACAGCCTGTTCCAACGATGTTTTTAACTGATCAAATAATTTATCTTCCATTTATCACTACCTTTTGTAGTCACGCCTCATGTACAAAGTACACGCACTGTAGCAGGTACTTTGTACATAAGTCAAACTGCTTATTCATTTAAAAACAAAGTTTCTTAAATACCGAGATCAATTAACTCATTTTCTTTACTCAGTGTTTTTTGTTTGCTTATAATGCCACATAAATTTCATCAAACCCGTTCAATAATGTCCAAAAAAATCCTTCTAAAAAAGGAAAACCTTAAAGAAACCGAGAGAATACTTGTCGAAGTTTTAGAACCACACAAGTGGGAAGAATCAAATCAACCCAATAAAGTCGGCAGTATTGTCGATTACAATGGTTTGCTCTTTGAGGTGAACTCAATACCTACAAAGACGAAAGAAACCCCGTTAGAGTCAAAAAACTACTCAATGCTAATGACTTCAGCTCTTTTGGATATCAGCAACAAGCTAAACCTTAATCAGTTTACCTTGTTTATTGACTCTGAGACCGTTCGTGTTTCAGCCCAAGAGTTTTACCAAAGCAACGCATCAAGATGGCTTATTTATTCAGGTCGAGGATTTATCCGATGCAATGCTATGGGAGTTAGCGCAATAGGGCTAAAGCCAGCCTTTGATACGCTCTTTGAAGCGATAGATTCTATCCAACTACATTAAAAGGACTATCATCAATGACCCTAATTCATGTGAATGCCTGCGCCCATTCCTTGGTGTTGCTATTGAACACCTCCGACATCATTAACGAAAATTCAGACCGTTATAGAGTCTTCAAGTTTGGACTTGACAATTCATCTGATGAAGACATCAATGACGGAATGATCAAGATTATCGATAAGCAAAACAATAGAGGTTATGCAATTACACTCGATAGAGAAACTTTCCATGTGTATGAATCTTCTGAAGACTTATCAAACAAAACGAGTCTGTCCTCATATACACAAAAAGATTTGGACTCGATGAAAAGTGAAACTTGTAAAGCAACACTTCTGTTAAAAATGGTGCGCGACCTTGAAGGCGCAGGAGTGACCGAGAACTACAAACCTCTAGACTATGTTTCATTTATTACCGACCCAGACTATCCAAAGTCATGGCATGACACCCCAACGGATGGATTCGTTGCTGGTCGAATCGTTCTCAGCAAAATCGACGGTGTATACTCGTACAAAACCCCACCCTACAACGAATTTGAACACTGTGACACCAAGAGTAATGCTAGCCAGTTTTGCTACTTTGTGGCAGAAGCAATTAAGTCGGTTTCATTCAAAAAAGGCTCAAGACTTAAAGATGTTTTAGATATCTTGTTTGAGGTTTGTGAGGGTGATAATCAGCCATCTCAGAAGAAATTGCTTTATTGGGAGCGTATTTTCAACATCCTTACAGCAAACAAACACACCGAGCAATTTCCTTTCACCTATAACGATAGTGATCACTCTGCGTATGCGTTCGAGACTGATGGGACAAAGCTTATTGTGCACAGAAGTGAATACTGTAATCACTTAATTGCAATTAAAGGTGAACACATCTTTGGTTACTCCTTTAAAACCGGAAGCTCAAGCCGACTCTTTGAGTCTGACTTACCAAAGTTATACGAAAGCGGGACAATCCTAAACTACAAGCAATTAGCTCTCAGTTATATTGAGGAAGGGAACCCCTCTCTAACATCAGGCTTTTGGTTAACAAAAGAGTGCTCCATCAGTGATGCTTTAAAAGACAAGCCTAAGCACTGGGCTATGAAAAACAATGTTTATGGTGAAAGAGCCTACACCTATTTACTATTTGCAAACAAGTATAGCAGCTACTTGTATGAAGCCCTTGTCAAAGAGTATAACGAAGAGCCACTGGTATACAATCCTGAAGGATTAGATATTCGGGATGCAGAGCCGCGCATACAAAGCTTCATGAAGAAGTGTGGCTTAAATCGTGCAGCCGCATTAGCCAATATCTTGTTTTGCGACAACTTGATTTGGTCAAACGGATCTCCGTTTAATTTAGTCAAAGTTAATGATTTAAGCACAAGCTTTTCCTATGGCGAGAAAGTTGTTAGCCAACCAGAGTTCTTAATCCCAGTTGGCTTCTTCTTGTCATCTATTGGACAAAAGCCCGAATGTCTATTGGACAAAATCCCTTCGGACATCAGTGAGAGCTGGTGGGCAAGCCTTTGGGATTTCTATGATTACATGAAGCAAAGCATTGAATTCAGAGAACCTTACTTTACAGGAGCTAAGATCCACGACTTAGACGAAACGGCCAAACTTGCCGAAGTGCTTTTTACATCTGACTTTAAGGACAGAGTGGAGCAAAATGGACTCGAAACGTTTAAAGTGATCGAAAAAACACTGCTGGAATCAGCAAAAAAACATTCGCTTAAGATCCCCGCCAAGCACATTGGTTTGTTAGCAGATTAAGAGTGTTAACAAGAGCGGCAAAGCCGCTCTTCTTGTTTAGAACTTGAATTTCACATGATTGAGGTTATAATGCCACAAAATTTGTGAAAATCCTTTTTAAACGTATGTCTGAACAAACCAAAGAAGTGCTTTTGTTGGCGAAACAAGCATTTCTAGCAAAACCATTCGCTTCTACAATAACCCTTTTGTCTTATTGTGTTGTTGTGATCACTTCTTTCAGTTTCATAACAAATACTGGCTACAATGAAAATGCTAAGTTCTTAACTGACTTCGCACCCAAGTTCGCATTAATGTGGATATACCTTGCCCTCTCAATGTCAATCTTTCAGATATTTCTAACAGAAGATGTTTTTGAGAAGCAAAAACACATTAACTTTACGGCTTTCAGAGATAGAGTCTTTGAAGGAGTGAAGTATACAGAAATCCTTAAGTCTCTTAAGCCTATCTTTATCCAGTTGGTTATTATGTGTATCGTGTTCGCGGTATTCGAAAGAACCATGACGCCAACTGGTGGAACGACTGAACCAACAAGCGTTAATAATAGTAGTTCCAACGAAATCGATTTCAGTTTTCTAGTACTTTCAACCCTAATGTTCTCCATTACATCTAGTATTTTTGCTGCACTTGGGCACTTGAACTTTTACTGTATAGGGATCGGTTCGGGTTGCAACGGACTCCCGATGGGTATTGTTAGAAAATACACACGTCAGTACGCACTAATCATTGTTTTTAATGCAATTCCAATGATCCCCTTGCAACTGCTTGATTTCACGCATGTTGGTGCAGGAGTTTTAATGGCAGCATCTTCCCTAATGAGCGCTGCAATTATTCGACATCACAGAGGTGATCGAGCTGAAGAAAAACAAACAGAGTTAGAGAAAGATCTGGCTTACAACTTCTGAGGACTCATGAAAAAACAGAGAACCTACCTAGGAAAATACCTGAGGACATTGCGCGTCAACCTCGATGAGACGGGGAAGGAAATGGCTGTAAAACTAAACGTTTCACCAACTACCCTATTTAGCATCGAACATGGTGAGCGTCGCATGACGGATGAAGCGCTAGATAAACTAGTCAAGACTTATCAACTTAGCGACGAAGAACACCTTAAAGTAAGGAAGTTAAGAAGCTCTTCAGTTGACTCAGTGCATATCAACCTTAAAAACAGCCCTAATGAAGCAAAGTTACTAGCCTCTAACCTCGCAGATAATATAAAGGGACTATCTATCGACAGTTGTAACAAGATTAGCAAACTAATCTTGAAAGAATCAAAAAACCAACCTCTCCCTCTATAACACAACATCGCGAACAAAAGCTCAGGTCTGTCCTGAGCTTTTTTGCATATAACGATTATTCGTTATTTTTTATCGTGAGTTATCCTATAAATTTCATTAGTTTACGTTAATTCTAAAGACTTAGTATAAGAAGGGGTTTTATTCAGATAGTAAAATAACTACATTTCATAAGAACAAAACAACAATAACAAAATGAAATCACTAGGGTTTAAAAATACAATTATAGCCTCCACCATAGCGTTAGTAAGTACTAGCCTTATTGGTGCAAACTGGCTCTCTTATAACAACATCAAACAACAAACAATCGATGAAGTTAACGAAATCTCAAGCACTATCGTAGATTACGAGGCAGAGAGAATCGAAGATTGGTTCGAGAAGAAAACTCACGCTATTGGCTCCTTAACAGAGTTCTATCAAGCTAATACTGACAAAGAGAATCTAGTCGAAACTTCCAAGATCATGAAAGATGCTAATGGCTTTTCTGCTGTTGTGTATGGATTTGATAGCGGTGTTTCTGCCACTGACACCGGAATGAAACAACCACCTGAATACGATCCTAGGACACGCCCATGGTTTAAACTTGCTGATAACACAGATGAATTTGTTATCACGGACATTTACAAGGATGCGTTCACTGGAAAATCAGTCCTATCTATTGCTAAAGGTCTTGAAGATGGCGCTCTTACAGGTACGATTGAACTAGACATCCTAGAGAAGACTGTCTCGAATGTAGACTTTGACGGTGCAGTAACTGCAATTCTAGACCAGAATGGCACTGCAATATCATCAAACTCAGCAAGCCTAAAAACAGGTGTAAACCTAAAAGATATCGGCATGGGTGGAGTTCTTAAGGCAATGACAGCAGCTCATGACACCTCTACCAACTACTCACTTGATGGCGTCGATAAGCTAGCGTTCACACAAGAAATTCAATTAGTTGATGGTCATAAGTGGTATCTGTTTGTAGGAGTGGATGAATCAGTAGCATACAGTGCCGTTGATAAAGCCTTAATTGATTCAGTGAAGGTATCACTTGCTATGTTAGCGATCGGTCTTGCTCTAGTAATAGCGTTGCTTAATGTCCTTTACCGTCCAATTTTAGCCCTAAAAGAGGTCATTACCGATCTATCTAAAGGTAACGGTGATTTAACCCGAAGACTTCCGGTACAAAGTACTGATGACCTAGGTCAGATAGCCGAAGGGATTAACTCTTTTATTGAGAACCTACAGGGTCTAATGCTTGAGATTTCGCAAAGCTCACAACACATAACACAAAGTGTTGAGCAACTTCAGAAGCAAACTGAATCAAATAACGAAGTACTGCAAGCTCATGCAGCGGAAACATCTCAAATCGTAGCTGCTATAGAGGAGATGAGCGCAACTGCACTAGATGTGGCTAACAACGCTTCAGATGCATCAGCATCAACTGAGAAAACAAATTCACAAGCAGCTAATTCAAAAAATGTTGTTATCGACGCTACAGACACCGTATCGAAGTTGGTTGATGATGTTGAGGATACAGCAAAGAGCATCGCTGAGATCGAAAAAGACACTCGCGAAATCACCAACATTCTTAAGATTATCGGGGAAATTGCCGACCAAACTAACTTACTAGCACTTAACGCCGCAATCGAGGCTGCTCGCGCTGGTGAACACGGTCGTGGATTCGCTGTAGTTGCTGACGAAGTTCGCGCACTCGCGGCCAGAACTCAAACGAGCACCGCAGAAATTGAAACAACGTTAAACAAACTATACGAAGGTTCAAGCGCAGCTATTGCTGCAATGCAAGTTACTAAGCAAACATGTGAAAAGACTGTTGAAGGCACATCAATTGTAGCGGATGACTTAGATGCAATCGCTCAATCAGTGACTCACCTAAATGATCTAAACATGCAAATCGCCACTGCGGCAGAACAGCAAAGCAGTGTTTCTGAAGAATTAACACGCAATATGACATCTATCGCGGGTATCGTAGAAGAGTTAACTGAGAGTGGCGAGAGCACGGCAAATGAAGCGTTAAACTTATCAGCAGCCAAAACGCAGCTAGAAGGGATTGTTTCTAAGTTTAAGCTAAAGTAAAAGCTAGAGACATAAAATAAAAGCAGAGCCTCGCGGGAAACCCTACGAGGCTTTTTTTGTGGTAGTATTCCAAAATCATACGTTTAACCCACTCGGTGTAAAAGTGAAAAAAATCAGCCTCATCACCATCGCAGTTTCAACTGCGATCGCTTCATTTGGCAGTCTTGCTAATCAAAATGAAAATATCACCTCTTTTAATAAAGCAAAAAAGCTACTCCTAAGTGAGGTGTATAGCATTACCGGAAAGACCACTGTTTACTGCCATGGTTCTTTCACTGACAACAAAACTTTCATCGCACCCAAGGGGTTTGAAAGTTCAAAGTACCCAAAGCGCCAAAAAAGAATCGAATTTGAACACATCACGGCGGCAGAGAACTTCGGGAGGGCAATAGTTCCCAACGAATGGAATAATGGTCACCCAAAATGTGTAACTAGTTCTGGTAAGCAATACAAAGGACGTAGATGCGCAGCCAAAGTATCTGATGAATACAAAAGAGCTGAAGCTGACATGCACAACCTGTACGCTGCCAATGGAGCAGTTAATGCATTAAGATCTAACTACAACTTCGTGATGCTACCATCCTCAAAAAGCTCTTTTGGCTCTTGTGATATGCGAATCGAAGGTTCTAAAGCTCAACCACCCGAACTTGCGCGAGGTGTAATTGCTCGCGCACACATGTACATGGAATACGCCTACCCACGTTTTAAAATGAGTTCATCCCAAAGCAAGCTAATGAAAGCTTGGGATAAGCAATACCCAGTAACTGCCGAAGAATGCTCTCGATACAAGATTATCGACAAAATCCAAGGTAGTAAAAATATCATCCTAGCGTCCCGTTGCACCAGCTGAGATAAGTGACGCGGCTGATAATCAAGACTGAAGCAAAAAGCCCCTAAAGATCGATCATGGGGCTTAACATACTTTTACTAAACAAGGCTCTCTAAAAGGGGGTGAATCACAATAAATGAAGTAAACAAAGCCAAATCCAACATGCAAAACTAAACCTACCAATTAGCTTCAAGATCGATCATTGATAAAACACCGATACCAAACAAATGTAGCTGGATTGCAGACCTCTATTTATATTAAATCTGGCATTCAGCGCATACATACATCTAGGATTTACCACAAGCCTTTATTTATGGGGCTTTAGCAGTAACCGAAATTTGCATCTACAAAATCATCCACTTACTGAAATTTGCATCCTCCCCTTCCTCAAACAGATCGGAATTAGCATTAAACTCACGTCAAAGCGATCAGAATTAGCATTAATAATTTCGCTGAGATCAGGATTTGTATACACCAACAGGTTGAGGCTTGTATCCAAAATTGAGACCTACATGCTTAACGTTGCTAATTTCAGTTTAAGACTCATGTAGATCGAAATTAGCATAAGACAGATCGGAATTAGCAATGCTGAAGATCAGAATTAGCATTAATTGAGTGGTGTCACTTTTTGAATGAAAAAAGCCATGACTGAAATTTGTATCCAATTAAGCTTGTGATCGAGATTTGCATCAAATCAGATCGGAATTAGCATTAAATCAGATCAGAATTAGCAACAAAACGAAGATTCCGATCGAAATTAGCATCAATTTGAAGGAGGTCACAAATCCCAACATCTCATGAGCGATCGAGATTTGCATCAAAATAGATCGGAATTAGCATATTCCCAGTCTTTATCTTGGTGCCTTATTGAACAAATACTAGAATTTGCATCAAAACGTGATCGAAATTAGCAATAAACATTGATATGGACATATGGTGAGGCTATTATTCGGCTCATGTAATGCTAATTTCAGTTTTCCTATGAGTAATAAAGAAGTTTTAGAAGAGAATTTTGAAGAAGATAGCGGAATCGCAGCTGGTGAAATCTACTACTATGATGAACAACTGTTACTTCAAGAGTTGCCAGATGAGAAAGTAAGCCCTAGAACTGTGTCGCCATTCTTCTTGCCGACAAAGCGCATTCCAAAGCAGTTTATTGATGCTGTTAGATCCTACTCTGATGATGAGCTAGTAAGCCTATTCAAAGGTGAGCTACCTCTGCTTAGTAAACGAGTGAAGATCTATTGGCCTGTAGAGTCTGAAAAGAAAGATAACCCTCCTTACGATGAGACACAGCTAGAACTATATGGGTCAGTAGCTGTTTCTGACGACAGAGCAGTTTTAGACGCTATTACTGGAATGGCTGGGCTTTTAGAAGTTGGCACTGGCGTAACACTGCTGGATGTTACCAACTCTCTTGAGTTGGATGTAGATTTTGACGCTGATGTTTTGGAGCCTAATCGTCCACTGAGCCATGATGCCTCATGGCATCATATAGAAGTTAGTAAGCTATTGAGCCACCTAGGCTTAAAGAACTCAACTCCGAACAAAAAGACTATCAGAACTCGTTTGGAACGCATTTCTAAAATGGTCTTCTTACAGCGCTTCTTTAAAGGTGGAACTGAATTAAGCAACGTCCGTCAGTTCAGAATTGTGGTTGACGATGGCATTATTTACTTGTGTAACCAGAAGAAACTACCAACTCGATCAAGTCGAGGGGTAAACACCTACACCGACATTTTAATAGGCATCTCAAGCTCATATCGTCGTGAGAACGAAGATAGCGGTTTTTTATCCAGAGAAAGACTACACAAAGTGTACCCTACTCTAAACAAGAGTAAGATCATGGACTTTCTAAAGTGGCTTGACTCAAACACCCGACTATTCTTCAACCTTAAGTATCTAACATGGGCGATTGAGAGATACTTTGAGAGTCACCCTACAAACTCTACATCTCAAAATAAGAGTCACATTCAACATGAGATGTTCCGAAATGTTTTGCTAGAGTCGGATCTATTAGAAGCGCACTTTAACCTGAGATTAGTTAAACGCGAGCGGAAAGATCTTCCCCCGAGATACAAAGGCATTGATTATCAAATCATTTATAACGGAAAGGTAAGTAGCTAATTATGAAGAAAATTAGTGTTGCGTCTGCGGATGAAATGGCTTCGTTAGCTGAAAAGTCAGAGAACTTCATCCTCAAAGCCCTTCCTGAGCATGGGCTAGGCAATATCCTCGCTAATCAGGATGTAGGTAAAAGTAGGCTTATGTTTTCATTAGCTTATAGCTTAGCTACCAACATCGATCTCGTTTCGTTACTTCCAACTGATGCAAAAGATCGTAAAGAACGAAAGGTTGCAATTTGGGCTGGTGAAGAGGGCGCTAACTGGGTAGCCAAAAAGATCCAAACACACCTTGGGTATTTTAATCCAGCTGTAGGTGAAAAAATTAAAGAAAACGTCTCGATTATAGATTGCACAAATGAAGACGATGTACAAGAGTACTTATTCCTCTCTGCTGGCGTACCAAATATAAATTTAATCAATAAGTTAAGCGCTCTCATGGAGGATGTCGATATTTTGTTCATCGACACTCTACGTGAGGTTATCGGACTTGCTAATGAAGTTAATGATGATGATGCTATCAAGGTGTACTTATCGTCTATTGCAAAGCAATCAAAATGCGCAATTGTTTATCTCCATCACTTTAAAAAATCAGAGACTAACTTGCCTGTCAGTCAACTAACAGCGAGCTCTGGTAGTGGACTAACAAAAACTAATGCCCGATGTAGGGTGAATTATGGCTTAATCAAAGACTTAAAGAAGGAGCAGATAAGCATTTCCTTCTTAAAAGCTAACAATATGGCTGACCGAGATAGAACTCCATTGGATTTAACTTGGCTTGAAATGGGTGAACATAGCATTCCAATTAGCAAACCTAATTCAAGTGCCTTGCAAAATATTTTACTAGGCGATCAAGCCTTTGAGAGCAGCAAGTCTCAAACCCAACAGGATTCATTTAAAGAACCAGTAGTGGTCGAAGAGCATCCAATTACAAAAGAAGAGATAGAGACTCCAGCAAACACTGACTTAAGTGTGGGCGCAAGCGTAGCTCCAGACAAGTCTAAAAGAGCTCACTCTCCTCGCCCTACTGTAGACGTTCCGGAACAGGTAGTTACTAAAATTGAAAGTAAAGCGACAACTGCATCAACTGTGTCTCCAAATGTCCGGAATTTAAGACATAGAGCTAAGCGCGTGAACGCTAAAGAAGAGTAAGCGATCAGAATTAGCAAGCAAAATAGCACTAAAGATCGTGATTAGCATTTCAAAAAATGTACAGCGGATCAGGATTTGTATTTTTCTGATCCGCTTTTGCATTGAAGTGATCAAGATTTGCAGCGTTTGGATCAAGATTTGCATTCAAATCCCTCTTTTGATCAAAATTAGCATTCAAAAATTGACCTCCTAATTACCTTTAATAACCTTTTAATAAGGTTATTAAAGGTATAAAGATCTTTATGACCAACCTTCGCGATTGATATCGCTTGGTTCAACCTGATTTCAAAAATTCACACTGACGTGTGTAAATTCTCGATATCAGGTTTTATTTTAACCGACACAACAAGATTTGTCTCATAAGTAGATATTTTCTACAGTTTGTCAAAAAGCTGTTTTGAAAATATATAAAAATGATGGTGAGAAGGTACTTAGATTTCTTAAAGAGAACTTATCACTGGAGATACCACAATCAGGAGTCTTAGCAGGTCAGTCTGTAGCTTCAGTACTCCTGTACTTAAAAGGGAAAGCCAACGACGTTCAAATCAACGATTTGGATATTTTTCAGATGTCGCCAGACCACGTTAAGTCAATCTTCATTCGTAACAAGTGCAGACCTATCAGAATTGGATACCTTGATGTAAAGCGAATGAACGAGTATCTTTTTGAGACGAAAAGAGAAAGAAGCCATTTTCGAAGAGACAGCGAGAATCTACATAAGTTGACTCAAACTGCAAAGGACATCGAAAACTCCCCTAACAACAAAAGGAGACGCACTCTTTTGTCCACCAAAGTTAACGATCCTTCACGCTCTTTAACTTTTACATATCAAGATTTATTAGATTACGATTTTCCTAATAAGTATCTGTCGATTCATAGTTCAAACCTAAATCGAATAACAAAATTCTCACTGGAATCAGAGTTTTTTTCATATGAAATCGATCAGGTTGGCAGGCGCGGTCTCTTAAATTACATTTACGTTTCATCTTGTAGGAGCTTGGATGAGTTAACTCCAAACCCTCATACTATTTTGTCTGGGTTTGATCTGAATTCATGCCAAGTAGCGATAGACCTTAAGACTAAAAGGATTTTCTATACTTTTGGATTTTTGAGATTCTTATCTTCTCTTCAGATGGAGATTGTGTGCCCTTCTAAACCATACCAAACAATGATCCGTTACTTTTCGAAGAAAGATCAGTTTAAGTACTATGGTAACGACGATTTAGCCATAGAGATTATCTCTACTTACAAAGCGATCGAGGACGCATTTAAAGAAGAATTTAGCCCTTTCCACAATCAATACTACTCTGAGTATGAGGATATTGGCGTTCCACATGAACTCAAGAATTTTAAGATTGGTAAGTTTGGTGAAAGGTATGCTAACAAGTATAAGTCGCTTCACTCGATGAAGAGCTCATTTGATCTAAGAAAACACAAGTTGAAATTTGAACCAACAAAGTTCGGGTCAGAGATGTTTGCTAAAAAGGGTTTAGAAACTCCTAAAAATGTCATTTTAAACTCTTTGACACCTCGACACAGTGGCTCAGAGTACATTTTGTCAGGCAAACACAGAGAGGAGTTAGAGAAGCGCCTGAATACCCCTGTAGTTAATTACGCGACAGTTTGCCTAAGTACATTGCCGATAATCCTTAAAGAGCACTACAGGCTTTCTAGAGGCGCGTCTGTTGTAAATAAATGGGAATCTATATCTAAGCATCTCGATCGAGCTGAAGAGAACAAGTTCAAATCGATGTCCTTACGTCAAGGGTTTAATGATTCCGCTGAATCGTATGCAAGTAATTATAGCCCTAAGCTACTTTCTCAAATCAGCAAGATAACAACACTTCATCCTAATTTTGAAAGAGCGTTTCGTGACATTCCGCATGAAGTTCAAAAGTCTAGATTGGATTTCATTAAGCAACTAGAAATAGACAACCTAGATCTCATGTACAGAGCTGAAAACTGCTGTTCAATTAACTGGAATATAATTGACAACTCTTCATATAAAGAGGCATGTAAACACATCCGTTCAGTAGCTGCTAGAGAAAGGGTTCAAGGTGACATCTTATGTAAACCAGATTTTGATAGGTCATTTGATTTTAAGAATTTCAGGGTCACACAGCTGTGCCGACAGTCAGAGCTAAAGCAAGAAAGCAAAGCAATGCACCACTGCGTCCGTACGTACTCAAACTTAGTACAATCAGGAATATCCCGTATTTTCTCATTCACGGCTGATGACGGTGAGAGAGCTACTCTTGAGCTAAATGGAAAGAAATACCCCTTCCCAAAAGAACGTCAGTTCAGAACTAAATTCAACTTAAGACCTTCAAGAAAAATGATTTCATATAAAAATGAGTTTATAAGTCATTTTAACGCACTAATTGAAGAAACTAAGGCACCAAGTAATCCAACAACAAAGGAAAATTAGATAACTTGATCGTTTAATGTTCCTCTGGTGCCTCAGTCTTTATTTATTCGGTTTTTTTTCGCATCTTACTTGCGCTAATTAACCGTAGACGGTATTCTAACTACGTTTTCTTCGAACAACTAGTTCATAGATCACCTAACCAATGATCTTCGTCCAGACGGAAGGAAACAGGGCTAGTTTTTCTAATAGGGCTTCCTATAGAACTGTCCAGCCTAACCTGTGTTAAGTCCTCCCAACTAACCACTGGGAGGCACCCTTCTAAAACACTTCAAACAGAAACTCCCCTCATCAAAGAAATTCTAAGAATTAACTGTTTTTGTTATTAGTCAAAAAATACGAGCTCATGATGAGCCCGCTTGATGGTTTAAGATACTCACTCGTAATTTGATGGGTGAAGAATGAAATCACTAGAACAATGGCCTTCAATCGCAGCTGCGTAATCTTCGATAGTCTCGCTGTGTTCTTGATCATCTATCACTAATTGTGACATCTCATAGATTGCTAAGCTTAGGCTCGATTTTTCAAATCCACTAGCCAAAATTCTAGAGAGCTCTGTAACAACTTCTTTGTACGGAGCTCTTTTCATAATTAATTCCTTCACATACTGAAGAGTTGGCACTAGCCCAACTTCATTAGATTCCACAGTACAGACGAAACCAAAACCTTTACCTTCTTTTCGCTGAATACCGATGTCTTTTACAACACAGTTATTCAGGGCAAAGTATCTATCGCCGAAAACAGACCCTACACCATACGTCTCACTGATAAATTTACCATCGCAAACAACTTTATTGGTTTTGGCATCAGCAAATATGAATTTATTGCCCCCCAGAGCTACTTTACCTGATGTTGCGACTTCCTGATGCTCATTGGAAAAACTCAACCTTTTTCCCGAGCAACGTTCTAGCAAATCTAATACGATCTTATTGAAAGATGCGACACAAAAGTTTGACGAGCTAAATTGAGATGATTCAAACAGACATTCGAATTCCTCAATACTTACAAGACTTAGGTCGATGGTCAAAAAGGGTTCATTGCTGATTTCAGAGTCACATTTATCTTTAGAGAAAGACACTTTCGTATCACACCCAAAGACCCAAACACCCTCACCCCTAACAACAGTAGAGCCGCTAAAAGCGTTAGCGTCGTAATATGGGTCGTCTTCATGGTGCGATGCCACAAGTGTACTTCTGAGGCGATGATTCCTAGGCTTAAACCACAAAACACCTTGTTCATTGACTACAATTGATCTTGCTAGTGCCTGACGTGATTCAATTATAGGTTTACCCGAGTTAGCTCTACAAAAAGCAGCAAAAACGTCTTTAAAGTATGGGTACTCAACAGGGTTGGGCAAGTGCTTTGAACTCGTAATTGCCCACCATGGTCTGCAATATCCTCCAGAGAAGTTCGAGCCCAATTCAGCTAAGCAACCATCCACGAGCCTCTTATTAATTACTTCATTCATGAACAAGTTCATCCACTTTTTTAACGTGTATTCTTTGAAAATTACAAGATTGAACAAAGACCTCAGTAACAGAATACTCCTCACCGTCTGAGGTCAGTCTTTCCATATTGTCAGACAGCTGTGACAAGATTGGACAGGTATCATCATCAAGGGAGAGCAACTTCAATACATGGGGTTCCCCGCCGTTTGATGGTTCTTCAATTAGAAAAACACCTGCTTTTGAAAGTCGCCTTTCGAGTGTGGAAACTTCTTTATTCCGTGCGCCATAGCGAACCATTTTACTTACATTCGTAGCACGCTCACCCCAATCGCTTGAGAATGTAATCAAATCATCCAGTAAGGAGATATGTTCAAAATGATTCACTTCCCCTGATACAATGTTTTCCTTGGCTCTCTTAGGGCAGAAAACGTGTCTAAACCTTTCTTCGCTAATAGCATTTGCATCCATCACAAGTAGCGGACTTGCCCCATCCAAGCCTTCTATATCATGAGAAATACCTTTGTAGTAAGTTGCCTTCCCGTCAACGTAGTGCTTTGTTATGAGCGATTCCAAATCAGTCTCATTAACTGAACCTCCAACAATGGAGCTTAATTTAGTTAAAGAATGCATTTTTCCATCTTTAACTATTTTCATTTCATCACCAAGTGCATGTCGTAGATTTAAAATTCCTTTACACCCGTATGTGTTTAGGTGTTCTACAAAATATTCGCGACTTGGGTAAAGAGGGCTCCCAAGTTCAATGCAAACATCCAAATACACTCTGTACTCTTTGTTAAAAAGACTGAAGTTTTCGTAGATTCTACGTGTGTTATAGGCACTGTAGCCCTGCTCGTAAAGATCCCTGTCGTAACAGGTTACTAGGTTTTCAGGAAAGACAGCTCCAAGTAAAGCAGGTTTAAATGCGTATTTCTGAAATCTTTCGACCCATGTTTTAAGAAAGAACTTTTGGTAAAGCTCAAGCTCTACCTTACTCATCTTACTGATTTCATAGTGATTATTCTCTATTGGCATAGTAGTTCCTTGCTCTTTTTAGTGATTGTGCCACAATGTACGTTTCTTTCCAATCATTTCAGAGAGGTGTGCATTGCCTGAAAATTGCATTCTGAACCAAATCAACAAGGCAGTTAATTCCAAGGATATTACTATAATCGATTGGTATGATGGCCCGATCGTTTTTAAGTCTACGATTGGCGATAAAGTTTATTTCTTCGTCATAAATTGCTGTGAAAAGCTCGAATATGTAGTCTTCACCCCTCCCGAGAACCTTAACAGTACGGATTTTAGGGACTGGGGGTTCGACGAAGTTTTATCCTTCCTTAGGCTCCAGCACACGCTAGAGAATTGTGAAATTGAATTTTTCTTGTTCTCTCAGCTTGACGATGCAAAAACAAGATCCATTCCTCGCAGTTTTGTGCAAGATAACTTCAGTGATCGTCGAGTCGACTTGTATGAGTCGCTTCTGTTCGAAGTCATAAAGAATGGGCTCGGGACTTTCCAGACCTCTGGAAAGTTGTTTTCAGGTTCAAAATCTTCATCTCGTGAAGAGTTCTCAATGAACGACTGGTGTGATAAGGATTTAATAAGTTTAAGCGAAGAGATTGATTTTAGTAGTAAGCTGTTACTCAAAAGCCAAAAAATAAACGGAACACTTAGCTTTGGAGTTAGAAGTATCCAGATGGAACTGTGCATAGATTACACAGATGTAGATGACTTTATTTTGTTTATTGACCTTAAAGCCTAAACCAAAAAAACCGTCAAATATTGACGGTTTTAAGCTTAAGGTCTCATTGATGGAGATTTCTTTTTAGGGGGGTTATTTTGTTCATTTGCACCCTTCCTTGAGAGGGCTTTCCAATTGAAATCTTTAAATTGATTAGTAGGGTTCTTAAACTCTTCTCTTGCGAGTTTGTAACCTTCAAGCTCTCTATGAAATCTAGCTAAATAACCCTTTCCTAGCTCAATCTTTCCCTTGGAGATATTCAGATATGCACTTGCCAAGTCTGATTGGAGACCGAAAGCCTCTTTTTCCCATGGTCTATCGCGATATTTTATGTCACTCTTTACGCCTAGTTCGACGCCATTCCACCTGCTATGCATTTTACCATCAGACTTCCACACACGGTTCTGAAGTGTGCCGTAAGCAACTTGTGAGACATGAACCATTTCGTGCGCAAGTGTAGAAAGTTGCTCTGCATAACTATTGTCACGCTGTATAGTGATTGTGAAGTTTTTAGTACTTATGGAGCCATTTGCTTTTGATGAACAAGAACCAAGAACATCTTTTTCCAATTTAGAAGCCCTGAGCTCAATCCGAATGTTGAGTGTGTTCATCATTCTTCTAGTCATCAACTGCTCAGCGAAGAAACGAGCGGCATCATTTAAATTTGCGTGATTTTCTTTGTTTCCACCGCGTTGTAGGATTGAAATCTTCAATTTATTCTAAGTTTATGATTTTTAGTCGAATCAATAAAGTGAGATTGTTTTAGTCTTTTGACTTGAGCTTTAAAGGCCAAGTCCAAATATCAGCGTATTTGGTTGCCTTACCTCTGCCGTGCTCTTTGAATAAGATTAAAGCGCCAATGCCAATGTAGATATTTAGAATTGAATTAAAAATGCCACTAAATGACAAGTCTTCCTCTAAGTAGTCGAGCACGATGCAGACAACTGCCCACGCAATAAGAAGAAAACACATTGAAATCTCTAGGCTCTGTTTTTTCATAAGCATCCTATAAAAAAAGCTCCGCATGATTGGGAGCCTTTAATAACATTACTTTGATAGTTCAGGGGTTTTGTTCCCCCATTGCTTTTGAGCTTCAATACCTGAGTGGAAAGCCTGCACTTCACCGAGTGTTTGGAATTCGTACACAGGCTCGTTTTTCATCAACGGCTTAACTTCGTAAGTACCTTGGCTTTTTGTTAACACGAAAGCATGTTCACGTAAACCAAATACTAAGTCATCATATTTCATGCTTATTCACTTATTTAACTAGTTTATCACTAAGTTCATAAAGTACTTGTGCCTCTCGGCGAGTCAAGTTTCTATTGCGCTTCTCTACTTTATGAAAGAATTTATTAGCAGCTTTAAAACCGCACACATTCTCATGAACGTTCTGCTGCTCTAGATCTGATATAAACTTTAGTTGTAATCGCTCGAACTTGGTGAAGGTTCTTGAAACAGCAAATAGTGCTGATGCTACTAAGCAAGCAACTATGAAGTCTTTCCCTTCTAAAACCTTCAAGGAATGAATTAAAAGTAACCCCGAATAGACGAATAAAAGAGATAGAAGCTCTACAATCCAAGTCTTGATAACCTTTTTGGTTATTTCTGATCTTGTTTCGACATGGTCAGTTAGTCGTCTTGAATAACCCATGGTCTACCTCCATTTTTTTATTAAGAACATCTTAATTATGGCATTTGTAGCATTATAACTCAACGTAAATGTGACTTACCTCATGGATTTTTTTCAAAACAAAGTCAATGGCTAGCTTTCAGGTTTTCAATAGCCTCTTTAATTTCATCGGAAGTGAAGCCTTTTCTAGTTAAGTGTCCCCGAGCTTTGTTTAAATCAGAATAGTCAGAATAGTCATACTTCTTTTTGGAAAGAACAGTTGCAGCCATTGCATAAAAATCCAACTCAGAACTAAGTTCCATTGCTGAAAGTATCTCATCGTAGTTACTTACATCAATGCACTGCTGCTTTAACTCTAGCTTAATTAAATTACGCCCTTTACCCTTTTTGTACCTTTTGATTATCTCAGTTCTTAAGTCAGCCTTAGCTGCTTTCACCTCAAGAGCTGTTCTAAGGGTGTGTAATGCTTCATGGTCGGCTATAGCTACATTAATCTGGCTCGCACTAAAGCCCCTTTTTGTTTGAATTTCTTTGTATAGCTTGTCTTTGTTTGTTGTTGTGAAGTCTTGATATGTTCTGTCAAGATACTCCCTTAAGCTATCAACTTCATTTTGAATGTAACTATCAAAGAGGTCTGGTACTATCTCCTCAATCAGAGCTGAAGGTAATTTTTTTGCTCTCAAAAGACCAATGATGCCCTTTTTCGAGTAATAGTTTCTAGCTCTGTACTCAGTAAAGTTCTCTATGTACTTTTCATTAGTTTTTAGAGCACCCACCTCTAGCATTCTTTCAATAGCACGATTAATAAGGTCTGTATCTAGTGTATTTCGTTCAATTTTGGTTCTAAGTTCATCGATCGTTAACTCCGATCTCCCTAAATGAAACCCCACTACCACCATTAATTCTTCGTAGTTTTTAACCTGTTTATACTTTGGCTTGGGTTCTTTCTTTTTATTACTATACATTCAGGCTGCCTCTATATTTCTAGAGTTCATGATAACAACTTCGAGCACATATGTCGCTGAGACAATTTCATCAGAAAATAGATTACCCATTCAAGTCTCACCTTTCTTGTTATGGTTGCATGTTAGTTCGAACATTGCATCGCTATCTCGTAGTTTTTAGATTAAAGCTATGATACTAAAGAGTTTATCACTCATTAATTTTGTTTTTAAAAACATTTGATTGCGCTCTTTGTTGTGGTATTATGTCTGTACATTACAGGTTTTAGGACAAGAAAATGAAAACAACTACAGTAGTAGATCATGATGTTTCGGCTAAAAATACAGCTCGTGGAAAACGAGTTTGGTTCAGAAGTGATTTATTAGGCTCGCGCTGTGGCGTTAAATTCGGTGATAAATTCCGAGTTATTCACCAGAAGAACCGTATTCGCATGGTTAAAGACCCAGAAGGTACACTTTCAGTAACTATGAGTCGCGGAAAACTCAGCTTTGATTTACACAACAAGAAGGTTGCTGAATCATTTTCTGACAATGTTCTTCGAGTTTTCATTGAAGTTTCTCTCCATGAAGTAGTCATTTGTCTCCGTCGTACTGATGAGCGTATTCAGGCACGAATTGCTGCTTTCAAGGAGCGTATGGAGAAAAAGGAAAAACTACTACTTGGAGATTTATGCTCGGGAATTGGAGGTCTTGCGTACAGCATTGTCTCAGGATTCAACAAGGTTGGTCAGGGGATTAGATGTGCTTTTGCGGTTGATCACCACCATGAAACTATGGAAGCTTCTGCTTTTAGCAACCCAGTTTACGATGACACTACGACAATCATGAGCTGTTCACTAGAACAAGCTCCTCTAGATTTGATGCCTCAACTGGACATCCTTATCACAGGACTTTCATGCAAGGGTGCATCAAAGCAAGCTAGAACGGGTAAAACCGTAAGTCTTCCAGAGTTTCATGAGGAAGCTGGCTGGCTAGTTATGACTCTTCCAACTATCATCCAGAAAACTAACCCCTTGGTTTTCATTCTAGAGAACGTTCTTGAGTGGTTTGATACTGCAAGTTGCCATATCTTAAAAGAGTTAATGACGAGACTTGGGTACACCCACAAAGAGGTGACCCTAAAAGGAAATGACTTTGGGGCTATTGAAGGCCGAGTTCGTGGCTCTCTAGTCTTTACAACGGTTGGGATCGATATCGATCTCGAACTTCCAGTACCAGTTCCTTGTGTTACAACAGTTGCAGACATTATGGAGCCACAAGAAAATCTTCCCCCAATTCCATCGTCTTTCGAAGAGAAAGATTTTAAGGGCTCTGGTTGGTATCCAAAAGCGAGACTCCTTGAGCGTGAAGAGGAGAAGAAAGCAGCTGGTAAAGGGCATCGAGCAAAGATTGCAAAACCTAACGATACGAGAATCACCACTATCACTGCCTCTTATGGCAAGGGAGTGAGACTGGATGAGACCGTGGTTGAATCATCGTGTGGTCAATGGCTACGACTATTAACAAAAGTAGAACATGCAAGGGCTAAGTCTCTACCTATTGAGCTGACAGAGAATCTTGCAAAAACCAACGCTCATAAAGCACTTGGCAACTCAGTAGAGAAGAACTGCTTTGAGTGGTTAGGCGTTAGGGCTGCAATGAGCGTTAATGAGTTTTTCACTAACCTACCTCACGAGGAGCAGTTTGAGGCTACAATTGTATCATTAAGCCTAAAAGAATCTAACGCCTCTGCGTTGCGTTCGAAACAAGGCTTAAAGACATATTACATTATTGTCGAGATGAGTGATGGGATGATCTTTAGACACAAAAAGCAGTGCCCAGAAGAAAAACTACCAGAAGCTAAAAGATTCATGAAGAAGATTCAAGAAGCAGGCGTGATTAACAACGAGTACTGGGTAGAACTGGCTGCGTAAAAAAAGGCTTGGTAAAAAAAGGCTTGGTAAAAACCAAGCCTTACTAATATTAATTTTCTGGCTGCGCTGAAAGTAACTCTTCAAGAGCAAACCTAAGACACTGTAGCTCATTCACGGAAAATTGGTGATTACCACCATTTAAAATATCCTCGATACCTTGAAATGCCAACTTTGTTGTAGATTGACAAAAATCACCACTATTTCGCTCTAAAACAGAGAGTAGTGAAGGGATCGCTAAATCAACATCTAGAAAATAACTACGCTCAATTACAACTGATTTGAACAGAAGACTGGCACCGTAAAAGCAAACCAAAAAGCTTGCTAAAGTCAGAATCTGTTTGGAATTCGCTCCAAGTGTAGAGAGGAGAGGCATTTCTCCCTCAACAGGCAAAATCCCCAAAGACAAGCCATGTAAGACCACTAGTGGAGTGAACGTCGTTAACAAAAGTAAAGGTAGCATTCTTTTAAAATTCAAATGAATGACTATTTTTTCTAGTGCTAAAGATGCTCTATCGATCTCTTTTTGTTCCATAGTTTCCTGCAAAAATGATTACTAATAATTTAAAGTAATCTTCTCACATTTATAACGGCAGAAGTGTCTGCATATTTCATCAGTCGGTATGAAATCACCGTCAACAACCACCATTAATAAAATAGAGAATGTTAGGAAAGATTAGGCTTACCTAGAGCTTTACACTCAGCTTAACTATGGTATTATGAGAGCTCAAAATACAAGGTGAACAACCCTCGCCTCCAAGCCTCCTTGGTAAAGTCGTTGGATAGGGTGCTAAAAAAATAACTTAACAACAATGCCCTGCGCATTGTGAACTAGAGGCTGTTTCATTATTGGCGCAATCAAGGACGCATTGACATGAAAACATTTGAATTCTTACCAGACGGCAAGCCGTTATCATCCATTTTATTTGAAGCTAAACGCCTTTATCAATCTGGCAATGCAAAAAGTAAATCTGACGCTCTTAACAAACTTTCAATTGAGCGTTACGGTATTTCTTATAATAAAATAAAACCTCTCAGTAAGTGTGCTGCCCCGACTTTAGATGCGGACGTGCTAACACTACCATTTGAAATTGCTAACATCCATTATTGCTTTGTCCTAACCAATGATGGTTTGCATTTATCACCAAATACATTCATTAAGTGGCGTGACAAGTATGGCGAAGTAGATATCTCATCTATCGCTCTCAAAGACATTAATCCGATTGTTGAAAATACAAAAAAATCAATCAAACTGTCTGATTCGCTCATTGGTTGGAAGGTGACTCCTTTCGAAAAACTAGAGCACTGTGTTGCAATTGAATTTCTTAATGACAGCCTTAATGTGAATATGACCTATGATGAATATTTTTCGAAGGAAATGTCTTTCATTCCACGTTGTGCTGTAGATATCGCAACTGCGGACTTAAGATTACTCGACACAGAAGTCGTTAAGTTCTCAGAAATTCCATTTGCAATGCTAATTTCAGAGACAATCATTGGTTTAGACCGCGAGTTTTCAAAACTACAAAGCCAAACAACAAGTGGTAAGTTTAGTGATAATTTTTCACCAAAACTCTTTAAGATTTGGGATGGGAGTGACTATAAAACAACTCTAAGATATAACGCTAAAGAAGCTTTGATGGATCTCGAACTGGCTTCACTTTTGTCGCTGGAAATTGGCGATAGCATTGTTATTGACGTTCAAAGTGGAACAGAATATGGAATTTCTCTACTCCCATCCAATGTTTTAGATGCCCTCCTTAGATTTAACACTCTAGAGAAAAGGTTATCTGATTACTCTAAGACAGACTCTAAGATGGCTTTATTTACCTTCAAGCTAGAGAATGAGCGAGTCCTTTCTACTATCGCTCAAAATTATTATGAGGCACTCTCCGAATTTATGAGTGCGTTGTTAATGAATGATCTGAAGATTACAGATGACTATTTTAGCAATTTGATAGTCGAGCGAACAAAAGGCTAGTCATAATTGGAGTGGTAACCACTCTGTGGTTTACCATTCCTTTCTCTAAAAACGTGGTTTATATCAAAGTGAAACTAATTTCATTAAACTATTCTGTCTTTCTGCCGATAGCATTCGAAGAAAGAATATAAACTACAGATGGTTAAGGAATTTTCATGGCTAATGGATACCATTCAACGCGGCTCAAAATTGAGGCAAGATCGGAATCAATTGTTAAATGGGCAAAACGACTTGAGGAAGAGTTCGAATTAGAACAAACGGGTGGTAATCCCACACAGCGTATAGAAGGAGCAATTGAGCAAATTAAAGAAAAGTTACAACTCTCTCCTGAAGACGCAAACGCACTCAATTCGTTTATAGCATCAGCATATAACATTGGTGCACAAGTGGGCTTCCAACGCGCCCTAAAACATGTTCAAGAAGGTCGTATTACGGTCAGAAAAGAAGTGAACAAAGACTTTTGGAATCTTTACACGTACTCGACTGAATACCAGATCACCCAAAACCTGCCATCCATGTCAGGTGAGAAACTGAAAGAAACGGTATATATCAACCTGTCAGAACACGGTTTTAAATACTAAAAAAAGGCTCGGTTTAAACCGAGCCTACTTCATTACTTTTGGTTGTCCGTTTTCTTTGTGTTGTTGTAGATCCGTTTGGCAGACTCAAATATGGACAGGGCGATAATTGCTAATACAACAACCGTCCCACCTATCACCTCCAGCAGCCACATAATTACAGCTACAACCAAGATAGCCACTAATACAAGTGTGAGTTTATTTGTCACCATTTAATAACTCCGGATACCTAGCGTATGTCGTTTGTAGCCACCCCACAGAAACGCCCGAATCCTTCGCGAATGTCATAACCTGACTGGGAGTGCACTCTGTATTTCTATAGACGGCTCTAGCTGTACTCCCTATCACTGCCCCAGCCCAGTAGGCAGCAAACAGACCCGCTGCAATTGTCCCACCCCTATTGATCTTAGATAACTTCATAGATTGAGGGTTTTTGGCTAACTCCATTGCCTTATCAATCCTATCAATCATCGCCCACGCCATTGCAGCTGTACCAGCAACGTCTTTTGTTGTTGGTATGTTTAATAGCTCTAGATTATCATCAATATCTTTCTGTATTAGATTTACATTTACCTTACAAGCCATAAATATGATTCCTCCATTATTAGGTGGAAACTACCATGGGTCGGGCATTCTATCTAAATCGTCAAGCAAGAATACGACGACATTCAAGATGATTTGTAATTTAGAAATTTGTCACCTAAGTCCATGTTAATTGCAGATCACGGTGTTTCATTGTTTGTGATATTTTATTAAGACAAAAAAAAGGCTTCCAGAACTCTGGAAACCCAATCGAAGTTACGATTATTGTGTGAACTAAGCGGATGTAAGCTTGCGCCTTTTTCGATTAAGGACAGCTCCAACAAGACATAACAAACAGGCTGCTACCACTAACTTTGTTGGAAAAAAATAACCTACACCAAAACCTACGGCCATCAAAACACAAGCTTTTGTATCGAAAAATTCTTTAAGCAAGGTATTCCTCTCGAATTCGCTTGAAGAAAGCTTCTGTTACTTTGCCGATAGGAAAATGCCCTTGCCCTTCAAATCCGTACTTGAAATTGTTGTTGGCTAACTCGCCATTGAAATGGTAGACCTCAACATGCCCAGACTCACTTCCAACAATAAATGATTCATCACACCACAAAAAAACATCGTACTGTCCACAAGGCTTATTGGTTAACTTCACCTCATCAAGATTCGGAATAAAGTCACCTTTGAACATTTCGCCAAGCTTGTGAGAAACTACTTTCGCCAAAAGTGTTTGTTGTTCATTCTCTTTATTCATTAGCTTCGAGGTTGAGAATTTACTGGCTAAAAATTCTTCAAGTGTATTTGGGTCTAAAGATTGCAACTCGCTTTCAGGTGCCCCAATAGACTGCAAAAAGGTTTTAATTTGTTCAAGTAATGCACTGTTCATAACTTCTCCTTTAAGAACTGTAATAGTACCACGCCAGTGTACTTTGGCAAGTGTTTTTAAAAACACTTGTAGATGGCTCTAAGGTCAGTGTCATTGTTAACGCTCGTTACATGTGTAATAATGCCACAAATTCAGTGTTTAATGAGATTTAAATCAATGGCTAAACCTCTATTTAATAGTAAAAACGGAAATCCCGTACCTTCACGACCAGTTGTTACACGTGAAATTATTGATTTTACTGTACGAAAGTTCTTTAAAGAGCTAAATGAATCATCATGGTGTATTGATGATTATTTCTGCACGGAATTTTTTATTAACTCTTTCGCTGAATTCTATGTCAAATACCCTAACGACTCAGAAGCACTCGCTAAAATTGTAGTTTCTGATTTTTGTGAATCCGCAGCTAATGAAGAAAAGTGGGACAAGTGTTTGTGGGAAGAGATTTCTGACTGGGAGCATCGTATTAATTGCTTCAAAAGGGAAGTAAAGGAACTTAACGATGAGATCATCGAAAAGTGGGATGACGTTTATAAACCCCTGAATGAGTTTGTGGTTGGCGATAAAACTCAACATGGTGTGATAGTGGCTATGTCCCGATGTACCCCTTCTGCGTACATAATAAAGCCTTGGAATGAATCTTCTGCACATATAAGTGTTGAGCATCAGTTTCTGTCGGATGGTCAAAGCTATCTGGTTGTTCTCTTCGAGAACGCCAATAAGCTTGATGATGATAAAGCTGCGCCTCTGGAAATTGACACAACAACAGTAGCAGTCGATAAAATCCTTGCTAAAGAAGGGATGAGTGATGATTTTGTGATTGGTTCAGCCTCGACTGTAGAACGTAATCTTACACCTAGGCTCTTTTAGTGGGCATGGCTAACATAAATGCTGAGTCTGTAGCGTATTGCACTATGGAGCCCAGCATTTACTCTCATGCAGAAAGAATCAGCGCAATGGCTTCAATTCGCGAAAAAGCAGACGCACCCACTAAGATAACCAAGAAATCTAAGGCTAAGAAGAAACAACCGCGTTACCGCAATAAGCATCAACAGCCTTTTTATGTTAAAGGTCGATGGTGAAACTAAAGCCTTGCTCAAGTCACTAGAGCTCCAATTTCATTAAATGATGTCATGTAACGAAGGAATTGACTATTTATTGGGCTTAAAATGTATCAAGCCCAATAAATTAGCTCTGACTTAAAGGCTAGGTTTTTGAAATGTTGTCTACGCGAGCGCGTAACTCTTTGCCTGTTTTAAAATGCACAACAGTTTTTTCACCGACCATTACGGAGTCGCCGCTTTTTGGGTTTCGACCTTTACGTGCTTCTCTATCTCGCAAGTTAAAGCTACCAAACCCACGAATCTCAACACGCTCGCCACTCTCCAAACTGCTAGATATAGACTCCAATATTTCCCTGACGGCTTTCTCTGAGTTGTCGATTCCAATTCTGGGCATCGCCTCGCTAATTCTTTCTACCAATTCAGCTCTTGTCACTCTGCTTCTCCAACTTGTGGCTTTCTATATCTCTAATTATATGGGTATTTCGTCTAGCCACCAGAAATATTTTATTCTTCAATTGTTTTTAAAAACACTTTTCTTGATTGCATGGTTATGAGATTATAGTGAAACGGTAATTATGGTGATTACCTAAACACAGGGTACAGAAAATGGTCAATAAAATTAAAGTTGGCGGACATCAGTTCAATAGAACAGCTAAGTTTGTCTACAAAACAGTAGGCAACCGCATTGTTATTGGTGAAAAGTGTAAAGAAACTCATAAACAAGCGGTCAAGTTTGGGGTTAGCTTAGATGGCGAATCAATTTTTGCTAAGCCACTTAAGTCCACTTCATCTAATGGAAACTTAGTCACGGGTTATGGTACTTATGGTCTCACAGTCTTCCTCGCAAAAGAGGGCGCAGTTTATAAGCGCAAAATCAAACCAACAGTTGTGATGGTCGCGAATTTATTAAAAGAGGCTGAGTGCATTTGTCGCGGGTTAGATACGATTAAGGTAGGGTCTTACGCAGATTCCTTTACTCTCTTTTTTACAGATGAGAAGGGAAACTCTTTTTACACCCTTCTAAGTTCGGACGAAGCCAATGTGTCAGCATCTAGTGTTGAGCAATTATACACGGGCTTGCAACGAGCTGTTGCTGCGAATGACAACGTTCGAGTGGAAAGTTTGATCGACGCTTACGTACGAGATGCAAACAAAGCAACTGCTTATTGGGGTTCTATTAAAGAGGTAATGGAAGACAAGATTTTATCAAACCACAAATTACTGCTAAAAGCTGGCCTCACATTTCCAGATTACAACTACCCTTTTGATTTATATGATATTGGCAATGAAAACCCGATTGCTTCAAAAATCAACCTATTCAATGTAAGTGTCATTAATGGTGAGTTGATCATCAATACAGGTGCAGGTGCTGAGTTATGAGTAAACGTGGTGGCGGAAGAAATCGAGTTTGCTTTCCTTGTCGAAAGAAATATCCCTCTCAATTTACGACCGATAGCAAAAAATACAACGTTACTAGTGTCTGTAGTGAATGCAGCGGAGTGCTGAGCTCCGTCCCCGACAGTGTTGTAATCCCAAAATCACATCAATTGGGTCGTTGGAAAAAACTGAAGGCGCAGTATGATTCAGGACAAATCGTAACTCCAGCTTGCGATTCGAACATCTCTCTTCGTCATTGGAATCAATACCCAGAGCATCTAAAACTTGACTCCAAACTCCACAAAACCGAAGTCCGTCATGATGTTCAAAATAGGTTTTACTCGCTCCTTAAGCATAATGAATCATTTGTCAGAGAGACGTTGGCTTGTCTATTTAAAGGAGTGCAAATTGACACTCTTATTGATGATGTTGAAGCAAGTGACAAAACTATTGCTGCTAAGTGGCAATTACGAGATGAGCTTTATACGGTAAATCGCTACTTCTCTTGGTACAAGAGAGATTGTGAAAAGATTTTAGGAATCTAAATAAACAAATCTGGTCTGCTCTAAATCCACCAGCTCGCAGCAGAGTTGGTGGGAAAAAGCTCTTAAGTACAATTCACTCGCAGTTCTTTTGTGGTATTATTGCTAAATATTGAAATTTAGTGATAACAAAAAGGCTGTGTTTGGAATGATTCCACATCACGAAGTAAAGCCTAATGCATTCAAGGCTTACACCCACTCCAAGGAAGAGTGTATTAAACGTGCGAAAGGATATCATACAAAAGTTGAGTGGAGATTCCATCACTCAGCTTCATTCGAAGACGCTAAACACCATGGTGTGATGAGCGAATGTATATCTCACATGAGATCTAATGGATTCGCTCTTACGCAGGATGATTGCAAACGTATAGCTCTGCTGTTCAATTCTAGAATTGATTGGATAAGATTCGACAGCACAAGTTACCAAACAGCAAGCCGTCTTGGTGTTAGGGAGTTGTGTTGTAAGCATATGGCAGGCAAAACAAACAAGATCCATAAACACACCACCGCGCAGTGCATGTCTATCGCAAAGCTCTACTCATCTCGGACTGAGTGGAAAACAGAGCATACCCCCTCATACCGCGATGCTCACGCTTTAGGAATTGTTGACGACTGCACAAAGCACATGACCCCTCAAGCCGTTGATGGATGGTCATTAGAGACGTGTCTGGAATCAGCTCGACGAGCTAAGTCACCAGAAGATTGGGATAAAAAAGGCAGAGAAGCTTTTCTTATCGCAATCCGTCACGGTTGGTTATCTGAATGCATTAAGCACATGGATGTATCTCCATTAAAATGGACTATGTACACGTGTATCGCTGCTTCCCGACCTTTTATAAACGAAGAGGAATGGTCAAAAGGATGCCCTATCTCCTATAAAGCCGCAATGTACCACAAGTGGCTAGATCGCTGCCCTCCGACAATGCCTTCAAAACCAAAGAAAGGGATGACTTTTAATTTAGAGGCATGGATAAAAAACAGGTCAATCTCAATGAAAGGAGACTATGACATTGCCACTAGCGCAGATGCCACCTAAACCACTATTCGCACACAAGCGATACATGTTAGCCTCTCCTTCCCTTGAGCGCTCCAAAAGACATGCAGGGATGTTTGAATCTCCCTATGAATGGTTAATGAAAGAACCACAATCATTTGTTTTAGCGGCAAGGCAAGGCGTCTTGCAAGGTCTGATAATGAAAATGCCATTTAAAGACAAGCATGGCAGTAAGTACACTAAAGCTGATTGTTTGCATATATCCAAACACTTTAGGACTAAAAGTGAGTGGCGTCTCTTTCATCACCGCTCATTCTATGTTGCAAAAAAATTAGGCATTATTGATCAGTGCAGCAAGAATATGTCTGAGCCATCTAAAGCAAAGTTAGTTGGAACTGAGACGCAATGCAGAGACAAGGATTTCTGTATTGAATCAGCTTTGCGATATCAATCTCCTGCGGAATGGGAAATGAACGCACCTAGTGCTTTCCGTACCTCCATCAAAGAAGGCTGGTTTCATGAATGCTCAGGGCACATGAACACATGTCCGAAATCATGGTCAGTAAAAAGTGCATTAGAGATGTGCCTATATTTTGGTTGTACAAAAGAATGGAGACTAAAAGAACCTAACTCACACTTCGCTGCCGAAATGTTAGGCTGGATGGATTACTGCATGATCAAGCTCGATGAAGGTCGGAGTGAATCTGAGAGAACGCATAAAGAGAACACCTTTCATCTAGAGTGTTGGATAAACAAAAGGAAGTAACCATTACTTCCTTTTCATTCCAGACCTCTGGAAAGAATCACAAAAAAATATTTACAGGTCTTCTTGTGATTTCATCGTTACAGGCGTCACATAGCGAATCCTGATGGTCAAACCGAGTTAAGGGATTCAGGGTCACTCCGCATCGCATACACATATCGGCATTAGCAAAAAGATTGTCGATCTTGTGGTGTGTTGATTCGAAAAATTCACTGTACCAAACACACCACCCAAATTCTTCATCCTCGACCTGCCCACAATCAAGCAAAGGATGATACCTGTGGACACTATCACCGACTGCTTCTTCAAGCATTTTGATTATATGTATCGGGTCGACAGGCATCTTATTTCTAAGCTCCCCGAAGATACGAAAGTATCCATCGGAGTCTTCGATACGCTTTTTTCTTACGTTGTCAGGAAGAAGGCTTAGATTGTCTTCACCAGAAAAAAAAGAAGTAAGAGTCAGATCTGTGCTGTCATTGAACATTACTTGAAGGCAAACTTTTTAGCGACCCGATGAAAGAATCCGCCAGTTTTATCATTAACTGCGTTATTTTCCTTCTCAATATCTTTAGCTGCACCTATGCTGTATTCACGCATAATTGTGTCCAAATCCTTTAACTCTCCATGATTATCTTGGATGCCCATACTCGACATCTTTTCGACTGCCTTTGTGAAAGTTAGATCGCACCATTCATCAACCCAATCACCAATTAGGAAGAACTTTTCGTGATTCTGCTTTAATGAATCACAACTAAAATAACCAAACACAATAGGGTCACGATTTCGGTCAACAAACTCTCGTTCCTTAGGTGTTTTGTAGTCGTTTTGAGTTAAATCGGTAAATACGACACAATACTTATCAAAGATTCCTAAATCCTTTGCAGCAGCAATTTTCTCCTTCACCTCATTGGGAATTAAACGAGGGAAGCGCTCAAGTTCAATGATTTTGATTGAGTCTTTAGGTTGAACTTTATCAACCATCTCCTTTAAGGCTTCCTTCCGAACAAACTTGTTGAAGGGCGAGTCGATTAACGCGATCTCTTTCGTGATTACCTTAATGTTAAACAGCAAGTGTTCTATCAGTGAGTCTTGCCCAATCTTCGCCGCCCCTTCTATTTCAGAAATCAACATCTTGTATTGTTCTTTCAATCTGCTGTCTTCGTTAGACTCTACTTTTGCTTTTAAAGCTTCAAAGTAGTCATTAGGCTCTACAATATCTTGGCTTGGTGTAAGATCTAGAACGTCGTTTAAGTTTGTATCGTTATCCATGGTGCTACGACTTAATGATTTATTGTTTAGTCATAATGCCACAGTGTTGAGTTTACTTAAAGACTTATTCTCAGGCGGATAAATGTCAGTGATACGCACGCAATAAGTAACAAGCCTTAAGAACTTACTTGCTTTCCAAACCTCCGGAAAGGACTTGTTTCAGACGTAATAAGGCTTGTATGGTTAGAGAAAATCCGCAACTAGTTGGTCAAATTCCCTATTTACCCAATGCATCACCTTTAGCTTTCTATATGTGCGGGTCACCTCAAGAACACCTACAGGACTGATTGCTGTCACCCCTCTATCTTTAAGGAATTCAATTAAGTCCCAAAACAGTTCATATGAGACTTCTTGTTCACCAAATTTTACTGGGTGAAGCTCTGATCTCATCGCGTTTGTGAACTCAAGAAAAATGTCAGCGTTGCCGCCAATCTTGCCCGAAATCGACTTAGCCAAAGAGTTTATAATCTGGTCACTGTCGTAATAGGTGACTGCCAGTTCTTCATTGCCAAATGAAAGTCTACGGAAGTGCTTAGTGCGCAAGGTGTGTTTGACAACATATTTGCGAACAAACTCCTGATAAGCTGATTGGTGATTCAGTGCAACCTTCATCTCTTCAGCCGTTTTAATTGTAGAGGCTATTTGATCTGGTCTTAGCTTTAGAGGGTTTACTATTTCTGGAGTGCTGCGATTACCGATCGCTCCGGACTCTTCAATCATCTCAACTTCATTACAAGTGATTCGATATTGTTGTTCACCAGACTGATTTACAGACTTTTTAATGTAATAGCCACAAAGATTAAAATCCGCGTCTCCACCATCCAAATTAAACCCACCAGCATTAAGCTCCTTCTCAAGCTTCTCTTGAAACTTGTCAGCATTTGCCTCGTAACACATTAATTCTCTGAGAACTTCTAAGGTAATAACCTCATCTTCAATCTTGCGTCGACGAAAGTTAATGTAAACGAAAAGCAATAGTTCACTTGCTTGCATCAAGCGCCAAGGTAAGCTGAAGAACGTTTCTTCCTCACACAACTCCTTCTCCAATATTGGATTAAAGGTAATAAAATACAGATTTGGTGATGCTTTGGCCTTGTCATTTTCAATGACAGGAGCTTCATCTGCGTTCGATGTGACCTGTATGAAAAATTGATAGTCAGATTGCTTGAAGATTTTCGTAAGGTTACGATCTAATATCCCTTTCAAATCTGATGCACGATAAATGGTTTCGCGCAGCCACGAGATTTGATTACGAATACGTTTCCTAGCCTGCCCACTATCTTTAATCCCTCGTAACTCTAGGATATCAACGATATGGACTGGGAACTCCTTGTGTTCAAAAGGCACCTGAAAACGTCGCTGTGTTAACATTTTAGAGTTGTAAGCTACAGCTATATTGATAATAACTACAAGCGTAGCTATAGCTCCCTTTGTAGCTATTTGATCTGGCGCTTTGGCTTCAAGATGAAACTTGCCCGAATTGTTATCAAAGGTTCTGCCTCTGAATTTAATCCCGTTTGCTCTATCGGGACTAATTTCTTGTATCTCCTTCAAAACAAGACCATCAGAATACATAGCACCACTAGGGAAATACGCTTTATCTGAACGACAATCATCCAAAGACAATCCCCTACGCTCTAAAGCTTCTCTTTGAGCGACTATATCGGTGCTTCTCTTCTCATTAACACTCTTATCTTTTAACTTGGCGAACTCACGTTCGTCAGCTTCTCTGATTGTCTCAGCGATATCACAGAATTGGAAACACCTAGGTTGCTTAAGTAAATTTCCATGTAAGGTAACCTCTACTTCCTCGATCACCTTTCGCTGTTTTAGTTCGCCTATAATTCTTCTGATGGATTCAGGTGCAAACTTCAATCGCTTTTCCTTTAAGATGTTAGCGAATGATTTGAGGGTTAAACCTTTTGTTGTGGAGCTAGCAAGAAGTAACTGGCGAATAATAGTTGTTTGAGATGAGTTTAATGATAGCTTTTCATACGTGAGCACGTTTTTGTGCTCTTCACCAGTAAAGCGAAATAGACGGAGCTTAGACTTTAGGTTGAGCTTTTCATATTCGTTTGGTAGCAGTTCGCTTATTTCTATCATTGCTAGGACTGGTTATTTAGTTATCAACAAATCCATACTAGCACTGAGTTTTGCAAGCGTAAACATCATACAATATGCACCTGTCGATAAATCATACCTGTCATAAATCATTGATACGTAGTGATTTAATATGAAGTACCGATACCCTAATAGTCGCCTAGGGTATAAAAGCAAGATCGTACATGAACCTTATCATCGATACAAAATGAGCAAATCAATTGAAATTGAATAGGTTAAGAGAAAGGACAGTTTAAACTAAAGATCGTACATGAACATAAACATCGATATGTGATCGAAGTGGAGTCAGGAGTGAACTACGGTAGATTTAAGGGTTTAAGGCACGTTAAGTAAAAGTAATTAATTCCTATTACTGTGAGATGTATCACTGCCAACCTTCAGCTTTAAGTTCTTGTTGAGCATTTCTCTGGATAATAAAAAACGTTATATCGTTGCAAGCCTTGATCATTATTCCCATAAGAGTGAACATAACCAAGATCGTACATGAACTATACAAAACAAGCATGAGACTCTATATCGTTGTAATTAATGACCTTTAGGCTAATTAATACGATCGTGGTGCCGTTCGTACATGAAATTGCACAATGATGTGTTAGTCACACTTGCATCGATGTTAGCCTTGATCATTAATCCGACATCCGTGAACGTAATTAGCATTCATGGACTTAGATAGGTTTGTGACTCAATCTCAACATCCACCAGCATCAATTATTTTGTATCGATGTTTGCTCTGATCGCTATCACACCATTCGTGAACGTACGAAGCCTGTTAGAGCCTAGCAGCACAAGATTATATCGATGTTCTTCATTGACCACTAACCTGTCAAATCCGATCCTAAACTCCTTATTCGTTGACAATGTACCTAATCATGGTATTGTAGTTGCACGTCTTGGCACACAAATAAGCCCTTGATTGAGGGTAGTTACCTCGCCACCTCCCAGATTAATCTGATGGTCAATAACTTCTTAATATAAAAACACTTACCCTAAAGAACGCATATGTAACCTCATGTCCGATTCTGTAAGTGCTAACTGGAGGTCAGTACTATAAATACGTATCGGCAATTACAGGTGATATATGAAACTCTATCTACATAACTTTCTAAGTCGCGAACGCATTACTAACTTTGCAACCTTATTCGCCTCTCCAAAAATCGCAGGTATGAAGGTTACACAAAAAGCATTTGTTAAGTGTCTGTCCACGATCTACGGATTCCGCTCTCAAGAAGCATATCTTGACCATGTATCTAAACTTCATGCTCACGCCTATGATGTGACAACTAAGCAGGTGTTCTTCACACGCACAAGTGACAACAAGTATAAACTCGCAGGGATTCATCTTTCGATTAAGGTGAATGGTGACCACTTCGAAAACATCCACATTCACGACGGAGTTCTAGGGGATGATGGTTACCTAACAAAAGCAGAGGTTCGTATTAGTATTGGAATGGAGTCCTCAGAGCGCACCATCTCAATTTCAGATCGTATGCGTGACAGTCAGATTGCAATTAACTATGCGTTTGAGATTGTTAATTGGGTAAACGAAAACATTAAGAAGTTGCAGCCTAAGGACTTTGATGGATGGAGCTTAAATATCTTTGACCAATATAAGTCTAATGAGCAGGAGATTATTGAATCAATCTCGAACTGTAAAGGCATCCCTACCAACGCTTACCTTCAAACCAAAGACTCTAAGGGGAGTGAATACACTAGCCTGCGCGGAATTATCCTTAGCGAGCTAAATCACGACATTGACAAGCTATCGCATGAGGGGCAATTAGAGTTAATTTACTCTTTCTCACCAATCAAGCCTATGAGTCCTTGGGTTTCAAGGTTCGGCAAAGACTTCTTTAAAGGAACGTCAAAGTATTTAGTAATTGAGAAGGCTTTGTCTCTATTCGAAGATGTAACCACTAATGATTCCAAAATGCCATCGGTCATTCTTTGTAAATACGCAGAGGAATACAGACTAAGGCTAGATGTAGGCTTTGATGATAGTGATTACTCACATTTAGAAGCTCATTTATACTTGGTCGGTGAAGATGGTGAAGTAGTCCTTAATCTTGGTGATGTTTCAGATTTCACTTCACAGGAAGCTGATATCTCAGGTCAGATTGCTGAAGTTGTAATGGAAGTGGTTAAAACAGGTCTGGCTCCGAATACAGTTCGTAAAGACATCGCTCGATACCTCTAAACTCATATAGGGGGCATAGCCTCCTATTTTTATACTTAACATCAAGTTAAAAAGGGTCTTTTGTTTGATGCTGGTGGATGTTTTACGATGCGCAAGATCGTACATGGACGCACAACGATACATTCTGCAATTACCGTACAAACACAAGACTTGATCATGCTTCCGAAACAAAACACTGTTAACTGTAGTGTGTGAAAAAACAAGTAAACCACCAACACTCAGATATTAATGACAAATATCGTTAATAACTTTCGAGAAACAAAAGCAAACCGCAAGATCGAACATGAACTGATACATCGATGTTAGCCTTGATCATTAATCCTTGAATCGTGAACGTGCAGCCATTTAAGTCTTAAGTCTGATATCGATGTTAGCCCTGATCGTTAACCATGAATTAATGAACGTGGGGATGCGGGTGCAAAAATAAGGCTAGCATCTCGCTAGCCTACTTATTGCCACTCTAGAAGCTCATAGAGCGGGGAATTCTAATCACTCCGTTACTGTCCTTCTTTGGTGCTTTGAGTATTGTTCGTTTATTAAATTCCATCGAATACTTTTTCTCTAAAGTGTCTCTTGGAACCCCTGACCTTTCAGCCACTGCGTCATACCCCGCGTCTACAACAGCGGCGAAAGATAATTGAGCATCTACCGTTAAGTCCATTGCATCATTGATTGATGTCCTGAGTTTAGTTTGGAAATCGGAGTGTGGATTTACACCATCACTGTTGCCAAAAAGGTTGTTGTAAACAGACATCATCTCAGGGGTAACATCTATATCGGTTAAAGCGCCCGTAAACTTTTCAGCGATAAGTCGAAGCCATTTTGTAACTGTATCAAATACACCTTTCATCTGAACATTAGTGGTTGGCTCTGACACATAACTCAAGAATCCCTCATTAAACCTGTGCTCGTACTCACGACGGGAAACGTAATCAAGGTTTCTAAACTGCCTAGGTGTAGTACCTAGCCAAGCGGTTACGATATTAAAGTCCTTCACTAGAGGATTGTCATCAGGTAGGTCTTTGGACAAGTCGGCCATCATTACAAGAAAACTGCTATTTACAGATTTAACTAGTTCATCGAACTGGGCAAACTTACTAAAGGACGATCGGGAGAAATAATCTGCATAAACTGACACATCATTAACAGTTGTATTTCTGGAAAGCATTTCATCTTTCCAAGCATTCTCAATTACCTGATCGACATCATTTTGAAAGTGAACAATGGGCTTTATTGATACTACTTTCTCATTAAAGTGTGGAATAAAAACAGGAATTGAAGCTTTACGCTCAGTGTTGGTTAGGTACGCCCTGTCTGCTACTTGATAAGCCTCAATTTCACCCGCTAAGTGCAAATACTGAGTGATAGAGTCTATGTATCTATAACCTTCAGTCCCTCGATATTCTTGATTTTCAGCTTCATCTGCCAGCTCAAAATATTCACTAGACAATTTCGGATACATTTCCTCGAACGCATCAAGCTCATCGAAGTATCTGTCAGCGATTTCATCAGGGACAGCATCCCAGTCAAGGTCGTTCCCCTCCCCGTATGAGTGCAATTCAATTAACGTCTGAAATCGCTGAGCAAGACCTTTTGCAAATTCTGGATTCTCCCTAAGTAAGTTATTTATCTTAAGAAGGCTCACTCTGCGTTTTTCTTTAAGAAGGTCTAGTTCCCTAAACATTGTTGCATTGCCACCTACAGCAAAATCTTCCTTTTGTTGAATAAAGTGCTGCACCTCATGTAGTAATGACTTTTTGAATTGTTCTTTTGTAACATCAAGAGACACGTGAAGCTCAACGAATCCAGAATTTGTGTTGAACCTACATTGATTGGAAGCCTTATACCCTCCTGAACGGATAGTCGAATCGTCCTGAATGATTGGAGTGATGACAACATTCCAGAAATCATGATATTGCTCAAGAATGGGGTTGGGCTTAAAAGCATCCATCAATAGGATTTCTTGACCACCACTCCCGCTCAAGAAGCTGTTCATTTCTTCTGAGAATTCAAGAGTTGAGTCGTCAGTTTCAAATCTCCACTTACTATCAGACTCAACTTGTCTAAACCATCCAGTATTTGTGAAAATTTCTTCACGGGACAGACCCTGAGCTTCCATTTGAATAGCTTCATCGATACCTAAATCTTTGGCACCTTCTGCTTGTGAACCAATGAACATTTTAATTAAAGAATACTAATTATCGGAACATGTGTACAGACTTCAATTGTTTTTAAAAACAATGCGTACAAAGTAGGTGTCAGAAAGAGCCTCGACAATTTAAAAGGTGTTACAGATGCACTAATAATAGGATTGGCTTATCGGCTTTAACCTGAGCGAGATAGCTTGTATTTAATGAGGGGCTGTTTCTTGAGAGTTCGTATGCCTGTTTATCAGATTGGTTGTGGTGTAAGGAAGTTTTGTACGCAGGGGATAAGGTCGCTTTAAGCGACCCTTTTAGCGTCTGGAAGGCGATTTGTAATCGTTTTACGTAATACGCCGTAAATGTAGCGCCAGCCTTCACCATGCCCCTCAGTCATATCTATGGTTTTTAAACCATTCCAAGTGGGTTGATCGAACATGTTGTTGATCCATAATGTATATTGGATAGCATGAGCCAGTTCATGCGCAACGAGTGCCGAAAGGTAAACCTCAATGCTACCACCTATAGATCCAATCACATCGTCATCTTTAAAGCTGTCGTACTCGTGAAATATTAAATCAGTCCCCTGATCGTCAAGTTCAATCATTATCCGGCTTAAAGCAAACTTCATGTACGGATTGCCCCCACTTATCCCACCAGATGAGCGAGTTATGCTAGGCGCTGTGGTGTATTTGACCTCTCTCAAACCCGCTAAACTTGACGGCAAGTCTGGAAATAGCTTAAACGAGGCACGCACGTACTCGCAAACAAGTGATTCAATTCGCTTCTGAAGTAAAGGTGCTAGCTTTGAGCGACGAACTTGCTCCTCTGGAGTCAAGTAAAAATCACCTCGCTTACTCTTGATGGTTTTAAGTCGTTTCTTTTGGACTGATTTTTTAAATTCCCCAGTCTTCTTCCAGTTCTTTAGTTTTGCTAGATACAACAACCCATCATTTTGAGTGATAAGCCCCTTCTTTACTGAAGACTTAAAGATCAAATCCAAAAGGTCGTAAATACTTTGAGTCAGAACTGTACTCTCTCCAGTAAACGGTACGCGAATACTTTTTGAATTAAATTTTATAGAATTTAAATTTGCCTGCTTATGCCAGTATGCAGAAAGACGATATTTACACGGGTCATTAAGGCGCATTTCCCACTGTCTTTTAAAAACAAAAACAAAGTTCTCGGGTAAGGCAATCGTTGTCGACTTCATAATTATCCTATAAATTTGAATATTCAGCAGAAGCTTAGATATCTACTGATAGATAGATCTGAAACTTTAACGTTAACAATCGAGATATGCACGAAAACTTTTAATTCTATTTGGTTCAATGTAAGCATTCGACACGTGAATACATTTGAAAAAACAGCCATATGCCGTCACTAGAAGAAACTTTTGTACTCGTAAGTATGCTCGTAATTGTGAGTCATAATGCTACCGTAAACATTCTTCTGGTTGGTTCTAAGGCGATTGAAGCTCTGACAACAAATACAAGAAATCGTTCTATAAAAAAATTTTGAGTGTCGATAAAAACATTTGATTAACATAAATTTAATGAAAGTGTAATCTTACAGGTTTTAATTTATGCATTATTGATCATAAGACGATCATAATGATCGCCTTCTTGCGATTGATGGTATGTTTTTGGTGTGGTGCATTAAACATTCTGTTAACAATTCCATTTGTTTTAATGCCACATAGCACGCTCGTTCTATTGACAAAAATCATCAGACCGCTAAACTACGCCCCACTTAAACAGATATAAGAAAAACGGAGATTTAGAGTGACTTTACATAATAATGCTACAACGATTTGCGAAATCGAGAGTTCACTTTTAAAATCAGGGAAGCCATTTATCGAGTCAGACGTGCTAGTTGATATTGCTACATTCAATGTTAATTCTGTTTACAATGTTGCAATATTTTCCACTCCTGTTACCGAGATCTCAAACCTTGGCAATGTTCATACAGCGATAGTTATCACTGATGAAAAAACAGACGAGTTCGATCTAGATGATTCAATTTTTGAGGGTGTTGAATCTATAGGCGATCAAGTTGAACTGTATAATTCTGAAATGAAAGGTTCAGAGATTATAGAGCTTATCAAGGAAGATAAACTAGGCTTTAAAAACTTCCTATTAATCACTGCGCTAATGGAAGCATCGGTTGATATGAACGATTGGTGTGACCAAAACTGCCAAGATGATACCATCACACTAGGTGGAGAATTCACTAACGGCTATATTTTGCTTTCGTTTGGTCTTAAAGACAAAAAAACAGTGGTGAAACTACCGAACGGCTTATCGGTTGAAACTGATCAACACCACCTAACAGATGATTCTGTGAAGAAACTGAAGGACACGATGACTCCCCAAGAAATCGTTGTTTTGAAAGATGTGATAAAGACTACTTTCCTATTCCGTTAATCACACAACAAAAGACAAACACAACACTAGAAGGCAGCCAATGGTTGCCTTTTTGTTTTTAAAAACAATTGAAGATCTTTAAGTATTGGTTTAGCATAACCAAGTTACAAAGGACTTATAAATAATGAAATCTAATATTCTTTTTTCAAATCCAATGACGTGTGCAGTTGGCTCCCCAATAAACCCTAAAACTGACAAATTTGGCTATACATACTTTGTTGCAGGCAACTCAATCGATTCCCCAAATCTGTACAGAAACATCTCTAGACTTGGCTCTTCAAACCAAAAAGCCGCCAAGCTTTTAAGTGACGCAATAGAGGCTCACAAGTTAGGGCATTTGAATATGCTCGTCCGTGTTAACGAGCAACGAAACACCTTACACATTGACGGTCGGCAAGGACTTTTAATTAGTGAGCTTTCAGATGAGTGTAAGCACCGTATTGTAGAAATTCTCAACGATCTAGAACAACTTTAATCAAGAGGCTATCCAATGTCTTGCACAAAAAAACTCTCACAACAAATTAGCTTTGAGCTAAAACACTTAAGAAAAGAGCTGTCGCCGACATACAGAGAAATACACAAACACGACCCTAAGTTTAGCGGCAATAAAGACGGTGACACCAACTTCTCTTACAAAGAGATTAATGCCGACTCAAGATACTTCTTCATTAGACAAGACGAACCACAAATCATTTTGTCGGTGGCATTAGTTAAGACTAATACTAAAACGCCATTTGTAAGCGTCTCGATTAAGAACGCAGCTAATGACACAGTTATCTCAAGCAACGAACTAACACCTCGTGATGCTCGCGATCTTATCTGTCGCATAACCTACCTAGCAGAATCGCTTGGCGTTTCGGAAGGGATGACAAAAGAAAAAGAGCTCAGCTTTATTGGCGGTGTAAAAAGCTTAATTACAGGCGAAGAACTACCATCGAAGAATGGCTCATTAGAGTTAGAACAAAAAAACTTCGAAACTGAGATGTCACAAGTTGAAGATTGTATCTACGGTGTTTTCCAGTCGGCACAAGACAAATACAATGAATTCATTGCTCTACAGAAGTCTGTGGATAAGGCAGTTGAAGATTCACCTGAAATGGCTCGATTAAACTTGGCAAAAAAAGAACTTGAGGCGGCTGAAGAGGCGCTTAAGAAAAAGAAATTAGAGATTTCCAAAGAGCATAACTTTAACGAAGCACAAGATGACTACCACTCTTTCAAAGTGCAAGCAGAAAAAAAGCTTACATCTTATATTGATAAGCAGAACGAAATTTGCAGTCAATATCTACGGGGTGTAACGGCAAAGTCAAAAGTCAGACCTTGGAACTTAAGCAATACGCGATCTAAGCTACACACACTTCTCTCTCGTGGAATCTTTTTTGGCAAAATTCTAAAATAAAGAGAAACAATGTCTTTTGCTGCCACCCTTGTAGGATCTCAAAAAACCCCGAATTGCGTTGGGGTTTTAATGCACTATGTAGCTCTGTATTTAACTGAACAATGCAGATATATCATTAGATCTGGTGGAGCAAAAGGTGCCGACACTTTCTTTGAGATGGGAGTGCCAGCTCGACTATCTCAACTTCAAGAAATATACATGCCCTCCCCTCGTTTCCCTAAAGGGAATTGCAGAAGAACTTATGTATCAGACTTTAGAAAACGAATGGACGCCATGAGCGTTGTTGAAAAAGAGTCGTTACACGAGTTCTGGCACGTCTTAATAGAATCACCAAGCAACAACAACACCGTTGCAAATCATCTTCGCAATGTTTTTCAAGTATTAGGCGATGACCCAATAGAATCACCAATCCCATCAAGACTTCTTGTCTGTTGGACACCTGACGGGGCAAAGGAATGGGAAGAGACAACGCAAAGAACGGGTGGAACCCGAACAGCTATTAGGCTTGCACTGCGTCACAACATCCCTGTATTTAATTTAGCTCGTAAGGAAGATGTGCTTCGAATACATGAAAAGGTTAAGCACTTATACAAACCAACACACACGCCGGATATACAAGAAATACTGAGGCACTGTGCAAAATAGGTGTTTTTAAAAACAAATGACTATCCATTGCAAGGCCAACTAGTTATGGTAAAATGGCGATAGATTCACTTTTCAAGAGGTTCAAATGCGCACAATTAGGCAAATTGTCAGCGACTGCCTGAATGAGGACAAGCATGGGTTACCAAGCATTGTCACTAATGAAGCTATTAGCTGCTTAAATCAAAGAGCTCAAGTAAGAAAACGAGTTGATACAATTGCTGATTCTATGACCTCAGCAGGATTTATTCAGCTTAAACCTGTTCAAATCGATAAAGTTCAGTTATTCAATTCAAAGGTCAAGTCTGACTTTGCTCAGGAGTTATCAATCTACCCTGCCGTTTATCGCGATGATGAATGGGTGCCTGATTTAGAAACTCCATTATTAAAACTGATGTTATCGGAACTATCTTTAGCTAAGTTGATTTTTGAAGTCGACTCGGGCGAAGGAACGCCAATAACATTAAGCCAGTTGAACGATTTAAAGACAGACATCTATAAGCCAAACATTAGTTTAAATAAGCAACTCTACCAACAAACCAATGCTGATGCCCAAGAGCTGGTGGACGCAGTTAAAAAGCTAGAAGATGTATGTGTGTCACTCTGTGAGCCTGACTTTAAAATCAATAAACAGTTTAAAGATGATTTTAAGAGGCAGCTTGCTGTCCTAGCTAGATCAACTAATGTCGACGTAGAGTTTCTTATTGAGACTCTAAGAAGAACTTTAGAATCAACTATGGTTGGCGTAAGATCAGAGGTAGTGTCTACGTTAACTGGTTTATTGAAGAAAGTAGCCTCGCCTGCGTTACTAGAGAGTAACGTAGAAAAAACTTCAATTATTAACGATTATTTCGAAGCATTTCGCATTGATAAGCCTGAGCATGTCTCGCTTGCGCGTGTTGTGCGCTCGGCCAACCTAAGAGGTGACGAAAGTAAGGAATACAGTTGGCTAGTTGATCAAAGAACGTTTGACCTAAGAAGAAAAGCTTCTTTTGGCGCTCAAAACTGCCAAGGGGTAATTAAATTGAGCACCAATAGTGCCAACGATACTTACACCTTCGGGAACGCTCATACGAATAACTCAACTATCGATATGAACATCTGCTTTGCTAATGACTACATTGGAGAGCATGGTGATGTGGGTATTAAACGCTTGCATGGTATTGCGAAAATTTGCATGACCAAAAACCAGTTGCTTGAGCTTATCCAAGGCAGTTTATGCGGACACTTTGTCAAGTGTACAATTCCTTATTACCTCGGAAGAGAGTTAAAGAACCCAAGCTCATCACTTGAGCACGACACATTCAGTTTCAGTCGATTGGGAATGAAGAAAGAAACTTCTTCTTTTAAAGACATTATTTCCCAATTAGTGGAACTGATTGAAAAGAAATCTCAGTCAAAAGCTCATAAACAAGAAATTCAAGAGCTAGTAAATTCATTAGGAAAAGTAGTTGATGAGATCAACAAACACCGGATGACAGAAACTGAGGTAATTGTCGATACCATGGCTGGTGAGTTCTATGATTACCACGCCAAAGAGATCACCAAGTTAATCGAAACTGTGGTTGGCGTTAAGCCAGAAATTGAAGACCAAGTCAAAAGACTGGTAGCTTTTCAACCTAATCAAGGATAGAGCAGTGTAAGCTGCTCATTTTTAGTATGAATGATAAATTAATTCACAGCGCACAAAGCTATATCTTTAATTTCTTCGAAGATTTAATGATCCTAATTGAAGACAAAGAGGTATCATTTGAAAGCTTGGCGGCGTCAACCAACATCTCAGAACAAAGACTTAAAGACTTAGTTGAAAGTCGCGGCATTGATGATGATTGCATACCTCCAACACTCGAAGAGGTGTTTCTAATTTCTCAAACTGTAAAGTATCAAGTGAATTTCAAATTGCCCCAAACTGATCTTTACACCCAGCAAGAAGTCGAGGATTTAAAGGTCTTAGCTCTTAAAGATGCCAAAATCCGCGCTAAGTTTCTAGAGCTTCAGATTGGAGCATCATCATCCGTAGATGATACATTTTGCCGACCTCCTATTGGCGATGACGATGTGTGCGACTTCTATATTAAGCCCAAAAAACTTGAAGCCTATTTTAGTCAAGAGATGGTGTGTAAGAGTTTTTTTAATGGCTTCGGTATAGAGATGAAATGCTCCGTGAACCCAAAAGTAGACATCAAAAGAAAACAGTTACACATCATCAAAGATGATAACCTCAGCGGTGCTATCTCTGTGATGCGTCGACCTTCAGATTTCTACCTCTTCATCCGAACTAATAATGGTGAGCACAAACACCCTTATAACTACGTGGATTCTATTTACCTAATCCCGACCTACATTATTGATGAGTTGCTTTTTGCGAACGATGTAAAAGTAGATGGTGTGTCAAAAGACAAAAATGGCAAGACTTATGAGGTCGAAAAAATCGCATTGAGCAAGCTAACGGAAGTGGCGGATGTACAGCGGGTTTTAGGGGTGTGCGGAGTGAAGCCGCAATTCCCAACGCATGAGTGTATTCGTGGGTTAGTTCAATCGCAATTTGATGAATGGATCAAAAGCTCATCACTAGACAAGATCCTAAAACGGAAAGAATTATTGGACAAACAGAAAGATATTCCAGAGATCGACTGGGTCAAACGAACCCAATCAAAAGTTAGCAGTATTTAAACGATAAAAAGACCTCGCTTAGAGGTCTTTTTTTATACGAAGCCAACACTAGATTCTAGGTCTATTAGCGTTTATTGAATGCTCGGCTTTTATTTGTGGGTTCTTAAACTGAGCCTCACGCACCGTCCTTACAAGGTTTATGTTCATTGTGTTGAACCTGTTTTCGTCTTTATTATCAAAGGAGTAAAACTCATCGCTGTAACCTTTTACAGGGTGAGGAACTTCATCGGTGTAAATTGCAGTGTGTTTAGGCAATTTAATGCTTTCTGTAATTACAGGGAGCTTATCCTGATCAAAAAACAATGTATGCCCCATTTCCATTTTAGGCGCAACTGAGCTACAAATTGCTTTCAGATGGTTGTCCAAGTAAGTCTTCATGGCTTTAGGGGTAATACTCAAGTCTGTAATAGTCTCATTTACTTCGCTCCTAGGTCGGTCAACATCATCAATCAGATCTCTTATATGTTGTATTTGCTCAGGCTTTGGGGGAACGATATTTATTGCATCATATCCCATCGATGAAATTAATCGGCTTAGAGCTCCGCCACTACGTCTGAATTCCTTTTGATTAAGCTTTCCAAGTTCGGTGTTTAATTCGTTCATCACCACGTAGCAATCGTAATGAGTTCTTGCGTTAAACAGCTTTGAAACAGTACGTTTAGCTGTATTTTCCAGCATCTTGTCTGTTGAAGGATTATTAGTCTTAAAGCTATTACATAGTGCCTCAATTGCATGTGGTGAAGGCATATCACCGAGAGTTTTAAACCCTGAGTCACGATTGAAGTCGGCATTGTAAAAACAATTACTTCCAGAAACTCGAAGTTTAAGTAGTAAGCCGTTTTCACTTTTCATTCTTGCCTTCTCTTCGTCTGATGCTCCTTCACGCTTCATAGAGACCTCAAAACTCTTAGGGTTCGCATAGACAGTAACAGCTTCATTAATGGAACGAGTAGTGTATAAACCTGAACCACGCATTGATGTTGTCATAGGCTTAGAGTCAAACTTTGACATCGACTCTTTATCTGTAAGTGTACCGTGATAGAGGTCTGCGTGTGCAGCGCTATTCATTATTGCTAGAGGGTAATCTAGGTGATGGAGAACACGAAGAGCTTCTCCAGTGAGCTGTCTCCCCGTCTTGTGTAATTTCCACGTTTCAACAAGCTCACCCTCTTCTTTTGAGCGTGTAGCTACCACATCACCATTTAATGTAATTACCCCACTCTGATCCATTTGTTCGATATCGTGTTGGTACAGACAAGGGATTATAGATGTGTACTTTGAAACGTATGAGAGTGCATCCTGTTCAGATTTGATTTCTACTTCGTTGTTTTTATCAAACCACTTATCCCCTACCTTAATGATTGCACCAAGCCCATAATCAACAAGACCCGCTTTAAAGCCTTGCTGAACACGAGTCTCAGTGATCGGTACTGTCGCTGAATCCTTGAGTTCGAGGTTAAAGCGTTCACAGGCGGATTTTAAATCAAATTCTGATTCATCTAAAAGTAGCGATTCTTTATATGTTTGATTCACTGAATCAAGCTCAAACCAATCAAGAGTTCCATCATGCTTGATTACCTCAGTTAAGGGGATTGCAATCTTGCTGTTAGTGTAGCCTCGTAGTCTATTTAAAGGGATTTCGCTCTGGTTAATGAAATACATTAGTCTTTTCTTTAATTGTATAAATTCATAGGAGATAAAGCCAATTTTGACTTTCCAGAGTTCTGGAATTATTACATGCCAGATCCTTATACGTACTTGGCTTTTGCAATAATGCTACTTGAAGGGATTGTGCTGACGTGGCATTATCCGAAAATCATAGTAATAGTACCACAAAGAGCAGCATGAAAAGCCCTGACAAAATTCAAGAGATGCTAAGTATTACTGACATAGAAGGCGTCTCAATCCCTTCACAGCTCTTAGATGAGCTTGAGCAGACAGTGACTATAACTTCAGAAGGAAAGCTGCCGAGAACAATACTTGAAGGCTTTAAAGCTATGCTCAAAATGATGGGTATGGAAGATGAGTGGCAAAAACCCAAGGGACTGAATACATCTCTGCCTTGTCCATTGATATTTTTCAAAGACAACCTAGGCGATGAGGCTCGAAATGGACATCGTGTTGTCAATGAAGACAATCCCGTTGAAATTCCCATTTTGGACAAAAACGTCATGTGTAATCGATCGGACTTTGAGTTTGTCACATTCAACGTAAAGAATCTCATCAAGCACTATAACTTACCAGAGCATGATGCACGGATCTTCTATCGAATGTTTTCAAAAGGGCCATTCAAACTGAAGTTAGCCAAACCCCTAAAGGCATCACGCGTGGAAACTCATATGGTCTCTGTCATTCGAGATGAGAATGGGCAGTTTAATTCAGCAGTATGGGCTTGTGAGGACTTGAGTGACGGGTACTACACTAAGTGCGATATCCCGTTATCCAATAAGCTAGCGGGTGATATATGCGTAAATTGGTCTGAAAAGATACCGCCTCGTATAATCCCATTACCAATACAAGTATGGCGTGACGTTACAGAAAAATGGCTCCTTTCCCGAGGCGAAACTAGACAATCTCTTAGTTTGAGTAGAATGAACAAACATACAGTCAACATGATCAGACATTGCGCCAAAGGCTATGAACACAGCTGGAAGTTAGCAAAAGAAGATGAGCACAAAACCTACCACGACTGGTCATTTGACTTGGTAATGAAGCAAATCTGGAACACTTACCCTATGCTTCAAACAGAAGTTACGAATCAATTCAAAGATAGAGAGAGACGAGAGCTGAGGAAGGCTGCTTAGTTTCCAGAGGTCTGGAAAGAAGAAACCGCAAGTAACTTAATGTCACTTGCGGAACCTAATTCCCGATTTTCTTTTCGCGCAAAGATGGAGGGAGCCCAGTAACCGTTGTTGTTGAGTTGTGGTATTACCGCAACACAGACCGCGCATCTGATAAAGCGAATATTAGTGGCATTATTACGGCTAGTCAAACTCTTATTTAGGATTTTAAGACAAAATCTTCGTATTGCTCATAACATAAACAGTCGAGGTGCGTTGTCTCTCCAACTAACTTACATTCACATGCGGAATCAAGGAGTTTGTCAAACAACACATCTTCCATATATGAGCCCACTTCTTTTTTCGACACAGTAACCTGTTTTACCTCACCCGTTTCTGGATGGCAAAATTCAAAAGTTAATTCATTTGCATCATTTGCATCATTTGACACTTTCTATCACCAAATTATTGTCGTAGGCAAAGTCAATGAAACCACCGAGGAATGACTCTATCTCTGTCTCTCCTCGAATAACCTTTGCGCATAAACGATGATTACCATCATTAACCGCGATGTTGTCATTCTCAAGGAACTCAACATCAATGGCGTCATTCACCCCATGCTTAACGAAATAAGCAATCTTCTTAATGTGATTTCGGCGAGCTTCAGCTGCAATTTCGTCCGACACATACTCCCCAGAGAAGAAAATCTCAGTAAATACCAACTCCTCCTCACCCTTCTTTAAGCATTCAAGAACTTCTTCTTGAGCAATAGCAACGCCTTTCAGCTCAAACCACGCTAAAAAAGGATTCCAATACTTTAAGAGCTCTTTAATAGAGAGAGTCTCTATGCCGTCATCAACTTCATCAATGTCAATTACACCGATACTTTTAGTATTAACCTTCACAAGCCTTATCCCAACCCATTACACGTACAATGTCAGCTCTCGCTGCTGGCATGAATAACAATGGAATTCTAAGCCCTAAAGCTATCTTGAATACAAAAAAAGTTATTCCCATAATGAACTGACTCTCGATATACGATGATGCCATCGAAAACAAAAGCAATAGAAGCAGCATAATAGCAACTGTTAATCGAAGGCTCTGTGCTCCATAAAACCCAAGCACCATAACCCAGTGAAAAGGTCTTGAATTGGCAATACGCTTGTTCATTAAAATTACTCTCAATCGTTCGAAAAATAGGGAGGCATAACCTCCCTATATGGTTAACTTATTGGTCACCAAGGGAAAGTCCGTTCTCGTACCAACGACCTCTGACTACTCGAAAACACTTAGTGCCGTCATAGATATGCTTAAACTCTTCAACGGTATAACACTTGTACTCTTTACCGATATAAACTCGGAAGTGATCAAAACTACGTAGCTTATCGAAAAATTCAGTTTTAGCATCCACAACAAAAGAATTTGGGTAACTGTCCCCTTCTTTATACTCATGAGTGCTGTTTTTATCAGCGTTAATTACTTCGAATAACTCCAAAATGCCGATAAAGGGCTCCTCAGAATGCACAGTCGTACTTTCTAAATCAGCCACAGCATCTTGAACCATGCCAACTGACAGTTTTGTATAGTTCTTGCTGTTACCGTTTAATGACAGGGAAGAATAAACATTATAAATCTGCTGAACATTAAGCGAATTCGTTAAAGAAAAATCACAATGATGCTCTTCAAAAACCTTTTTCGACATTAGCTCAGACATGCTAGTAAAACTAAGTTCTCTAGCAAAAGCATTTTGAGACTTAACTGTCCCATACTTTCCTGAGTTGTTACTAAGTACTGAAACAGCAATTTTCTTGTTAAGAAAACGGATGTCAGATTTAAACTGCTCGATTTGTTGAGATGTAAGACGTGGACGGTATGACATGGACATATTAAATTTCCTTTATAGATCATCGTCAGTATTTAAGCGCCACTCTCCACTGACCATAAAGAAAAGATATATGTACAACAGTGAATCAAATTAAGACCTACGCTATCGCTTTGCCACGTGGCGGGTTATCTGGACTAGGTCATGCCCAACGGAAGCAATAATGCCACAGTTGAGCTCAATGTCAACACCTCAGTACTGGTTATTTATGATTTACCTAACTCCTTAATGAATTCAAGTAAGGCTTCATGTGTAAGCCTAATTGCTTTATTACCGGAGTAGAGGTAAATATTTCTCCAGTGATAAGCAGTGACAAAAAAAGACTTCCCAATAAGAAAACCATCACAAAACCCATTCTTGAACATTTGTATCGATTCATCGTCCTCATTAGTCCACTCCGATTCTGCTTGTTTAACTTTATCCGCAAAACTTTGGAGTTGTTCACTAAGCTTTTTAAGCTTGCTTGGAGATGCATCGAACGACATAGATTCGATTTCACTGAACTCTCCAGCCTCTGGAAAAGATAAAAGCGTCGCTGTGCCGTGAGTTGGTATGTTGGTTTTAAATTCAATTTTCATAAAAATCCTATGATGCTGGTGGGTGTTTTTTAAAACTATTGATTAGGTGTTTTTATTAGTGTAGCCTCATTCTCAAATACACCAAGTTTGGAATCAAAATGTACTGCCCTGAAATTGAAATTACTGATAATCCAGCTGACTTTGTGCCTTCAATGAAAATTGATGATTGGATAAAGAAGATCCTTGAAACAAAACCAGAAGTTATCCGAATAACCACACATTGCCAGTTGATTTCATTGCTAAGACTGCACCGTGGGACAAAAGAAATTAAGTACTCCAAATGTAAGCATCTAGGCAAGTCCGTAGAGGTCTCTCACTGTGGCTTCATCCATCAGGACAAAAGCTATAAGATCGGACATTATTACGAAGAAACCTTAAAAGAAGCACTTTTTCTGGTGCAAAAATCTATGCCAGAAGTAGTAGCACTGATAAATATTGTCATTTCTAATTCAACTGAACACTTTATCAAGGAAAGTGAACTTGCCGATTGGGTTGATGGAATTGTTCGCAATTGTCTTTCTAAAGGCGGTGAGCAAACCATTTACATCACTGAGCCTGAACAATTAGAAATTCTAAGAGCCTTGTACAGACGTAATGGCGTTGCGATTAAGACAATTTCGTTGGGCGACGAAAAATCTGAATTCAAGATTAGTAGTGAGAATTATCAGTACATTGAACACGTCACACCCAACATTTCACTTTTCATGGAACGCCATATGAAGATCCTTCTTGATTGCTAACTATCTGATTTACGGTTTATTCTGGTAGAGAGACATACCAGAATGAACCTTGCCCATGCACCGATGTAAAACTCAAACCTTCTGAAATGGTGACAAAAGTCCTGAAGTCAGCCTCAAGATCTTCATTAGGCTCTAGTCCAGAACATGCAGCCTCGATAAATAGATGGAATTCATCCTCATCACAAAAGCCAGCACTCTCGCAGAAAGAAGAATGTATAGAAACATTCTTTTCGACCGAAAGATACTCTTTGCAATTCCGCGCTAATTCCGCATACCTACTTGTAGTCTTATACTCACGGAGCCTCTTCGTTTCAGTCCTTGCGTCATCAATCAATTGTTCCAGTTCTAACTTGAACTCCGGAGAGCTAAAATATAGATCCATCTTTCTTGCTTCTTCAGTTAGGAAGTCAGAGTTGTCGTAAGAAAGTTTTAAGAGCATCTCTAAGTTATCACTTAATATCAGGCATTTATTCACCATAGCAGAGTATGGACGTACCTTTTCCATACAAAACAGAATTGGTAACTTTACTTGCTCGTTAAAAACCACTACTTGGTCTGATCCAAAGATAAAATTAGGATTGGCTTTCAGTTCGAGTTGAATTTCTTGGTCGGTGACATCTGAAACAAGATAAGCACTGCACCCTGCTCTGAATTCGTTGTAACCACTTTGGTTTGATGGTGGTAGATAATGCTCTTTACTAACATCACAGACGGGAACGCTCATATTTACTTCTGGCATTAACTCATCGCCAAAAGCAAAGAAATCAATGTATTTATAAATGCAATCCAACTCGTTGGTGTCTTTATTAAAACCTTTAATATCAACGGGTTGTCCTTCAAGTGTGTAGATTGACTTTTTAAGCGCATTGTTTGTCAATATATCGATTAGCGTTGTTTCATCAGTCTCAGTAAATGTATTGGGTAATGTGTCAATTAGCACCTCAGACTCCTTTATACTCTCTCGCATGATCCATTAAACCTAAGAGAAGTGCTATTGCTTTAGCATCTTCTTTACCGTTACACCCCATCATTACAACAGGTGATGATGACATATTTGGACAACCAAAAGCCCACTTGCCAATGTGACTTTCACCTAGTGTATTGTCAGCTGAAACATGCTTGCGAGTTAATTTGAAAATCATAATAAAACCACTGTTTATAAAACTTATGTTATTATGCCACAAAAGTGACTTTCATCAAGTATTGGTCTTTGGTGCAGGTTTTGTGTTTTGTGGCACTATTGCCAGTTTCGACATAGGAGATAAAGAATGTCAGCTGAAGGAAAATGGAAACTAGGAAAAATGTTGGCTAAGTTACTTACCAAAGAAAGTAACATGAACAAGAATGATCTGAGGCTTTTCAGTAAAAAGAAGAACAAACAATCAACTTTCATAGCTTGGTTTAATCGAATGGGCTTGATTAAAAGATGGTCATTAATGCACACATTCCAAGAAGAGAACATTAGTGAGCATTCTCATCAGGTGGCTGTTATCTCACACCTTTTGACAACCATTATGAACGTGCGTTATGGCTCTAATTTATGTCCCGACAGAGCTGCGACATTAGCTATCTTTCATGAGGTTGCAGAAACAAAAACGCAAGACATTTCAACCAAGATTAAATACATGTCAAAAGAGTTCTCAGAGGCATTTAAGAAAATTGAGAACGCTGCCGAGATTGAATGTTTTAACTCACTACCTGATGATTTGAGAAAGTCATATGAAGGTTTGATTATTCAAAAGGAAGTTGATGCGGATTATAAAAAAATCGTGAAAGCGGCAGATGTTTTAAGTGCCTACATTAAAACTCTTAATGAACTTCGATTTCACAACTCCGAGTTCACCGACGTAAAGATCAACCTTGAAGATATTCTAGAGCAACAAACGGACGTTCCAGCTGTTCAAGATTTTCTAAACGAATTCTTAGAAAATTGTACCGCCACATTAGACAAGATGTGTGAAAACTACTGAGCATACACTAGGCGAAAGTTACCACATTTTTCATCCCACTAAGTTTAAATCATAGTGGGATTTTTTATACGACGACCAGAAAAATGACCCCAAAATCCGTATTCCACCGAATGTGCATTTATACGGCACTTTACCTTGCGCTTAGTATAACGCTTTCGGTAATGCAGCCAGAACTGACATTGCTTGGTTTGGCATTTAGTTGGCTTCCTGCATTCATTAGCATTAGGCTAGTAATAGCAAGTCAACCTAAAGACACAAAAGATCCATTAACTTGGAAGAAAGTCCTCAAATTGTGGATGCGTCCATCAAAGGTTTTTCAAAATAACATTGTGTCACAATGATAAGTATGTGGTATTATAGCTAAATGCGATGATTCATATTCATTGTATATTCCTGCATCACTTTATAACGAGTAGTGTCGTTCTTGCTGTAAAGTACATTGTTGTGATACCGCTTTCTCAAAACATTATGATGCCAAATAAACGACGGAAGGCACACTCAACTTGGATAAGCTCACGTATGGGTGAGGCATTTTGAGTGTTGGAAGTACAAACTACGTAGTCTTAGGGTCTATGGGCGGTACTTCACCCGAACGTTCCCCCTTCATTTAAAATCACCATATTTCTCTTTACACGCAATCTGTTTTAGTTATAATGCCACAGTCATCAGGTTGTTTAGCCTTGGACGACGTACAAAAACAATCACTTTCGTAAGCAGGTGTCGCTCTTACATTGTGATTACTAACTTTATATTTAGTTAGTTCCGTAATGAAGCGATGAAAGGACGTTGTAGGCTTTGGATAATCTCACAAACGGGTGAGGCAAAATGCAATGGGATGTTCAGACTGCGTACTGAAGATGCGGCATTTGGTGCTAAAGCATTTTCAGTATGGGCGGCTCATCAAACATTTGGGTTGTTACTTTAATGTAGTGATCATCAAAATGCCCCCCCAGAACCATCAGAACGGCATTAATAATAAATCTGTACAAACATACAGTGCTCTAATTTAAGGCTATACTGGGTGGCTTAGAGTTCGAATTACAGCGTTGCGCAATGCCTCTTCCGAGTAGTATCGTTCTTGGCGGCGGGATCTAACCCTTGCGTTACGTAACGAGGCATAAAAACAAACGATGTAAGGCTAACGGGACTTGGATAATCTCACATATGGGTGAGGCAGTTCCCGTTAGAGGTGTCTATACTGCGTAATCATGCTTAGCTCCATAACCCGTTTTACAACGGGGTGCTTGTATGATTATGGGCAATTCGCCCTCCTCTCTTTAATTTTCTCCCATATGCAAGTTCAAATATTAACCACTTAGAAAAAAATTTAAAGCACATGCCAGTGTTTGCTTGTTTGATTTATTCTTCGTGGTACTATTACTCAAGATGTGCTGAGTTGTTTTACTTAGCTATCAGGGAGTGTTCCTTTTTACGATATTTTTGAGAATACACCCTATTCAATCGAGTAGTGCCATTCTTGATGTTTTGCGCGGCAGTTACAGTCCTCGCAACACTAAACAAATGGCAAAAGGCTTAAATGAACGTTGTCACAATCTTGCTACTATAGTGCTGTTCATTTACAGATCTTGCAAACTGCGTAGCTATACAGTCAATGCTATGGGCGGCAAGCTCTCCCTTCATTAAGCTCTATTGAAGAGCTATCTCTTTTCAATCTGAATGCTACATAATTTAAGGTTTAGCTTTAATAAATCAGTATTATGTCAATTGAGCATTAAATAAAAACCAAATTAAATTTGTTTCATTTAACTTTTCTAGTTTTTGAATGATTAAGACTTTTTACAAACAAAACACCGTTCGATTAACATGGATTTTTAAAGATTCTTAACTGGAGTGATGAATAAAAAGCTCTCAATTTTAAAGTCTTACAAATTCTGTATGGGGCATTATTACTATTACTTTAGCTAACCCTACATTAAGTTTGCGTCGCAGATCACTAAAATTTGGTTATAATACCACCAAAATGCCAAAAAAATAGGGTCCTTTTTGCTCTTAATGTGTTTACTATAAAACTGATTGTGGTACTATAGTTAACAAGTTGCACAGGGATAGTGTTTTATGAAGTGCAACATTTTGGAATAAATGAGAATGATATATTTAATCACTATATGCATATAGCATACTAATCAATCAATAAAAAAATAATCAAAATAAAAACAAATAGTGAGATTTATCTTCATTAGTCAATAGGCGAGAAAATCTCAGTAATAGTAAGGAACTATTATTATGACGAATAAAACGACAATCACCAGTGTTCGCAATAAATCTATCCCTTACCGTGATGGTGACTTTACTTCAAAATTAACGTTGCACCCTGAACTATACAAAGCCTATGTATTAAAATGTGGCAGTGAAAAGAAAGCTAAAGAAAAAATTAAAGAACTAGCCATCCTTGCGTGTCGCGGGAACTATAGTCCATCTAGCTATGTTCGTGAACAGATTATCTTTGAGATGCTGCCATCGCATTTACGTCTTGAAGAACTGAAACTTGATTTGGTGGAAATCCCATTCTCGTTTAATAAAGAAAATGAAATCGACTCTGGCAAAAAAGGCAGTCGAGTAACCATTGCTCAAAGTCTAGCAAAGTTATCAAAGTTAATTGACAACGATCTAGAGAAGAACTGGGGTTACCGCCCAAAATTGAGACAGATGCTTAACGAAACTTACACAGAATGTGGTGGTAAAGCAATTTCCTTCCATTTTAAAACAAAATTGATTAAGCAATTTATTTTACCTGAATTAGAAGAGCAAATGTCATTAGCATCATGATGAACCATTGTTCTTAGTCAGTTGATATCAAGCCGCAGAAATGCGGCTGTGTTGTTTGTATACAACTCAATAAGCTCTGCTATTCGTAGGCCATTAACAGCCTGAGTCTTCTTTATCTTAAGTTGTAGTTTTACTGAATTTTCCCACTTTAAATACCATTTACGAAAAATTATAAAGCTCAGGAATGCACTGAGCTTTATTTTTGGTGGTTAAGTTAATTTCGTATTGATTTAGAGCTGTTAATCACTACGAGCTGTGTGATATCAAGCTTGCTTAATGCTACTGATAGTCGAGCGAAATACTCAGAAACGGCTTCCTGCTCTGTAAGCGCCATTAATGAAATCCCGTTTGCCTCATTGTTTTCATACGAGAAGGTGAAGATATCGAGGGATGCTGCATTATGAGCTCTTATTTCAGATAGAGCCCATTCTAAAGCAGTCATTTTTAACATGGCTACCAAAAGTGACTTGGGTAGATCATTTAACCTCACGTACTGCCCGAAACAGAACGAACATATAATTGGATTTTTTTGACCTTCATTTGCCGAAAGCGTCAAAACGTCATAGATTTGCTCTATGGATGAGACTAAGATTTGTGCATTTTCTTTCGAGTTCTCAGCGCCAAGTGTTTCAAGGATACGCTCTGAATTGTCAATAATCTTATTCAGCTCAGCTCGATAAAGCTTGTGCTGTTCGAAAATGATGCTTGATAGAGGGATTTCATTAATAGAAACATAGTCTGTTTCTTTAACTGCCGTTTTGATGTCATCAAAGTTTTCAGCGAAAATCGCTACTGCGGTCAATGGATATAGTTTACTGGCAAGAGACCCTTTCCAAACAGGGGCTTCAAAGTCATTCTCGTTAAGAAAGTCCAAAACATGGAACTCCATGTGCCTTCCGTCTTTCGATGGCATTAGTGCGACGGCTTCACCGTTAACCCCCACTTCAAAAGCCCAACCCTCAAACATCTCAAGGTCTGAATCCCATCCAATAGGACGGAGCATGGAATGGTTAATGGCACTTGGGGTTAACTCGAAATTAGGCTCATAAGGCAGAGATTGAAAATCACTAAACGTGTAGCCTGTTTCTTTTAGTATTATCGCTAGGCTAAAGCCATGAAAAGCATATGGAAGAACTAAGTCATTACCGTAATAAAATGGAGAAGCAGCACGTAGCTTTGGTCTTAACTTGTTAAAAGATTGACCAAATTTTTTCTTCGTTAGGCTATTTAGAGCATTCGAATGGCTTTTGTGCAAGCCATTGCGATACGCAGTTTTAGCTTCATACTTTAAGTTGCTCAATGGCTTGCCGTTTGGCAAATAGCAGAAATCTGACATAAATGACCTCATTAATTGCGCAAGTTTGAAACAGCCCGAGTTCAATATGCGCTAGGCACATTTAAAGTGTTAAATTTAATGAATAATATTGCTCTATCAACGACTTTACCAAATGGGCTTGGAGGCGGGAGCGGCAACCTGACTCAATTATCTCTCAGAGCTCTTGCAGAGTCAAATTGTGTTTTTGAAAACAATTGAGGTTTATTTGTAGACCTACACCAATGTGAAGCTCTAGGGGATTTCCCTTATTTTTGGATATTCATGCAACTGATAACATGAGCAAAATATAATTGAGAGAACCTCCATGAAGAATAACACTTCAGATTCTAAAAATGACGCACTGATTGCCCTCCAGTTTGCTCTCCTTCAAATCCTACTGCTTAAGAATGAAGATTCAAAAAACCGCACTGCCGCTCATTCGAGAGAGTTATTCCAATCAACTCAAGACTCTAAGACACCTGTAGCCATGCTCACAGGTTCTCAAGTAAATATTTTTATGTCCTCTGAAGAGTGGGCAAGAAAAGTGAAATATCATGGTTCTATGGGTCATGGCTTTGCAGCTGAAGATGCCAATCACATGCATGATATATTATCTGGCGAGTCAGCCAAGATCATTGGCGATGACAATGCCAAGTTTGGTGCCGATAGATTGGTCAACAATCAAGAGATACAAACGAAGTATTGGAGTAATGGTTCAAAATGCGTTGCAACTTGCTTCAAGGATGGTCAATTCATTTATTTTGATCGTTTTGGAAATCCAATGCAGATTGAAGTCCCAAGTGATTGTTATGAAGCAGCCTTAAAAGCTATGGAGATCAGGATTCGTAAGGGGCAAGTTGCTGGAATTGATGACATTAACGAAGCTAAAAACATAATTAGGAAAGGTAGTTACACTTACGAACAAGCCAAAAATATCGCTAAAGCTGGTAACTTAGATATCAGTAATATTTGACGCAAAAACCGGAGCAATACACTCGACTACAGCAATGGGGCTGTCGGTTGCAATATCACTCGCTTTATCTGTCTGGGATGGTGATGAGTGGGATGTCGCTCTAAAAACAGCATCTATGACAGGGCTCAAAACCTTTGGTATTTCATTTATATCAAGCGTTGCTACATCTCAACTAAGTCGTACTGGAATTGAGCATGGCTTGAGAAACACTACTGATTGGGTTGTGACGCAATTGGGAAGTGATCTAACTTCAAAAATTGCTAATGCATTCAGAGGAGGTTCTGGTATTTACGGGGCAGCAGCGGCAAACAACGTAAGTAAAATGTTACGTGGGAATATAGTTTCAGGGATTGTAACTACCACTGTCCTATCAAGTGCAGATGCTTATCGATTTTTTAAAAAAGAGGTGTCAGCACGCCAACTCCTGAAAAATATAAGTGTAACTAGCTCAAGTGTTGTTGCTGGTTCATATGGGTTCACGCAAGGTGCAATATGGGGGAATTTCATCCCTTTACCGCCCCCTTTTGGTGCGGCAGTTGGTGGTGTTGCTGGTTCGATTATTTTTGGGACAGTTGGTCAGAAAGTCTCCAAATTTACGCTCGGCAAGTTATTGAAGGAAGATGCTGAAGAGATGTTAGAGATTCTTAACAATGAATACAGCAGGCTATGTAGTGAATTTTTAATCAACAAGTCAGAAGGTAAAGAGATCATCGACTTATTATCCAGTAGTGACCTGACTGTAACATTACGGAAGATGCACGCTGCACCAAACAGGCGTGAATTTGCAAGAGAGCTCCTTATAACGTACGTAAAAAGAGTAATTAGATTTAGGGCGAAGATAATCCAACCAACGGCTCTAGAGCTTATGAACGCGACAAGGTCTAACATCGAAGGTAATGGGTCTTTCTAAGTTTTATGCATTCATATGAAGGAAACCAAGCTTAGATCAACAACTGAGTTTGGTTCTTTTCTGATTTTTTCTCTGTGAATTTATATAATTAGAGAAAAGATGTCTAAAGTTTATTCAGATAGTTACACCTTGCTAGAAGGAGTTTCTTTAATTCAAGATGAGTTGAGATATGACTTTGCTCACATCCCTGCTAACGGTGATCTGCAACATGCAAGAGTTATCGAACCAAGTCGAATCCCAAACTCGCAAGAGCGTTTTAGAAGATTTTGTGAAAAGTCCAAAGCAGAACTGTGTAAAGCAACCTCAAGTCTTTTTATGTCCACTGTAAATCTTGAAAAAGTACATTCCGAAATAGTTACGGGATTCGGAAATGCAGTTGATAAAAATTTCCCTGAAGCGCTAACTTTAAATGAAGCAAAGGAAATTTCTGCGCAATTTGGTTTGATAGAAATATTTTCCAAAATCACAACGGAACCACTCTTGGAAAGAAAGAGTTCAAATAATATCTCATTTAAGATTAAAGCTTAACAAAAGGCTCCGACATGGAGCCTTTTTTTCTGAGTAAAAGATTGGTGTAAACGGTGGCATTCACTCAAACTTTTACTCACACAGAAGCTTATCTTTAACACTATCTTTCAAAGTTAGCCGGAACAAATGCAGCCATTTTTGCTAGCAGTGGGGATAGCATTTCGTGATTACTAACAATGTCACCTTCATTAAGGGTTTCAATTTGTCCCGCATCCGGATCGTTCTTCTTATTGTATTCATTGATTTCCGAACGTAGAAACTCAAGCTCATCTTCATTAAAAAGTCCTGACGGGATTGTGAAATCGTCACAACCACCACATGCATAGTTTTCGCGAAGCTCTCCAAGTAGCAAAAAGAGCACTTTTGCTTGTGAGGGGGTTAGATTTAAAATCATGGTTTTCTCCTATCTTAATGTTGCTATAATGCCACAAGTTGTTTTGGTGTTAAATGTTGAAATATACATTTAGTATAAAATTCGTTCAAATCTATTGCTATTAAGTTTATTTGAGACTCTTTCTCATGTTATCAAAACAACTATTATGTACAGTTAAGGTGAAAAAGGTGAAAAAACTTATCTTAACCTCTTGATAAGCCCCTCCTTTCTTTGGGATTTTAGATTAAAAAATAAGAACAACGAGGTGTCTATGTTTGATGCTAATGCTGCGGCAAGAAAGATTGGTGTACCATACTTTGCACAAGCTTTAATAGTAAACCAAGAAATGAAAGAATTCGGGATTTCATCTGGTGATGTTGTCCTTTGTGAAAACATGATTAGATCTGATTGCGATCGCCGTATTGTGACTGAAGCTAGAGTTTGGACAAAGTTTGACGGAAAGCGCTTAGAGATGCCTCATGATAAATCGTGCTGGTTAGTCTTTTGCGGATTTCCTGATGGAACAGAGTTTTTCAACCCAGACACTGAATTGCAAGCGCTTAGTGTAATGGGAGGAAAGTGGATTGAAATGCCAGACGATTTGAAGCGTGGTGACTATGCTGAATAATAAACTTAATCATCGTTTTCTGTCAGATGAAATGGCACTCTTATCTAAAAGCATCTCGAAGAGTGCATTTAAAAAGAACCATGGTCTATGCAACGTGCCCCTCGACGGACTCCTATCTTCGTACTTGCATAAAGTTGATAAACCAAAACAAAAGGAGCTCGATGACTTTTCAGCAGTCTCTGGTGTGAGCTGCATTAAAAAAGCTAGCGAGATCATACTTAACGCCATACCTGCATTTCAGAGAGAGAATGATAAGTGGTCAATCAAAAAACAGCAGATGTTCATTCTAAACGTACTCTTAGGCTACAAGCCCGAAATAACCTTTTTCAGAGTTGGTGAACTTGGCTCTTACAAGATCTTAGACGGACTACAGAGAACGACTGCTCTACTTAAACTTTTTTCAGATGCAGATTTTCTAATTCCAATTGACCACGATTTATCTAGCTTTGTTTCGTTAAAGGAAGTGGTCGCTGATTTGCCCTTAATGAGGACTTCAGGAATCTTATTTAAAACTTACACCTTTCAAACTGAACTCGAAGCTGTGGACTTTTACCTTTCAATCAATCGCGACTTTTCGCACTCAGAGGCTGATATTGCTCGCGCTATTGACTATAAAAGAAAGCTCCTTTCCTAAATATGTGAATTTGCATCCGATTGTAGTATTATCACAACTTAAACGTCTTTTGGAGTTAGGTATGTTGGAATCCATTAAGGTTAACGAGGTTCACCTCACCATTTCACAGATCTATGAATTTTATAAAGAAGGTCACTTCATTCTGCACGGCAAGGATGATGAGGTGAGTGACATGACTTTCGCTTTCGATCACTCGATTTGTGGAATAACTCTTCCCAATTTTCATGCTATTACAAGCGTCGGAGAAGATGGTAAGTATAAATACGACGTATTCAAAGGCGCTTCTTATCTTTCTTCAATGTTCGAATTTATGGACAACAAGTCAAAAACTTCGAGTGTGTTTTTGCCCGATGCGTCTGAGATGACATACCAACAGTTACCATCGGTTATATCTAAACGATTCAGCAACGGAGGCGTACGGATTTGTGCATATGACAAATACAACTGTGAGAAAGATGCCTTGCTTAAAGTCATCGCCATGCTTAGCCCCAATTGCTTAGAATCTTTGTCTGTAAATCTCTAGCATTAACAAACCAACGTGCTAACTTCTCTTGATTAATAAAGACCTCAACTCTAAAAAGTTATAATTAGAACGAGGTCTTTTTTTTGATTACAAATTCACGCCTTGTAAGCCATCTACATGGGTTATTTTGCTGAACGGTTCTGATGGAAAACTTGGAACCTCAAGGTCTCTCATAAACTTCTCAATTACGAAGTATGGGATAGCTTTACCTTGTTGAGCTCTTCTTTCATTAAGAACCTTGATCTTCTCTCTGTTTTGCTCAAAATCAAACACCACTGCATTGAACTCAACTGATGAGTCCAATTCTTGGAAAGTCTGAATAAACACCTTACGCTCGGCCAATGTATGATTGAGTAAGTCTATGACAATTTCATAGCCAAACTTGGCTAATTCTTTCGCTAGCTCAATTTGGTCTTGGAAGCGGATTTTCAGACGCTTGTTCATTTCTGCCACAAGACTCCATTCGCCGTTGACGACTTCGTAAAGTCTTGATGAAAACTCTTCACCTTCCTCTGGTTTGGCAAAAAAATCTTCATAAGAAACATCAAACTCGGCTTGACGCATTTCAGAAACAATTTTGTCCCTAAGATCATCACGAGAGATGATGAATGTCTTCTTTCCAAACATCTGGTTTCTATACGTTGACTTTCCAGAGCATGGAACACCTATCAAAAAAGTGACTAGCACATCATTCTCCTGTTACTACAATAAATTTCACACAGAGTGATGATTTTTAGTTTTTACCGATACGAATAAATAAGCAGTCGGAATGCTTGCATTCAAAGTAATTTATCAGGATATGGTAGGTGTTGATTACTGTCTTTTTTATATTTTAATATCGTATGAAATTTTGTCATTTAAAGAGCACGAGTTAGACACGCGCTCCTTCAAAACATAATGCTGGGTTAATATCTTAAGATTGGTGTAGTGCTCTTAAAGCTGCGCCGAGCTTGTCTTCTGCGCTCATTGAAGGAGATTCTTTCTCTATTGCTTCCACTCGTTTGCTCTGAACGTTCATAGAATCACCACCAATCCCATCGAAATCTTCTTGGCGCTTCCCGTATGCAATATAGATATCATTTGAGACTCGATTCTTTGTCGACTCATCCCAGTCTGTTGCGGCGAGTTGTTTATTTAAACCCTCGTACATTATATCTAAGGTGTCGTCATCTTTTGCTTTCTTAAAATGGTTGTAATAGTCCTTTAAACCAGTATCAAGCGATATTTTAAATTTCGCTCGGGATGAGTTGGTCTTTAATGTCATTTCTTCGCCTATTGAGTTTTTCTTCCGTAATACTACCACAATCCATGCAGTATTGAATCTCAACAATACTCTCACACACACAAAAGTAGTGCCGCGACCGAGTTAACCTTTACAGGCTTATGTATTTTAAGAAAAAACAATAAGACAAAAAAAAGGCACCATGATGGTGCCCATTGTTTCCAGACCTTTGGAAACTATTTTCCTTGCCACTAGTCCAACAAATCTTGCAAAGTTAGTCTGGTGAAAGAGCTTTCTTTGTTGTTGTGTTCGAACACAAACGCACGACAGTTTTTTAGTGCTGAGTCATTGTCTGACATTGCTATTGTCGCTGGTGTTGAACCCAGTCCATCAAAACCAGACCCAACAACCTCAAAGAGATCAGAGAGAGTCGGCTTTGTGCGAATGTATTCAAGGGTCGGCTCTAGCAACTTCTCTAATGCTGGTATCGCATTTAAAACGCCACTTACAGGTAGGCGGTAGTTCGCATCAAAATAAATAACCTCCCTTTTCTTTATGTCAACAACGCAAGGAATGTTCGACAATGAGCTCGACTTCATATCGAACATGAATTTACAACGGGAAGGTTCTAATATTGAACCTTCTTCGTGTTCATCAAGGAGCTGCATTGCAGCATAAACGCGCTTTGCGTCTTTAAATGGGATGTGCGAGTAACATAGTACAGACCAAGCAGCGTACCTAACACCATTGGACTCTAACTTCTTCAAATCTAAATCTATTACCTGACTTCCAGATTCAGAAAGGGAGACATCTCCAGAGAACAACCCACCTACTTCACGTGATGGTTTAAGGTATTTATCCCCTGCGTGAAGGCTCTGAGACTGAAATGAGTCCCAATCTACTGCGGAGACGGCATTAAAATTATCATCAAAGAACGCCCAACCGTTATCGAACCAACCTCTCCCAGAATCTAACTCCCAAAATGTACTTGTACGGATAAAGTTAGTGTTTTCCTCAAGCTGAAAGACCGTCCCCCTACCGTAAGGCGCTAAATCAAGGTCATTTGTTGGCAAATACAGTCTTTCGAGACCCTCTTGAACAGAAACTCCTTCAGGAAACTTAGCCTTTAACCTAGACAATAACACTTTATCTATCTCTGTCACTAGATAAGCAATATGCACCCGATTGAATTCAGGGCGACCTCCACTCAGTTCATTTACTTGAGGTGTAGCCCAAGAAGCTCGCGGGAATGCTAGAGTTTTGAGCCTTTCGTTATGGGTCTTAATGTATGCCTTTATCTCCAACAAGTGCATAGTTTTCAGCTCGTTTAAAACTACCGCAAATCTCTCAAATGCAAGTAACCCGAACTGTCCGTACAAAGAGGTAAGTTTTCGCATGAAGTCTACTGGTGACTTTTGCAGATCATCAAGCATTCCAATGTCTTTATTTTTTAAAGAACTGTGAAAGATTGCATGTTTACTTTTAAGACCAATTCCCGAGTAAAGCTTATTGTGTACATCAACTACATTCGGACAGGTAACTTTCCCTTCATGTGGGTGAAGTTTGGAGATAAAGCGCTTAAATAACGCTTGATTATTTGCCGCTGCGAGATGAAGGTCTCCGCAACCATCTAGTTGCGTAAGAAACATTCGTCGTTCTTTTCTAGAAAAACTAGGAAAACGGGTGCTAGCAGACACGCGAATACTAAGATCAGATAAACTTGCAGCAAAACGGATAACATCCAAAGCATTCTTGAATTGCGGTATTCCACCAGCCTTGTGAGATATCATTGCTAAGCTCATGGCATTCTCTCTAAAACTAACACTTGAGAGATCTACCTCTACAGGCAAACTTTTATAAAAGAATTCAGCCTCAGCTTTTTGTGCCAGATTCCATTTAGATGTTTGAGCTAGTAACTTCTTTAAGAGATTTAACGGTTCATCCTGTGTTGCTGGTTGCAAGACGATAAATTTCTCGCCCTTAAGTAATGGAGCTCTAGACTCTTCTTCTTCACGAAGATCCTCAACTGCCACACCTAGGTAAATTAGCGTCTGCCTTAACCAGTAATCAGCTTCATCCATGGCAAGAACCTCTTTAGGGAAGTTCTTATACACGATTAGATCGCTTGCAGTAGCAAAGCTACCTTTAAGTTCATCCAATACAGGCTCTATATCTGACCACCATGCAACGAGCTCATCCAGACTTAGAGATGACAAAGCCTTTTGTGACTCAATCGATGGCATAAAACCGAAGTACATGAAGTTTTGGATAACTGTCATTAGCTCATTCGAAAACTCAATGCCTTCAACACAGTCATGGGTATTTGGTATTTTCAAGTATCCATTTGAGGCAAGAATCTTGTTTAGAATTCTAGACTCAAGTTCGTTATGCCTTGTTTCGCAAATTGTCTCTGTCATTTCTAGTTTCCTACTTGATTTCGTCGTTAAAGACATTTCTTAGCTGTTATTGATTAGAATCTCACAAGACACTGATGACGTAGCCTTAAAGCTCGTAGGTGTCTTGTTCAGCTTTTTACTTCGCCAAAGCTCTTGCTCACCTTTATGTTGAGAGTTCTTTAGTGCTTTTTTCAGTAAAGAAATAACTAGTGAACCTAACTCTGTCAGCTGTATCTCGTTGCCGTTTTTTTTTACGAGCATCAAAAGTGCGACTCCACATCTTTCGTTGAACTCTTCTGTGAAGTTTGTACAAAAAAAGCCGCATTAAGCGGCTTTTGATAAATTTGAGTGAAGGATAGCGAGATAGTGTTGGAAAGTTGGCTTTGAACGAGCCAACTAAATAATATTTCAGCGCCGAAGCGCTCATCAGGAGTAACTAACTCTTGCCTTCACGTTTGAAACTATATTTGAAATCCCAATGTGGCACAATGGCTAAGTGTGGATTTTTTCAATTTTCTTCAAATTAAGTTGGTAAAGGTTGTTTAAATCCAACCTACCACATTCTGATTTTACAGTTTTCTTGATAACCCAGCCATTCAGCACAAGTTCATTCATATTCCTGATGACAGTTGAACGTTTTAGTCCTGTTAGCGTCGCTACGTGCCTATATGAAGGAAATGAGAATCCATCTGAATCACTCAGTTTGATAAGTGTTGACATGATTTCGAGCTTAATCTCACCTAACCCTAAATCGTTGGAACTTAACTTTTTAATATACTTTTCTGACTCTAAACCTACACGTATTTGTGATGGCTTTGATTGTTGGGTGTTGAGCATAAAATATTAGCAATTAATTGTTTGTATGTGGCATTATGGCTATATGTGAACACCCTGTCAAAGTAACAAACTTACGGCAACTAATACTGGAGCTCATCATGAAGTGCACTCCCCTTTTTAACCAACGTGTTTCAGACAATTTCTTACTAAACCTTTTTCCTGAACACATATCAGCAGGACTGCCGAAATCATTAAATCTATTAAGAGAATTACCATTACATAAGAGTCATTTGTCATGTAGAGACAACGAAGTATCAATAAAATACCACGGCTCAAATAAGCACGGTAAAGGAATGTTCCTTCTAGTTGGTTCTAATGTCGACGTCGATATAGACAAACTAGCCTCTGTTTTAAACTTCTTTTTTGGTGTTAGATGGCAGAGTGCGATTGATGAAAGCAAATACTCTCCTTGCTTTGTGGAGGAGTTGTTCGAGCGGGGATATGATCTCAGAAGCCTCTCATTTACTTTAAAAACCAGTAGTAAACCTTTAAGAAAGTTTGGTTCACCTCGCTGGAAACCGAACAATGTTAAATTCCAATATGGAGTTTTAAAGGACTCTGCCGCTGATTATGTAGTTCTAAGAGGAGGCGGCATTCATACTGGGGATGGTCTATTAGTTCTTGATAATTTTTGTCGTGGTCGGTTAGTACTTCACCCTTTCACTCAGTTGCCTTCATTTCTTGATATGATTGCGGAGCTCGGATTCGAGCCGAAAGAGACTAAGTTTTCAATTTCAAAATACTCAAAATAAGAAGGTAACATGCTGAGAAGCAACTAAATATTGCTATTGCTAAAGATCTCATCCGAATAATCCAATCGGCTGAACCTGAAAAAATGAACCAGTTAATAGGGGCGGTGGTGGATGAGATTGCTGTTATAACAGTGGTCTTTGGCTGAAATTTATTTAAAAACTAACATTGGAAAAATCATGAATAAGACAACTCATTTGTTAATCACCATTGCTGTCACGTTTCTACTTGGGTGCTCTGAGGCGAATTTAGATGCCAATTCAGAAGCAAGTTCAGCTGTGAGCGACCAAAAACTAGTCCTACCTTTGAACACAATAAAAATGCAAACAATCGGTATTGGTAGATTTGGTGAAGTAAAATGCGCAAAAGAGGACGACATTGGCACAGTGTTACTGAACGACAATGGATACCCATCTTTATGTGTTCGTCATAATGGAAAAGTGCTTTGGATGACCCCTATTATGAAAGAACTAACAGTGAATGATGAGAGCAATGACCCAGCAAGTTTTACCCCCTAACGTTGAACTAACATTAGCTCTGGTGCTTTAGCTTGCTTTGGTTGATTCGAGAAGAGCCAATTTTTTCAGCCAATGACCAGCGGTTTAAAGAGACAAAGTTTTCAATTTCAAAACACTCAAAATAAGAAGGTAACATGAAGCAAAAACTAATCTGGATGCCCAAAGCAGAAAAACGTGAGAATGGGCTAATATTCGAAACTCCAAACATAGGAACAAAGTCTCCTCACCGCCTGTGGACGCTTTATTCGGAACAGCAAAAGAGCGAACCACCCGCTTTACCTTACAAACCTCAACATCTCGCTAATGGATTTATGGAAGAGCGTCTCCATGATTGGTTCACAAACAACGGCAAGTTGCATTACCACACTAGAATAAACCAAGGAGGAAACTGGTTGTTGTTAGAATACAAATAGATAGAGAAACTTCAGAATATTGCCTTTTAATCTGATTGTGGTACTATAGCTAAGGTTTAAAAACGCAGGTAAGGTAACAACACAATGAAAGGTAAATCTGTAAGCGGCAACGCAATTTCTGGTATCCGATATGCTTTCAATACTATTGGTAAGCACATCAGTAAATCTCAAAAAATTGATGATTCACTGCTTGAAGAACTCACAGAATTAGCCAGCGTTATTTTTACTGATCTACAAAAAATCGACGTTGTAAAAGCTCGCGAATTCGACTTGTTTATGTCTTCACTAAAGAAAACAATCACAGGTGCCAATTCAGCTATATGTTGGCGTAAAAACACACGTGAAGACTTAAACTATCACATCATGAACAAAGGGGTCAGCAAAGCCGATCTTGAAAAGAAATTTAGTGAGTTTATGTTGTGTGATATTGAGACCACTAAGGTAACAAGTAAACTACAAATTATGTGTACTGAGGGTTCAAAGATGGCTTATTCGTACCGTTGGATTTCTGTTACTGGCATTGTAGCCCCACTTGGTATCATTAAGGCATCTTAATCATGACCAAGGTTTTAAGATATTCGGTCACTCAAAGTATTGGTCAAAACCCAATCTCTCATAAGTCAGCAACCAAATTGCTCGATGTGTTTCTTGCTGATTTTCATGCTGGTCATCACATTCTCATAGATTTTAGCGGAGTTAAGCATTTAGCTCCGCCCTTCTTTCACAAGTTAATCTTGGTTGCCTCTGAGGGGACTAAAGAAGGATTCGAGAATTTCCAGCAAAGAGTTGAATTTGCTAACTTGCCTCCACTTGGTCAAAGGATTGTATCTGCAATGCTAAGTCGGTATGCGGAAGACTTGAATAATAAAACTCTGCAAATGCTGAATACCCCGCCAAGGAGGCTGGGGGACGTAATCAAGGAAGATTATCTTCAAAAACATGGTCTTTGTAGTACTGTGCTCTCTTACCTGATTCACGAAGATAAAACTAAAATTGAAGAATGCTTGAATTCGAAAGTGCCATTTTGCCCAGTATTGCTTTGTAAGCTTGCTGTACTATTCTCTGTCGAACCTCAGATGTTTCTTGATATCCAGTCCAAGTGGCAAGCATGGACAATCTCTGAACATGAAGTGTTGTTAGCTGGTGATGTGACGCCCCTCAGTTCAAAGTAACTAAGCCTTCTTGATCAGAAAAGGCATACGCGCCATGGAACGTATGCCTCTCAAACTTATTATTCTTCGTTGCTTGGGCAATCATCGGAAGGACAACGAGATCCTTCCTTTAAACCATTCTCTCCAAATGTCTCAAGCTCCCACTCAAGATCGAACTCTCGGTAACAATGAATGCATACACCTTGTTTGTTTAGCATTTCGTTCTCCCTAAATCTTGCGGCTGATGGTTGTCATATCTTCTTTAACAGAAAGAGATAGTTGGCCGACCATTTGCTCAATCTTACCTAGCTCATTCACAACAACACCTACAAAACCCGATGAAGTGTGAATGCTTTGAACTAATTGAAAAAACTCACCTTCAAGGTTGAAGAGTTCGCCAAGTAGCTGGAACATATCTGACATTCCCTGAATTAGAAGACTCGGTGTGATGACATCGCCACCATCTTGCTCGATTTTAAGTAAATCATACTCTTCAATGTAACAAGGACAGGTTGCAAAATCAGTCTTTGACTCATCCTCTGTCAATTCGCCGTACATCAAGTTTGTCTTATTAAAATTACCATTCTTCAAGATACCCGCAACACGCATTGCCAGTGATCTTGTATGTATTTCGCTAAGCTTTGTTAATCCTTGCACGTCTGTAAAGTTTTCAAGAAACGTGTTTACTCTCGATAAAATTCTAGAGAGGTCTTCAGCATGTGCCAGAAGAACGCCTACACCAAGTCCATAATATGTGTGGTTAGCTGATGTGTAAGTGATTACCTGTTGCTTAACGGCGTCATAAATCCAAGGTCGATCGCTGATCACCGGAACTACCTGAATGACAGGGGCAAAGAATTTATCTTGATCTAGAGTTTGTTTTAGTTGAACAAAGTTAGAAAAGATTTGACCACATAAATCTTCGTAATTTTTCATAATGTTACCGTTACCTGTGCAAAAAAATGGAAGAGACCACCTCTTCCATAAAATTGATTATAACACATCAACTTGGTGTTGCAATGCCAAATTGAGAAAATTAATCCCAATCTTCATTATCAGCTTGAGACTGCAACAAATTTGCAAGAGCCCTTTTTTGATGGTCACATTCCCCACATTAATTTTTGATTATTTGGTTAATTTGAGTGTGGGAGCTTAGGACATCCACCAGCATCAAATACCCAACTAAATTTACTGACGATTGGCTTAATATACCTATCGCACCATGACAGAGTTCTTTGTTTAATTTGAACGCCTTTTAAGGTCTACCGATCGCCTTAACTTGTAGCAAAATCTTCTTGATATAGATTCTGAACATGATCCGTTAATGTAAAGTGACTCCTAACATCTACATCTTCTTTAGCACCAAAAAGACAAGCCACTTTCTTTGCATTTTTCTTTACTTCAGCGTTACTGGTGTACGCGTAATCGTATTCAAGCATAGCCGCTCTAAATGGCGTCTCGACACCCTCAATTTTAATCATGACGTGATACTCTCCAAAGATACCACCCTCAACCCACACGTCCTCCCTAAGTGGCTCAATAGTCCCTTCACACCCTGCCAACTCTTCACCAATGTAAGGGATGCTATCGAACGAACCTGCCATTTTTGCAATTTCATAGGCAATCGCTTTAGAAGTCTCTGGTGATATGTATCTTGAATCTATCTTCACAAGACCAAAAGGGAAAGGGTCATAGTTTGAGTCATTGTGTTTTACATATATTACGAGTGTTTTGCTGTTTGTCCTATGTAGCCATAAAGTTGTTGAGACAACCTCTAGTGATTGAACCTTGTTTATGTTTAGCTCATCAATTTTGCTTTGAGTCATTTATCTTCCGCCCTTTCAAGATTCAGCATTCGCTTCATAGTCGTCTTCAATGATTTGTTTCATTTCATCTAGAGTTCTATTTGAAGAAAAGAATTCTACGTTATCGTAACCAAGGTAGGATGCCATCTCTTCCGCATTCATTCGTATCCCTGCGTTACTAGTGTATCCATAGTTGTAGTTAAGTGTAATTGCTCTGAAAGGAGTGTCGTTCTCTTCTACCGACACCATAATGTGCTTTTCTCCAAACATACCTGACTCTATCCAAACTTTCGTCACAGAAGGGTCTTTAGCGTCGGAGTTTATGTTCAGTGTTTCACCATGTATTTCAAGTGATTCCTTTACACCTGCAATAATGGCAAGTTTTGTCACAATCTCTTTGGTAGTTCGCGCTGAGAAATAGTCAGGGTTAATTTTCACTACTGCAAAAGGGAATTCAGTGAACCTTGGGTGGTTGTGCTTTGCGTAGATCACAAAGGTATTTTTGTTCGTGCGCTTTACCCACACCGATGTTGAAATGACGTTCACTTTTTCTACGCCTTGTATTATATCTAGACTCGGATCATTATCGTTCATGAAATGCATCTTGTTGAATTGGTTGTTTTGTAATAGTGCCACAATGACTGATTGGCATCAATGTTGTTGTAGCTTCATTGGTGCTGGTGGATGTTAGTCTTCCTATGGACAATTAGTAATTAGAATGTAATAGAACTCAAACGGATGTTGTGGCATTATAACTTTACTGCAAAGACTACTGCACAAATCATTCACGAGCATGTGCCGCTCTTGTGAAATTGGTTTCTTGTTTCCGTACTCAATAAGTGGCGAAAGGGTTTTTATTGTTTGGATAATCTCACAATGAGGTGAGGCAACTTTAACAAACAGGACTTGCATACTGCGTGGGCGCGTTTCCAATTCGTATCTACCCATGGGCGGCTTGTCTAAACTTGAATAGGCAAAATTGACACTTAACTCACACATGTTAGTATTGGTTAAAACTAATATTCAAGAATGCTAGGTCACCTTAATGTCTAAATTTGTTATTCAACCTAACGGGCTTATTTGCTTCTTTGACTTCTCAATTGACAATTTCAATGGTTACAACCTCAATATTCGAGAGGCGCTTTCGGCTTCTGTTAATGTCTTTGGAGTATCTCGAACTAATGCTTACTTCAGTTTATATCGTGTGCTTAATTTCGATACCAAGACCCAAAATGAAATTTGGTCTGAGTGTTTAGAAACAGTCAAACTTAAGCACAAAAAGATTGATAGCCATATTATTTCAGCTTGTACTGAGAAACAGGTCAAAGAGCTTGGAGAACTCCCTGAAAATTCGCACGACTACAGTATCGATTGTGTGGGTGAACTTACCGATGATTCGATCACTATCATTGTTCAGGCACTGGAACTTTGTAATGGAGGTTGGCGTTATGTTACCGAGAAAACACATCACCCTAAATCTATTGAGTTAGGCATGACAATCAATGAGCGCTATATCGAAATTCGGGGTGATAAGCCTGACAACAATGAAGACATGACAACTGCTAAGCAAGAGTGCTTACGTAATTTTAAACTACAAGTTGCCGTCTAATATAGCTTCTCACACTCACAAAAACCTCCTGTATCTCGCGGAGGTTTATCTTTGTTAAAAGTGATCGGCGGTTCAGAATTCATTGACACTTTCAGGATAAAAATCTCAGATGTAACGTATTATTTTCTATGGGATTCTGTACGGAAAAGTATTTACTGAAAATGCCAAGTGTTTCCAGACCTCTGGAAAGTACCTTAATCAACCTTACAGTAGTTAAATACGCGGTAAGGGGTTCTGTTTTCGTGGTACTTACTTCCACCCTCGGGACTACTTAAATATCTATAGTTATCGCCGTCTGAATCTGCACTACCTGTATGACCGCGACCTCCCCTGTACCCATAAGGTGCCCAACGCTTTGTAACCCATGCTTCGCCCCATGGCACAACATGCTGATGTTTCGGCATTTCGCTATAACTTAACTTGTGTCTTTGTTTTCCGCCAGTTCGGTTCATGTAGTAGTAGTAATCTAACGTCCCGTCATTAAGCCTCCCAGAACCAACTATCGTCCGACCCTCCATACCAGCAACTTTACTCGTGCCTTTCGGGCAACTTCCATTAAACGCGAAAACCATGCCTGATATTAACCCCCTCTCCGCCTTGTAGACACCAGACACGCAAGATAACAACTGCCCATTGGCTGATCTAGCAATCGACCCAATTGTGCATTTCTGCCCCTCTACCTTAGAAACTCGTATGTATAGATCATTAGTGTGGGTTGATTGAGCTTTAACAAACATTGACTCTATTTGACCGCTCGCTTTAATGTCCTTAGCTTTGATGTTACCAGACACCTCAACACCTCCTTTAACACGAACATCTGCGCCTACGGACAAATCATCATTAACTGTCGCGCTACCAGATACCTTGAGATCTTTTTGGATAGACAAGTCACCTGAAGCATCTACATTACCTTCACTGTCGACATTAAAAGCTATTCCCCTTCCGCCTTGTTTTGCCATACGAATGTATCCATCAACCTTAACCGACGTTATGTATGCCTCCGCAAAGACAGAGCCTGACTGTTCTACAGCTGTCATTCCACAAAGCACTTTACTCTGATTGCCTGCGCTATCAATATTGGTGCAGAAGACAGGACTCATGCTTAAATTGTCAGAGACGATGTTGTACGAACCTAACGAAGCTTCATTGCCCTGAAGGCTAAGGAAGTCGCTTGAGCGGTCAAACTCAAGTCCACAAGTTGTATCGACCTTCGTTGAACCCTCATAACGAAAACACCTTGCAGGTCTTGCTGCGCTTGAAAAAGTTAAGCTGTTCCGCATTGAGTTCTCTCCATTCACTCTTAAATGGTAGTCTTCTGCGATCCCTAACTTATTTAACCTGAAGGTAGCTCGAATCCCACAACGACTCCTCAAATTAAAACACTCCCCAATGGTCAACGGTTTGTTTGTGCTTCTATCTACGTATGCGTACTCATGAGCGCCTGTAATGCGCACTACGTCGTTTAGTTGTGCTGATTCAAGGATTCGCCCGAAATGAGGAAAAAGGTCGTTAAAACGCTTCTCTGGGGAGAAAATAGTAACACTCCATTCCTGAAGTAAATTACCTGCACCTACCCTCTCAGACTCAGCCTCAAACCCTTTCAATAATCCCTTATTTAAATCACAAGGTATTAGTCTAATATCTTTATTCTCTTTTAACTTAGGTTGCCATCCCCCAAGCACCCCACAATCGGGGTTATCCGCAGCCACCAGTTCTTTGAGTAATCCATCGATCGTAGATTGTGTTGTTTTCCATTGAGAATCCCAAATTACTGGGCTTTCTATACCATCCAACATGACTCTTTTATCTACAGCTGAGACTAGTGAAGCTAAGTCTCTCCCTAGTAAGTTGTAATCATGTTTAACCATCTCAGAGCTTTCATACTGCGCCCTTAATAGCACTGAGGCTGAAACAATGCCCATCGCTAATATTGCTTCAAGCAACATAAAACCTTTATTGCTCTTTATCATGTGTTTATTTGAAGCATAGGTTTTATAAATTAATGTTAAAACCCCTTATTCCATAGTTTTTAAAAACAGGACTTCGTTTGACACTTATTAGGGAGTTTGCAAAAATAATGTACACAAACAAGAGGGTTCCCCAATGTTATTTAGTTTTAAGCTTCATTCTGTCGGAGCTAATGTTTTCTTATCAGGTGAAGTAAAGGCACAATCAAAGTCGTATTCAGAAATTAGACTGGACTCAAATACTGAGATTGTCATCAATGCTCGCTTTCCATGTAATGACGGTGGCTGTAACGCCCTGACGATCAAATCAAATCGCGATGCAATTAAAACACTAATTTCTAAAGGTTTTGATGCAATTGCTCTATCAGAAGATGGAATGCAGATTTTAGCCGCTAAATCTTCTGATGGGAGATGGACTGAATCAGGAGCTGTTAACAATATCGGATGTATTGAACGTGTAGACGATGAAATCAAAGTTGTTATTTACGAAGAGCTAGTCTTAACCCCAGCTCGCGAAGAAGATAACGAAAACCTTAAGCACCTATATGGTTTATCAAACATCCGATACTCAGGTGTGTTTGTTGGAAAGCCTGATTTGTTTAACCCTGTTGTCTTCATAAACGGTGTACCCGTCGCCTTAAGGGATGAAGACTGCCTTCCAGAAGAAAAGCTAGAGATGCAGGAAAAGCACGATCTTGAGGTTTCCATGTGCGGTAAGCTTATCTCAGAGCACATGCAGATGAACGAAGGTAGTATTGAGTCTCTTATTGTGTGGGACTGCGATTACGAAGGTACATCAATTAAGAATGTAAAGTTGTATGAAAATCAATTTTGCAAGGACTTATCAGCGAAGTTTAGCCACTCAGTTATTGTAGAAGCTATCGAAAATACAATGAGTTAGATTAAGGTTTAATTGCAAAGCCAAATGGTTGTGGTATTATGATTCGCACTAAAATGTCATTATAATGCCACATCATAGGTCATCTAATACAATGAGTGAGAAGAACATCTCTCGTGCGCTAAAGCGAGAGTCACTAACTGACAAACAAATCTTTGCCCTTCTAAAAAGAACACTACCGATCGAAGAAGCTATCAAAAGTCTTGGTAAACGCTTCTATGCACAATACCACTTCACTAGCACACTAAATACTCTTGTGCTAGAAGTCGCCGAAAGTCGCGATCTAGAAATCCCAGAACCAATCACATTTAAACACGATTTAGATGCTTCACACGCAGATCTGCTACTTCATAGTATCTCAAGAAATGCCCTTCCAAGACATGACGGTGAACTAAAGGTAGTCCGCGAAAAGACGGCACCTGCGATCTTAGAAAGAATGATGGTCATTACAGATAACGGAAAACACTTGGGTTCATATTATGAAGCCACACTCCGTGACATCGGAGTTACAGTCCCTGCATTAATCGAGTTGAAAAAAAATAAGTGATGAAGAATGATTTTCATACAGTCTTCACGTCATTAGACCTCACAAAGATTTTGCATGGAGAGAGTGTCGAGCTTTTTGTTGACGAGCGATTTAAGTGTTGTTTGCGCCGCGAGCGTAATTGGACAGATCTTGTTTTAGATATATTCTCTGCTGAAAGCGATGTCTTTCCAGTTGACTCAAAATTGATTTCAGCTATCACATCCTTAAAACTTAAAGGAACGATCGGAGCGGCACCTCAAGGCATTGAAGATATCGACTTTTTCTCAGATTACATGTCGCACGAATCCTCTCAGTATTGGCGAGTCTCTATGGATGATTCACTAGATCTTATCAACAAAAGAGGCTCTGGAATCAGAGATGCTTTAGACTTGTGCTTCGGGTTTCTAGCTGCAAGCAAGAAGCAAAGTGTTGAACTCAGACACCAATATATCAATAAGGTTGTTTTACCCGCTTGGAACCTTGAAAAAGAAAAAGAAAGACAAAGACTTGCAGACAAAGAGATCGCAGCGGAAAAATTGTCTGTTAGTAGAAAATTAGAGCCAAAAGATGTCCAAGAGATTGTCTCTAAATGTCTGGTGGAAGAAGACAAGCGTGGTGAATCCTGTTTAGTCCACATCGTCAACATCACCGAACAAGCCGTTATATAACGTACTCTAAAACTTGTCAGGTTAAAAAAAGTGACAAAAACCAAGTGGCTGGAAACTATTGGCTAAAGATGAGTGGATAGATATTTAGCCCTATATGGCTATGCACTACATTGAATACCACTACACACCAAAAACCTTGAGTTAATCAAATCTATTGAAAGTAAAATAAAAGTGCTAGATAACAATCGATCTAGCACTTCTCCAAACAGCTCATTCCGAGCGATACCAAGGATGAAAAACTTATAGCTCTGGCATCATGTTTTGAAAGAAACTATCCGCACCTTCGGTATAGTACTCAAGCCCTTCTGTGTAACTGAAAGAGATCTGCCAATTAAGAACTAGATTCTCAGGCTTTTCTACATCTACCCAAATCGACTTCCCGCCTGTAGCTGCGAAATTATTCAGTAGATCTGTGATGTACGAGAAGTATGCCTGTGTACCCACAACAATCAGTAAATCAGCTTTTCTTGCAAAATCCACCAGCTTTGGGTAATCCATTTTCGGCATTTCTTCGAACAAGACAACGTTAGGACGAAGATGGCCACCACAGCCTGTACAGCGTGGAATAGATACGTTTGCAAGCTGAGGCAAGTAGTTATCTTCAATCTCGCCACAAACCGTGCACACAGCGTTATGTGCAGTGCCGTGCACCTCGTGTACTGCTTTACTGCCAGCTGTTGTATGTAGACCATCACAGTTCTGCGTTACCAAATGGAATTCATCTGACTGCTCTTCAAGTTTTACGAGTTTATTGTGAGCTAAGGTTGGTGCTACATCGTCGAAATTGTCGAACAACTCTTTCATGTACGACCAAACTTGAGATGGGTTTCGTTTAAGGTTTGTACCAGACAGAACATCTTCAATTGGAGCGCCATATTTTTGTTCCAACGCTTTGTAAGCTCCGTTTTCGCCCCAATAACAAGGAATGCCAGCAGAAACTGAAATACCAGCGCCAGTTAAAACTAGCACCTTTTTACCTACATAATCCTCTTTTGTTAGAGGCTTTTGTAATTGATTCATCAACAAAATTTCCTGTTTATAATTGTTGTTTGATTATACATTACCAGACACGAAATCAATAACGCAATAGTTTTTGAAAACATTTGACTTGACTGGCTAGGTGTCTAAAATGGTTGCATACAATTTCAAGATTTGGCGTGTGTAAGTCTAAGGCTTCAGTGCCGCCATTGGCTGACTTTAGACATATTGCTGCTTATGGAAACATTAGACGTGGTACAGGGAAATAATAAGAATGACTTTTAAAGTTAAAAGCAAAGAAGATTTACAAGCTTTCGTGTGTGATGCCCTTGATTCATTGGGTATCGAAGTAACTGTTGAGACAATGGCGGAGCTATTAATGAGTGTAGCTCACAGGGCGGGAGAAGATTTTGATGTTGATTTGGGTGAGATGGGACAAGTAAAGGTTCGTCCCAAGCTAACCTCGACCAAATTAGATGCTTAATATGACCAAACACAGATCGCTAGCTAGATTCCAATCATGACTTGGGCGCTTTGTCTTAACTGGAAGTAAATTCATCTAGGTCAACTCCAGACAACAAAAAAAAGGAAGAATAGCTCTTCCTTTTTTTTTATTATCTAAACAAGCGTGATTAGGTAAACATTTTCACAAAACTAAGAGCTTCTCTAGCGTCAGGATAATCCTTTGCAGCTTCCTCTAATGGCTCTTTAGCATTTATGTAGTCACCTTCTAAGGTCAGGTAGCAGCCATATTCCATTTTAATTCTTGGGACGGCGGTAACATCTGAATGCTCATGAGGGGTAAAGTCAGGGCGTAACACAAGCCTGTACAATGACTCAACCCACAACCGCGCAACGATGAACATTTCTTCTAGTTGCTCAATAGATCTTGCGAAATAGATAAGCTTAAATGCTGGAAACAAAAAGCCGTATTCATTTGCTAGGTAATCTGCTTCCTCTTTTAAGCCTAAGAATTGCTCCTCAATCTGTTCATCATCAAGCTCCTCAAGGTTCGAGGCAAACCTTTCAATTTTTAAATCCAAAATAAACTCTTTGTTCTTCTGGTATTGTGACAAGCCTGCTTCGTTCAGGGTTCGCGGATCGATGGCTGCTACACCTCTCTCACCAAGTAAGATTACATCCATTGTCTCAGACCGATGAGTCTTCGCAGCTATCAAGGCATCGTGCAAAACAAATGGGTTACCTTCTTCAGCCAGATCGATACATAGATCAACAGCTGCATCTTGGTGCTCTCCGCCTTCTAGGAAGTAAGATAGATTGCCTGAAATCAACGACAAGAAATCAGTCTTGTTGTGAGACCACTCTTGTATGTCTTTGCGTACTCGAAAAAGAAGATCGAATGCAGTGCTATAAATGTGTGGATGGGCACGATAAAGAGCAGTTTGTTCTTTTACGTTCCTCATTAAGGTCTGGAAAACAACCTCTCGTGCAGCAGGTACGTGAGAACCTACCATCTCAGACACAATGTAAAGCATCACACGCTCAGAGTTCATTTCTGGTGAGAAACCATTGCCACTTTCAACTGCATTAAGGTAACTGCCGTATCTGAGTCTTTCTCCCTCTGCAAACTCATTACCATATTTGGAAGCATAAACAAGGTGATCGATAGGGTTACTAAGAACATCGTCTTTTTCTGGCATCCAACCATGTACAATAACTAATTCAGCTAGGAGTTCAGCCGCCACTAAGTGTAGGGAAGCAAGAATTTCACTTACATCAGCCTTACCCACTAGTCTATTGGCGTAGTCAAAACCTTTACGAACAGCGTCGAGTGCAGTCATATGACTTTCAAAATTATTGTAGTCAGCGTGCTCTCTTATAGCCTTAGCTGCCATACACCATGACTTAGGGATATGTTTTTGCATCTCATATAAATCTTTGCCTGTAGGGGATATGACAGAGTCAGCAAACATGACTTTAGATCTGTATGGTAAACCTTTAAGCAGGAGTTCACTGGCATCCTTGTAGTTTTTGATGCCAAGTGTCCCAGTGTAGATCATCATACCAAGATGAACCTGCGCCCTAGCGCAGTTATCTACATCTGCCATTTGCCAGTACAATGCAGCGTGCTCATAGGTAGGTCTTTCATTCCAGAGCCCCTGAACAATTTCAAGACGTATATCTAGGTAAGGTTGTACTTCATCATCTGGCATATCTTTGTCGACGGCTTCTGGATTACCTAGTAAATGATACGACTTTAAGTCGTCTTCACTAAAATAGTATGCAAGATGGCAAGCACTAGTAGGCAAAAACGGAAAGTTAGTCGCTACCAAAAATCGTGAATCTCGCCTTGATAGATTAAGCTCTCTTTCGATTTGCGCGGCAATGGACTCAAGATGGACTGAAGTTATATGCAGTTCTGAGTTTGACAGGTTTGAGTTTTTGAGGGTTTCCCTTTTCAGATGAACCCAGTCTGAGTATCCAGATAACCTCGACACAACCTCTTTCGCTTCTGAAAGGTTTGCAATTCCGAATCTTGATTTAAGGGATTTGGAGATCGACGTTGGCTTTCTCATCGATGCATAGAGAATTTTAGGCATAACATTATCCTTGTCGATGTCAGTCTAATTTCTATACAGATGCGGAAATTAATTAGACACCTTGATTTAAAGGAATATGTCTGAATTAAGGGGGTTTTTATCACTACCTGTCGGTTTACCAGCATCTGATGGCTTGGCCTGTGAACTGCCTACTAGCGATAATAGTTGATAAATTAGCGATGTCAACATTTAACAATCAATAGGTTATGGGTAACCACTGCTTGTTCTATGCCGAGCACCGCTACAACCTAGACTCAATAGGTCACAAAACCATCAACACATCTTTTGCTCATAAATCACTAATGTCGAGAATGATATTTTGAGCCTTGTAGCCCGCCTTACTCTCGACCACAAGATTGATGTGTTTAACCTCTGTGCCCAGTTTCCAGATGAAGCCATCTTGGTCGTATTCAGCATTGATGAGATGTGCACTACCTAATCGCTCCAAACGTTCTGCTTCAAGTTCTTCACATTCACATTCATCGTCTGTTGGCAAGAAGCCTTTGGAATCGAAGTAAATTTTCTCACCCGAGTACACGTCTGTCTCTGAAACCACTGCACCATTCATGTATAGCAAGTCGTCTTTAACACCGCTAATGACCACGAAGCCGCCTTCCTTAGCTATAGTCAGCATCTCTTCAGAGAGTTTCGCTGAAGTTGGTGTTGGTAGGTTCTTGAGTGCATCTGCAAACTCTTCAATACTCATCATACTTTATATCCTTTAAGTGAAAATTAACTGTATTTAACCGTCGCGCTATTGCAGCGGAGGTTATGAACAAAAAAACCATAAGTCTTTTAGAAATCCAGAATCTCTTTGTTTAATGGTGCTCTAGTAGTGACCGTTCCATCAGTAGAGAAGAAGTGAACATACTCCACGCTGCCCGACTTCAGATCGTCACTCATGTAAACTTCTTTTATTGATATGCCGAAAACTGTAGGTGTAAGCAAGCAAACGCGTAAAATGTCATCGCTCACCTTGATCATTTGTTTCCCAAGGCAGTCCAGTTCTCGACCACACGCCACCTGCATTTTGTATGATTGCATGGAAACCACACCTTTCCCTGACAGAAGTGACATTGGCATAGGTGGTCGACCTCTTATATCCAAGATAACATGAACACTTAAGACTCGATTTGAATGAATCTGGTTTGCACACATAATGTTCTCAAAGTCACTAAAAGTCCTAAGAACAATATCTACAACGCCGTGGTGATTGTTTTTTGAAAGAGTTTCAAAATTGCATGTCATAATTATCTTGATTCATATGTTTTTGATTTTGAGGTATAATGCCACAATTGGTGTTGCAATGCCAGTGTGATTTTTTTGAAAACCACAGCAAAAAAAGGAATCAAAATGAGTTGTGCAAACAAAGATGCTTTGAATTCAGCTATTGCAGAAATTAGAGAAACAAAAGGCTTGTATGCTTTTTGTTTAAGTGATTTCACTAAACGAGCAAAAATGAGCCGAGATAACAAAAAAGTCGAGGTTGTTATTGAACTACCAGCTGATCAATTAGGTGTTACGGATTTAAGGAGTTTAAATCAGAATAGTAGCGCGTTTGACGATCTAAAGCTCATTCCAACAGTCGTTCTTATCGCTCAAGATGAGTATGAGACCACAAAAACAAACCAGCAAGAGAAGTAGAAAAATGAACCATGACGGAACAATTAAGATCGCAACAGCTGAGAGTATCACTGGTGGGAGAATTCAAGCCCACTACACAGCTATCAGCGGCTGTTCTAATTTCTTTTTAGGCGGGATTTGCGCATACAGCCTAGAAAGCAAGGTTAGTATCCTAAAAGTTGATAGAGACCTTGCTGAGCGAACGAATTGTGTTGACACGGAAGTGGCTAAGCAAATGGCAATCGGGTGTCGTGAAATTTTCGGGTCTGATGTAGCTATTGCAACAACGGGGTATGAATCAGACTATGAACATAATGGTGTTATGCACAGTGCAATTGCTCATCTTGCTGTAGCGTTCGATGATGAGATCGTGACAAGAACTATTGCTCCTGTCGGAAAAACTAGAGAAGAGCGCCTTGAAAGTGTTAAACAATCTGCTTTGGATTTTGTTCTAGACGCTAGTAGAACTAACCTCAACGCTAAGGGACTTGTAAGCACTGCCAAAAGACTGCTTTCATCGGATTAAGTCGTTTTTTTGGTGAGTACACTTTTGATCTTGTTTCTAGATTAAGAGCTCGCACTAAGGCACTATTGAAGGTCATCAGATAAAACAATGGGCACCATAGCGGTGCCCATCATTCCAACCAAAGCCTAACTACTCTAGGCAATTGATAGGGTTGTAAATTTTACAACGACCATTTGATTTAATTAACTCATTCACCGTTGTCTCTATTTTACCATACAAAGAGTAAACATCTTCTGGGTTTGCGTGTTCAAAATATTTGTCGTTGAGCTTTTTGTCTCTATCATTAAAAGCGTCAATGACTACGCCCAAAGATAAAAGTTTAATTGCTTTATATCTCGACATCTCGACCAAACCTTTGCCAGAAAATGGAGCGTAAATACCCACTTTTGCTTGCTCATATTGCTCTATAGCCTCCTCAAAAAGCTCTCCACCCTCTTCTCTCGCAAGTGATTTCATAGAAGGGATTACGTATTTATCAAAATGCGCCAAAAGGAAGTCTGAATACTCCTGTTCTTTACCATCAGATTTTAGAGCTAACGCAATCTCTTTTGAAAGCAGAAGTGCATTTTGGTTGAATAGGTCATCTTGCAACCCATTGGCATGACTGTACATTGTGCTTGCGAGACCAGAGATAGCATCCCTTAATGATGAATCCACTTCCCCTTCACCTAGAATGTCATTGACATCTAAAACTCTAAATCTAGATACATTATTGTTCTCGAAATCAATCATAATGGTACTTTGGTATGAGCCTATGAATATATCGTCCAATGAACTGTTTTTAATTGGCTCAAGGTGCCTTGATAGTGCATTCTGGTATAAAAGCGAACCTAAAACCATTAGCATTGGTGCCCAGATCAAACTTAATTTTACAGCAGAGATTGTTGTTTTTTGTGCAACCCTGTCAATTGTGTAGCCACCCGTAAAGCTCATCGTATATGTGCGTAAAGTGAGAGCAATGGAAGTTAGTATTGGGGAAACGATCGCAACCAGACAAACAACAATTTTAGGTAATCCATCAACACTACCGAATGTGTTAAATGCAAGTACGCCTAAACTCAATGATACTGGCAAAATGTTTAACAGACTAAGAGAAGTTGATAACCCTCTTCTGTACATTGGTTTGTTGTAGTCGTTTTTGTAGACAGATTTTACAAAATCGATATGAGGAATTTTCTTTGTGACTGAAATTACAAACAATTGAAGAAGCGATGCAAACCAAAACATAACTACAGCTACCTCAGTATTCCCAAGACCAAAGATGTATTCAGACTTACCCAGCACTTGCGATATAAGTATTGCACTGCTGATTGAAACAACAATACAAAGAGCGATTATCAGTGAGTCATAGTTAGATCTTTTTCTAGTCGACGCAAGAATGTAAGACAATACACCTAGTGCACAAATGACCCAGAACATCCATTCTGGAACAACAATGCCTTCAAAAGGTATGCTCAAAAAGTGCAAACCCACTAGAAATATAAAAACGTGTAAAACTACTAGATAGAAAGGTTCGACGTGCTTCAATGCACCATCTGTATTAACCAATTTGCCCACCCAATTGAATGGGTTGTTTTCAGCTAACTTTTTCGCAATTCGTATTGAGTATGAGTTTTCAGAAGCTGTCGCCTCTCTCATCTCTCTAAGCTTGTTTTTGATAACTGATGGCAATAACCAATTATTTGAGTTTAAGTATGAATCTTTATCGTCAAGAAAAGACTGCGCGGAACTGGCTCGCTCTTTTAGGTAACTCAGGTAACCCATGTTTGGAAGGATTTGTAGCTGTGCTAATAAACACAGTATTGCAATTACATGGTAATCAAGTGCAAGTGCAATCAATGGCAAAAATGCCCATAAAAGGTGAATCGAATATAAATAAATCACGATGTTGTTTTATTTCACGGTAAACAAACAACATCGCGAATGCAAGTTTATGGTTTCGGTGCGTGCCTTTGTTGCACCTTAGCCAATTCAGGCTTATTACTCGACTGTGATGAAATTGCCCTCTTTAGCTTGTTCTCAAATCTTGTTGGAGCTGGTGGCAAAACTGGTTGATGCTCCGCTCGTTCCTCAAGGAAGTTATCTAGTTCGAAACTGTTATCGAATGCGTGCTTTGCGGCACCTTTGATGTAGGACAGGTCAAGGACGATAAATGAGTCTTCTGTCCCATTCCCCTCGAAGGCATTTTCGTACCTTACAATTTTAACCCCTTTTGATGAAAGGAGAGATTTCATCTCGCGTTCTCCACCCGAAACATTTACCTCTGCACCCAGCATTCTTGATGCGCAATGTAGTGCCGAAGCGCTACTCCATGCCCCCTGATCGGTAAGTCTAGCAATCTTAGATATATCTGAAGTGTCAATATCAACCTCAAACAAAAAGACTTCACCCTCATCTTCAAGCAGCTCTTCAGAAATTTCTCTTACTTGCTCAAGAGTGCCTAGATGAATGCCCAATTGACCCGTTGTGAAACGCAAATCGAACTCATCATAATCAGACGAGGTAGCATGGTACAACCTCGTTTTATTCCCAAGTGAGTCCGATTTCTTCATATAAACCGTATCTCCAGCGAGTCTTGATACTTCGAATCCCTTTTTCTTTAAGATATGCTCCATCGCAGGGTTTACGACATAAGTTTCAAGAGTTAAGTTGCCATCGATATTTTCCTGTTCATAAAGCTCAATGAGAGCATCAACAATAGCTGTCCCAATTCCGCCACCCTGAACGCCCTCCATAACGGCAACATCAAATTCGAATTTATCACCATCAACTGCTGAGAACCCCACTCCAACTGCCTGATCCTTATCATCAAGCACTACAAACTGTAGAGTCCTATCGGATGTAATTCCGATCCCCGCATTGTTTGCAAGCATCCATGGGTCAAAATCTGCAACTGTGAGACCTTCAATAGCGTCAACTAGTGTGTAGTTATTATCCATTCTCTGTTTATTTTAAGTTTAATTAATTTGAAGTGATGACCAAAACTTTATTGAACAGAACATTTGTGGCACTATAGCTGCATACCCCGAGTTTGGAAGCCAAGATATTATACGTGCGCTAACTAACTCACTCACAAAATCAGTTATAACTACGAGGTAACGATGAGTTCATCGAATAAAGGCGACTTTTTTGTAATGCTAACGACCCAAAACGGTGGTTGCACCCCTCTAATGAATAAAGAAGACTCCACGATGGCAGAGCCTAATTTAGCCACTTTCACTTCCGAGTCAGAAGCAAAGAGTGCAGCTGAAACATCTGTTCTTGGTCAGATGTTTGGGTACGAAGTCTTTGAGCGCGGTTGTGGTTGTTAGATACTTATCTTGAGAAAAAAATGAAAAGAAACCGATTCTTAAAAACATCACCCCACGGGTGTGTTGGGAGTAACGTTATGTTCCACGGTGAACGAGGTTACGTTTCCGATGTCGATGAGGCACTTGTTTTTACTCTAGATGCAGCTCAAAAGGAAGTTGATTCTGGCTCTTTACGAAACGGCACAACACAAGAATTGTTTCTGAGTGCAGATCACGTCGAAGACCTTTCAATATTAAAGGTTGATTGTCAGCTTATTAAGCTAAAGTACCCAGAGAGCAAAGACGAAAATGATGAATATGTCGTGTATCGTAAAGGATATTGGGATGGGAATAACTTAGCTTTTGCGACTGAAGATCATAACAGCTTCGACTATACCAAAGCTCTGATTTTTAATGAGCAAGAACTTAAAGATATGTGTTCTGATGTGTGGGTTGCTGTTCCAAAATCACATACCGATCAGATCGCCAGAAGGAACTTCCAAGAAAAAGATATCAATCGAAGAAAGATGATTTCATCTGCTGGAATTGTAGGCATTAGGAAATCACGAAAGAAGCAATCTAGCGGTAAAAGTCGCTGGAACTGTCCTACGTGTGGCAAGATTGTTTGGCAATACAATCCACATGAGTTTATGTCCTGTTCAGATAAATACTGTGATGATTACGATGGATATTTAGCGGCAGCTTTTTAACTTTGAACACGCTGAATTAAAGCCCATCCCCAATAGAAAAATCCAATAAGCAGCAATAGAAAATGATTGAAGAGATAACTTTCGACCTGAGTGAAAAATTTTCAGACTACTATGGCAATAACCTACCTTCCCTTCATAGGTTGGGAGGAAGAATTCAGTTCAAAAAAGGCTTGAATATAATTTTAGGGCCAAACGGCTCAGGTAAATCAACAATCCTAAAAGCCATCTCTCAATACCTAGCCGCTGAACATACTGGTGTTAGTATTGTTACGGATAGTTGGATTAGGGATCTTCGTTGGGAAGATACAATTCTTTCGGGCAAAGAGGCGCAAACAATAAAAAGCCCATACACCGTGTCTCACGACGGTCAGCCAATTGTTTTTGGCGATCCAAGGCGTGCTATGGGCTTAAGTCGCGGTTACATCGATGACAACATGTACTCTCAAGGTGTAATCGAACAGCTCGAATCAAGTACAGAGTCTATGGGGGAGCAATGCAACCGCCGATTAATCCCATTTATTGAATATCTTTTAAATCCAGACGACAGCTTGCCGAAAGAAATTTCAGTTCAACAAGAGCTCTTGAACTCAAATACTTTGTACGCAAACCGTACTAGGGCTGCACTCGACCAGAATTTGAAGGCAACCATCCCTTTAGGGCAAAGAACTGTATTATTGGACGAGCCAGAGGCGGCACTAAGTATTCCCGCACAAATTATCTTATGGAAGAAGGTGTTATCACGCCCAGATGTCTCGGAAAACTACCAGCTAATTATTGCCTCAAACAACATGGCATGTCTCGGTATTGAAGGTGCTAACTACATTGAACTCAAAGGCGGATTCTTCGAAGCTTGTAATAAAGCAGCTCAAGATGAACTTTCTCTAGAGGACTTAGGTTACTTCGCGGCTAATATCCAAACAAAGCTTTCGACCGCAGAAGAAAAGATGCTACAGCGCTCTTCAAGTGAGAACCTCGATTACGACTACAGAAAAGCACCAAATTCACTAAAGAAGCTTGAATCTATCGATTTTGTACGAAGTTTCAGTTTGCGCCGTTCACGCTTCAAAGAGCTGGCTAAGGACAATATGAATCGAACAGAAAAAATTAGACTACAAAAAAGATGTGACAACCTATACCGTTACCAAATTACGGAAAAAGGCTTACAGTACTTAAACATTCTTAAAAACTAATTGTTTTTAGCTCATGTACACAAAAAAAGGCTCCAAAAACGGAGCCTTTTAAACTACAAGGCACTTAACGCCTGAGCTAATTGTTGTTCTGGCGTTAAGCCTTGCGACTGCAACTCTTTAACGCGAGAGGTTGCCGATTTGACAACATCACCAACGAAACTTGTTAGTTCACGTTTTCGTTTTTCGTATGCTGAGTTAATAGCTGTGATTGCCGTGGTTCTCTCTGCTGTAGGTAGTTTAAAACCATCAACCTTCTTAAGAGCACCTTCCTTCATTATGTCCAGTGTCTCTACACGCTTTGCCTTAGAAAACTTCTTATAGTGATTTTCAATACTGCCAAGCGCCAAACCTTTTATCGTTTCCATACTTCATGCCTTAAATGAACTTTATTTGGCAAGTATTACCTTGCGCATCAACACTGAAAAATTTTGAACCTTTATCAACTGAATCAAAAATCAATTGATAAACATTAAGCGCTAGCTGCAAATGAGGGAGAGCTTCATTAATTGTTTTTGATGCAGTTAGCCCACACACATCCTCATAAATCGATCTTGAGACACGTTGTCTCTCTTCTGCCATTTCTTTAATCTCAGGGATCTCAAACACAAAATTGCATGAGAACTTTTCACCAGTAGCATCAACTTCATAGAATTGTACGCCTTCTGACTTATCCTTCATAAGCTCTTGCGTTACAGCAATCGCTCGCTCAATAACAACTTGAGCTTTTGAGAATTTACTAGTCCCCGCGAGCTTGATAACTTGCTCGTAAATCGTTTTTGTTAAGCGGATCTGTTCTGTACCAATGACTGATAAGCATTTTAAGATCATAATTGAAACCTGAATTGTCACGTTCTTGATGACATAAATAATGCGACACAAAAACGTGACAGTCAACCTAAAAGTGGCATTATTTAAAAATATTTAGATTTCGGTTCACAGGTTTTCTAGTTTGTTTTTAAAAACAGATTCGTTTGTAAGTTCATTAATCAAGTCGGAAAGGTTTTCAAAATCCCAACTGTGAATGTTTTCACTACACTTTTGCTTAAGCGAACATTCGAGTTCAAGTTCGACCTTCAACAAGCAAGAGTACAAATCAGATCAAGCCTCCAATTGCCGCTAGATCGCAACGTCGACATCTAACTTAGCCGCTTCTACTTTGTGCTGACGCAGCGTATCGTGAAGACAATCCAATACATTATGAAAAGCAATACTCGAACGAACTTGAGGATTGGTGCATAAGTTCTTCTACTCGTACTTGTGGACTCCAATTTGCGCCAAGAGTTTTCCCGAGCAAGCCTGCTCGAATAGAATGAGTCAAATGATGTTCACTTTGAGCGCTTCTTTGAACTTGACCAAAAAATGAGTGAGAATTGAATCCAAGTCTTTAGAGGAAACATTTTAGAGGAAACATAATACACCTGTGCTTATGTGTACCTAAAACCACTTAGGACAAAGAGTGTTATCATGGTGTTGCAATGCTAAATCGTAGTCAAGTGAGTAGTGATAACCTAACTACTCACTTATCTTAAGGTCGATCCGACACCGCTACACAAAAAGGCATTAACCTTGAGTTGGATTAACTTGATTGAACGTCGGTTTGCTCATGTTTAATAACTTCGGTTTTACTTTCGTTTTCTGACCAAGAAACAATGCGCCCTTTTTTCGCGTACTCTTCACGTAGAATCTTTTTTGCTTGGTTTTTATTGGTGTTATCAATCTTTCTTACGGTCACAAAGCAAACGGAGCCATTAGAGCGAACGGACTTAAACTCGTAACCTTGTTTATTGATCACCTTGGCACCTAAATCACATTCATAATTCTGATGTCGCTCAAATTCACCTACTATCCATTCAACCTCATAGACATGCCAAGAAGTCTTATTGCCATTGTAATAACCTGATGCTTTTTCTGCTATGAAGTTACCATGAATTAGCATTTTAGATGAATCTAAGTCACTTTCTGGTACTACGAATTGCCATGTGTTCAATTGCGATCTCCTTGCTTAATGCGACGGCTTGTGAGGCAAAGTAATGGTAGTTTATACGTATTTCAAAACAAATAGAACGACGGAATGCAATCCTAATCTAGAACTGTGCAATTCGAAGTGAGTGGAACTGATTCGTCCTCAGCACTACATCCATTCAATATAAGGGAATTATTTTACACTTATAACTGAAAGTCACCGAACACGACTTTATAAGTCCATTATTGTTCCCTTATAAACTCATCAAGTCTTTGTCGAGGTGCCACCAGCTAGCTCAAGCACTACCATTCATTATTTGATTTATAAGCGGTGAATAAATATATTCAGGCAAAATAATTCACCTCAATGTTTAAAAGAAATCACAAAAATAACAGATCGCATAAAATAATCAGTACATTGTCTGAAGTTGTAAGTAATTCTCTAAAAAAAATTACTTACAGGACTGAGTCCGAGAAAAGTCTTACAAAAGACCCACAAGGCAACTTCATTGTGTTTGGTAGTCTAATTGAACAACTTGATACGCTCGTAAGCCTGCATAATAAAAAACTTTCTTCTGGTTCTGGTAGCTATTGGTTATGCTCGAACCAAGCATCAAGCCAAATAAAGAACAAGCTACTTTCAATAGGTATAGAACAAAAGAAGATTCTTGAGATTTCAGACCAACATGGATGTATGAGACTTGATCCCTGCTTGCTAAATAGTGATGTGATTCACGCTATCATTTATACCTACATCGACACTCAACTGAAATTAAAAGTAATAAACAAATCTCAGAGTGATGTCATGTACGGTTTAGCTACCTATGTTGCTGAAAACTTGATGCATGTTCGCGAATGGTTTGCGGCAAACTCCTTGGAGATTGAAATGGTTTACAAACTCGGTGGTGATCACATCACAGGAAACACCAAGGCGTTAATAAACGACATATTAGGACTAAACATTGAAAACGCCTTAAAGTCCGCCGACGTTGTGGTGGCTGAGTCTGCCCATGAGAAATGGAAGCCTATCAAAGAGCATATGATGAAAGTTAGAGATACATTGAGTCGAATGTTCTGTACCACTGGTGGCTTCGGAACTAACATTGCAAAAGAAATCACACACAACGGTATGCATGTGATAGTCCACTCATCCGATCCAATAGTTCAGATGGTTCACGCCCAAATCATCAAAAGTCCACGCTCAGAACCTTATAGCTCGATCGGTAACACTTACGAAAAAAGTTCGAACACCTGCCCTGCATTCATAGAGACCTCAGAGTACTTTCCATCAAACTATTTTATAACTCCAAGTAATCTTTCAGCTACGTTTTGCCCAAGAAAAACACTGTTCATCCCGAATGATTGTTTTGTCACAGAGGAAGATATTGCCAGTGTTATTGATTGGAGCGCTGATGTAATAGTCTTACCTTATATAAATTCGGACGGAACCTATTTTAAATCGCCATTGCTTGAACGAATGCGTAGCGAAATACCTAGAAAATTAATTGCAGAGCCTAAAGCTATCTAGCATTAAGCGACAGCATTAGCTGTCGCCTTGATTTAAGTTCTATTGAAATTTTAGTGAGTCATAAGGGGTGCCAGCATCATTCTGGTAAAGCAACTTAAGCGCTCTTAGTGTCCCCTTCGATATTCTTTGATTACCTTCCCCAAAACCATCTACATGCCCAAACATCCCCAAGACATGCATCATCTCATGCGTTGCAATTTCGTGCGATTTTAAAGGTGAAAGATAACTGTAATCTCGTGCCCCGCCCTTTCTTTTGTGAGAGCCGAGATTCACATAATACACACCGTCGATGTTATGTGGGGAGCCAGTTAGCTTGTGGTGGTAGTAAATTTCGCTCGCTTCAGGGTTGGTGTTTACGCAGCCCAAAGAGTTTTTTGTTACTTTGTACTCAAGAATTTCACCATCTTGATTGACAACCCCTTCGTTGGCAAATCCCTCGTTAAACACTACACCTCGATTCTCAACTGCGTGGACGAACTCAAACATCTTTAGACCCACACTCTTTTCAATAAGCTTTAATGCTTTTTCAGCCCGTCTGATACCATTTGTTTGCACAGGGATTGGTAGAGACCAACGCTTTGTTTTCTCATCGCTTTGAATTGGACAAGTGTTGGGATATTTGGTTAAGAAATAAGGCAAGTATTTATTTTCGATAGCACAGCCGCTTGCGGTAATTCTGTTAGATTTATGCAGAATTTCGATGCTCTCTTTTAATGCCGCCTCTTGGATATTTTTGCTTTTTATTTTCATTTTTATATCTCTTATAAATTACCTAATAAGGTGATAACTCCTAATCTACAGGCTTAATAGGCATCTTGCAAGGTCTTTCTAATAAGTGCTTTTAAAAGATTCGATTCTTCATGTAAAAACAGTGGGATAGGTCGGAAATTAATTTCATCTTGAAATATTAGTGCTTTCATATAATTTCTCATATTAAGTTACCTAAATCTTTTATGAATTATGAAATTCACAATCTAATAATTATTTAGAAAACTAAAGGATTTTTTCATCTCAGGTTTTTTATTGTTAAATCACATCAAACCTAAATGGTTTCAACTAAAAGGTGAAGTTTCCAGACCTCTGGAAACTTGGCGCTGATTGTAACCTGTTGATTTTGTACGTTTTACTTTGGCGCCAAACTATTAACAAGAGTTACTTTGCTAGCCAGAAAACACCAGAGTGTTTATCTCGTTCATGATGATTTGATTTATCAGCAGGCATTAAAGAGGGCAATTTTCGGTTATTTACAGTAACATTTTTATTTTTTAAGCTAATTAGAAATGCCACACCTCAATACTGATGTAAAAAAAACCAGAATTAACAAATATTTCCAACAAATAAAACGTCCTACCCCATTGTTTATTATTTGGGCTATTTTAGCTGGTGGCTTTTTCCTATCAGAAGAACTCCATCATTTATTTTTACTAGGATTATTCCTTATAGGAGTAATATCAATACACCACATCATCACATATCTCATGGGCAATCCTGAAATAAGAGGCTCCACATTACCTTGTTACTACTTACTAAGTGCATTAAGCCTAGGAATTATAGCGTCGACTGCTACGATTGTTGGTACGCCATTTTATTCATCTCCATCTTGTGAAACGTGTGATGAGTTTCACCCATCTAGACCCGTACTTGAAGTGCAATCAACTAAAACCACTCATTAGCAAAAAAAAGCCCAGCAGAGACGCTGGGCTTTGTAAAAAATCAACCTTGCTGTCCGTAAAAGATATATTTGAGAAAAACCTCTGGTAGTAGTTGGACAGCGTCAGTGTGATACCTTGACATCACCAAAGAGTATTTATACATATCTTTTTCTTGCTCACCTGAAAACAAATCAACCACACTGTTCGGGACATCACCATCCGCGAAACCTGCTCTTGCTGCAACAACAAGTCTCACGTTCAAGTTGCTGTCCTCAGCAAGCATGGCGATAGCCTTAGTCGATGTCGTGTAGTAAGCAAGCGCTATTCTAACCAGCCAATTATCATCATTTGCCATTTGAGCATGAAAGCCGTTTCTATCTTCATCGCTAGGCATTTCGAGTTCGTAAACCAATGCTAGTCTGCGCACCAGTGGGCTTGAACATGACTTTGCAATTAATCTAATTGCTTGCTGATCCATCATTGAGTCAACAACACTCAAGAGCGCGTACAAGACTGACTCACTTTCATCAGCAATTAAACTTTCCAATACACTAGGATCGATTAGAAACTTCGAAAAACCAAATGATTCAAGTGCCATTGTTCGGACAACATCGTCTGGATGACTTAAGGCTATGTCGCGAACTAGACTTGAGGTGCCACCAAAACGACTCGCCAAAATGCGCATGAGTGATGTGTCTGCTCCGACTAAAAGCTTTTCTATCACATTTGAATTGCTAGCATCGTACCTAATTAACGATGCTACCCAAGTTCTCACAAGGACGGATTCATCTGAAGCCAGCATAGCTAGGATGTCTTGATAATCCTCTGAATGACATGCGACCGTGCACCTCACTTCCACTGAGACGTCTTTAGCAAGCTCCATTAACTCTTCATGCTTGATTCGAGAAGGTCTTTTGATGATCTCTATCTTCTGTTCTTTGGTTTTGGCGGAGAAATCGCATTTTCTCACAGGCTTCGTAAAGAACTTTGCCAATAATGACTTCGTCATCTTTCACCTTCCGTAATAAATAGTTCATGTAGTGGCTTTAGTGATTTCAGATTCACTGATGGGCAGCAGAAATCCTTGTAATCGTACATGGTGTGCAATGGCGCTGAAGATGCGTTACTAGGGAACACTCTCCCTTTCTCTGAGCGAACATAAACAACCATCGAAGTCAGACCCCGTAATTCAACCTTGTAGATGCAATAAGAACCATGAGTATCATCTTTGTCATCTAACATCACACAAATCTCGTCTTTGGTGAAAATCTCCCTGCCGCGAGAATCAACAAGACCTGTACTTAATCGGAGACCCATTATCTACATCCTTCATTCAGTAAAACATCCACCAGCATCAACAACCTCCATCCAAAATGGCTAGATCATTAAAGCTAACGTAAACAAAAGCTTCCTGATGACAATTAGGGCAAGTGACTTGCTTACTATTGGACAAAGCCTTAATTGCTTGCAGAACATTCTTTCTATGGGGTTCATCATGCCATTTTAAAGAACAGCAAGAGCACTCGACGTAACTTGCATCACTAGTAGTTTCACAAGTCTCGCTTGTTTTCTTGAGTACACCACCCGCTTTGTAGCCAACCAACTTAAATTCAGAAGCATGTGGATTTGAGTTGTTAGATAAAAAATCAGCTAGTGCCATTGGTGTATTAAACCACTCAGCATCTTCAATGAGCACGATCATTAAACTCTCACCACCCTCTTCGAAAAACACTTCGTAGATATCATCATTGAGCGAGAATCGAGCGGCGGCTATACCCAACCCACTTAGATAGGTTTCAAAATCCGAAACACACTTGAATGGTTCACGGATGAATCGCATCATTCTTTGATTTACTGGGATAAAAGTTGCGTCTAAGAAAGCGCTATAAATCGTACGCTTATCAATTAAGCTACCTGATGGGTCGAACTCTGTTAGGAATGTAGCGCCACAGTAGACATTGGACTTATCAGTTGTCACTTGTGCTTGATAGAGCCTTGCTGTTTCGTCTTGGACGCTTAACAGGTATATCGCCTCATTAGGTGTTTCTACGCACCTTGCATGAACTTCATTATGGCTTAACTGGTAATGTTGCTTAAAGCCCACTTGTGACTCATTGGCTGCAACTCCCCAACTTCTACCAACACCGTTAGTGTCTGAATAGTTGTTTATGCATTCTGTTATCTTTGAATGACATTCAAGAGCCTCTTTGTCAGTTAAGCACGTATGCCCTTTCAGTAGTCCTTTGGAGTCAATGAACATTCTCACATTCTGTTGGGAATCAATTCCAAGGACAAGAATATCGAATGTTACATCAATACCTTGCTGTCCGATCTTTAGCGACTTAATGTTCAGGTTGTCTGAGTCACTCATACGTTCTAACTGCTCAGGCTTAAGATTATATCCATCACCATAGAGCGGAGAGCAAAAAGGGAAACTCTTCACCAATGGTGGTGGTGCGTAGTTTGTTTGTTGGGTCATCTTTGAATAAAAGCTCATTGTAAAACGATGCAAGGTTATGTGTTATATTTAGCTATAATGCCACACAGGTTTGAGGGTGTATATACGATGCAATCACCTCAAACATGGCACAGTAGTTAAACGAATTTACAGGTTATTATGGAAACAAAGTTAATTGACGAAGACCTGCACCTTCTATGGTACAGCGTTGGTCAGTGCATTAAAAATTGGAACATTACAAGCGTGGACAAGTTGCACGCTATATTAATCAACATTGATCTAAACATGATGAGCATCATGGGCTCTACTATGTGTAGCTTCAATAAAATTATCATAGAGCCTGATGGTACGCAGAAATGCTCTGCACTTATTAGAGCACTCGAAGGTAAACTAGAAACGTTTAGCGAAATGTTCGAGTTCGACAAAGAGAGCAATACTTTAGGGTTTACCAAGGATGGAATTAAACACCTAGAGTGCGAAGACTACTCAAACAATCGACATGCTGTCTCAGGTGCTGTTTTTGATCTCTTTAAACTCACTATCCTTCCTAAGCAACAGTCACTGTTTCAGGCAAGCTTAGAGGATATCAGAGAAGCCAACCTTAAATTCATTGGTGATGCGATTGGTGTGTTTACGTTAATTGAGATTTGCAAGGCAGGTAACTTTGATGAGGACGTCTTAGAAGGCGTTATCGAAGAGGAGTCGATACAGACCCTCTGGATGAACGTCAAGGGACGCCTTGAGCTTAAAGAGTGTCTAGATATTCTTTAATGATGCTGGTGGATGTTAGACGCATCCACTGATCCCCCTCCCACTTCACAAGGATAAAAAATGGCATTTTTCGATGTCTTTGGTTCATACTTCAATGGCAAGAATCATATCGAACTAATAAAGGTCAAAAGACAAGACCCGTTAGGTCGAAAAAAAGCAGCAAAGGGTATGCACTTTCTAGGACGCATTGAAGCTCCGACCCCAAAGGTTGGGGAACGTGTAGCTCAAGCTCGCATAGAGAGTGGCATTATGGGAATGATTGCTCCTACCCATACTGAAAAAAATGTCGGGATATTTGTCGACATCAATGGTGTTTTAGACGATTACTCAGGTTGGACTAAATTAATGGCAATGCCAAACCAGAACAGTATGAGTGATTTAGAAAGGTTGGGAGTTGTTGTAAGCGCTGACAAACTAGCGAAACTCGCTTCGTTAGCTCTTAAGTACAATGCGAGTTTAATTTGCACCTCAGAATGGCGAATAAGAGGTATCACGATTTCAGATCTCATAGGTGAACTTGCAGACCCAGTCGGCACAGAGAGCGAAGCTTACCTTTACAAATTAATTGCCGATCGGGACATTCTTGAGTTCACGTATAAGACGCCCTATGAAAGAACGTGTAAAACCTCGCGCTCAGATGAGATCTTTGAGTACATAGAGTCTGAAAAGATTAGCCACTGCCTTGTTTTGGAAGATTCACACCCGATCCCTAAATCACTGAACCCAGTGTTTACCTCAGAGCACAATGGACTAACTAGCAGCCACTTTTCAAAAATAGAGGGTCTGTTAAAGTCCTTTGAATCAATCTAAGGCACTGCGGTTATTATTCCGCCAGTTAGACTAGATGAACTGAATACTTCTTGCTGATGCAAAGCCATGTGGTATTATCACTAAATGTTTTCCATGTGCTGTGCATCACACTTTAAGGTTTTATCAATGTTCATTAAGAAGTTATTTGCATCACTATTCGTTGTATTAATTTTAGCTGGTTGTTGTGGCAAAAAAGCTCACGAGACAGTGCGCTTAGAAGAACAGAGTACATTGAGTGTCTTGTACATTGATGAACTTAACCAGAATGGTTTACACGAAATTGCTCCTAACTACCTATTGGTGGGGTATTCGAAGGAAACTACTTTTGAGAAGGTTGATGAGTTCATTGATTTTCAGACTCAAACTGTCGAGAATTCAGGTGTAGATCCTGAGTTTATGTTTGAGGCAGGACTTTTACCGCAGACCTACAAATTATGAAATAAGCGCTCAGATGGGCGCTTTTTTTATTAAGGAGATTGTTGTTGCAATGCCAAGTTGTTGTGGTATTATGACCAATATTAAAGACGCAATGCAAAACAAGGAACGTAAACACTCTTGTCTATTCATGGCGCGTTTAACTTAAATTCTACTTATAAATACCAGAGGTGAACCATGCGATACACTGTTGTTGAAGCAAGTGGCGAAGTAGAGATCTTTGATAGTCTTCTCTCTTTATTTGGTTATGTCGAGTACCTATATTTCGATCGTGAACAACAAGTTACAAGAAGCTCTCTTAAGAAAAAGATAAAAGAAGCTGCTGAAAAAAACGGTAGCGTCGAAATGTTCGATTTTAGTGAGGTGTATTCCACACACAACTCTCGAAATAATAGCGATTGGTATGTAAAAGTTAAGCTACACAAGCCGCAATCAAAATGAACCCAAGAATATTCAAAAAACTAACTCAAGCTGCTGCCGCCCAAATCGACCGCCTTGGCATTATGGAAGGTTCTGAACGGTTTCTCACTACTCGCGATGAAGAAAGCTCGCCAGAAGTTAAGGGAGCCTACAAATGGGAACGGAAAAGCCTTGAGCGATGCTGTGGCAACTTAACGTCATGTCCAATGTTACTTCGAGGCACCGTCGGTTATGGAGCTTCGACAGGGTACTACGAGGTTGAGTGGAGTGACTCAGATGCACTTTCGTGCCTATATGATTACGTGACTGAATTATTCACGAACTGGGACGCCTGTAAAGGAACGGATTACCCAGAAAACAATTGCCCGAAAATCCTGATGAAAAGCGCTAGACACTTAATCAATTATGCTAAATCGCTACCAAAAGAAACTAAAACAAAAGCAAAGGTCATAAAACATGAAAAAGAACCAAATTGAAGTCAGCTTTCCGCTAAAAGCTACAGCAGCAGCAATTGCGTATCGCGAAGGTTGGGGGATTTTTCAAAACGAGAATGGTGAATTCGAACTCCAGATTGAACAGGAAGCGAACAAGCTAGAAACCGACTTCGATGCATGGCTACTGCTTACGTTAAAAGTGATTGAAGGCTCTCCGTTTCATATCGAGGTTATGAATCAACTTAAGCAACATGCGCCAAAGGAACACTCACAATGGGTTTCCCGCGATTCCTTATTACTACAAAACGCGCAAATCTCAGGCTTACCTGCCAAGGAGTTGGAAAAAGTCTATCTGAACTTGGGGTTGGAGCCAGACGGAACTCCTACGCCTTATGAAAACATGGTCTTTCGAGATTCCGAGCTTTGTAAGGTTGTTGATGTATCCGAGACGTGGGCTAAGAATGAAGAGAATGTGTCCGCTAAACGTGCTCTTGCTGCGCTAGATAAATTCGCATCAGAAAATGGCACAGCTATGCATTCGCATGATATCCAAACCTGTATTGTTAATTTGCTTGCGGATATTCATGTGCTCTCGAAGAAGTTAGATATTGATATTGTTGAACTTCAAGAAAATGCAGAAGTTGTAGCTAAGTACATAAAATGATAAAAAAAGGCACTTCTAAGACGAAGTGCCAAAACTATGACAATAGTAACAACATACTTTCAATTAGTAATTGTGCTTATGCTTTGCGTAGAATACATACCCTTTCAAAACACGGTATAAGTACCAGATACTTACAACCCAGAAAACGCTCCAAGACAACATCATTACTGAGGTTCCAAGTGCTCCGCCCAAAACTGCAACAGGTAGGGAAATTGTGAACACCAATGAAGCAACAATAGTCCACATAACGCCAAACCAGAATGTGCGCTGAAGATATCTACAATGATCCCTATCGAGACTTGAGCCATCAACACCATTTACGTGCGCCATGATAACACCTGCAAGCGAAAACAGTCCTAAAGTGAACACTCCCAAACCGAACATCAAATAAGTTATCCAGATAAGAGTTGGATTATCTTTCTCCATAACAGCAGGGGCGTTAATCACCTCACCTTCTGACTGAAGCGCTTCTTTATCCTCTTCAATTACGGGGTTAGAATCTAAATCTGACTCGCCCTCTTCTTTGTTCTTTATCGGTTCAAGTTCAACATCATTCGTCTCAACACGATTGCGCTCTTCCAATTCAGACTTAAGCTCTTTATCTAACATTACTGTTTTCTTAAATGTTAAAATATTAACAGCTAAATTAAAAGAACACTTACTTTTGCTGCCAATGTATAACTTTCCCACAAGGAAGACGTTTACAAAAAACATCGAAATCATTATTCAGACTCTCGTTGATAAAGTCTAACTCTAACCCAATATGCGGACTTCTTAGGATTTCTAAAGCTTGGTTTTTGTTAACGGTAATACTAGTTAGGACATTAAAGTTGCGCGTGAAGGTTATAGAGAAATTCACGTTAATTTTGTCTCAGTTTAAGTTTAAAATTCGAAGGTATAATACCACTCTCAAGCCTTGTGCAGCAAGGTTTTGGTGTTGTTCTCGTTATGGTGTTTGCTTAGGTTTTTGTGGTACAATGACACCACTGAGATAGGTTGTCTCAGTATCTTTTAACATAAGGTTATGCGGATGAATAGTAAGATTTACAATGCCTTCTTGGTAGTAGGACTTGTACTTGCAACTGGTCAATATGATAGTGCAAATGCTTCGAAGGATAGTGTCTCGATTACAATTAATTGCCCAAAGTTACTACTTGAAGATAGTTCACATTTTCCTAGCATTTGTGTTGATGAAATGCGCCCAGACGAAATGGATGTGTCGGAGCAATATTTTAGCGGTATTGAAAAATACAACCTAAACAACAGGCGAAGTCGTGAGGTCGAACATCCTCACAAACACATCTGACAAAAAAACGGCTGGTGGACATCCACCAGTCGTGTTAAGGAATAAAGTTTTTCCTCTCAAGTGTAACTCTTTCTCCAAAGGCTGCCTCAATAACCTCAAGCCACTGATTCTCTTTAGCCATCATGTATACGGCATTGCTTTTTCTCTTCCAAGTACTAAATGTCTTAAACCTCATTGCATCAGACAAGCAATCCTCGTAGCTCAGGCTTAAAGGAGTCGCGTCTCTTTCGTACAGTCCGATCCACCCTTTGTGTCGTGCTATTTCATAGCTCACAGGGTGCTTTTTACGCCATTCATCTTTAGAGGCAAACGACATATAGACTTCACGACATGATTCTATAGTCCATTTAGTTCCCCTACGGCACGGATTAGGGTTCACTGATTGAACCTTTTTGATTGGAAGGATGTCGTGGTTCCTGTTAGCCAGAGCCTTTTCTCTCCTTTTTCGACGCGACTCTTCTCGAACGTCAGCGGGTAAGTCTGAAGTCGACATAGAAGAGGTATCAACGACTTCTGGTGAGCTTGTGCAAGTCGGTTCTTTCAGGGGCTTAGTTTCAGCCTCAGCCGTTTTGTTAGATTTGTCTTGATCGGCCAACACCCGCTCACGCACTCTAGGGATACGTTTTGGTATTAGCTGCTCTTTATCGGCGTCAACACCAACGCTCTCTTTAGTAGAGACTGGAGAAGGGTTAGAAACTGGCGTCGCACGTTTAGAGTCGCGTTTGTTAATTTGTTCAATACACCTTTCGACCCAACCTTTCGATTCAGCAAAATAATAGATCATCGGCTCCGAGCGAGACCACTCTTCAAGAGATTTGTATCTGGCTGCGCTGCGTTTACAGGTCAAAAAGGTATAGGACATTGGTTAACTCCCTTATCAATAAAAAGATATTAGCAGCAACATGTCGTATGTTAACTCTGTCACATCCATACTTTGAGGTGGTTCTACAATTGTTTTTTAAAACCTTTACAACAGTAAGGTTAGTGGTAATATGTACAGTGGTATGGCTTAATCACAGAGAAATATCAACCGCTCGATTAACGATCAGTTTTGACAGGAGCTTTGATAAACGAGTTTTGTCGTATGTATCTCGAAGGGAACTTGTGAAGGAATACCTGAGTGGATGTCTTGCGAGAGATGTTTTTTTACAGATATAGAAAAGGCGGCACAAAAGCCGCCTAATTGCATAAATCGCTTACAACCGAAGGTACGTCTTATTCTAGATAAGACTCAGTCGCGTGGTTCCTAGTATGCAAGCTCTGTTTTTGCCTTAGCCCAATTACCAAGATTATCCAAAACCAGAACCCTATGACCCTTTAAGCTGTTTGTTTTGTCTTTAATGAAGTCACACACGAGCAGTTAAATCATGGGTGTTTTTTGTGTGGCGGCAAGAACAGCACTACTCGACACCACCCCCTACAGTGCTCTAGAAAAAGAAAGCCTGACGCATTGCGAACGGACTAACTTCCCAGAAGGTTTTGTAATAATGCCACAGAATTTCTGTAGTGCAATAGCAACCCTTCACTTTTCTTGCCATCATAAATCTGTTCGAATGATTTTTAAGCGAGGTGGTCACTTCGCGAACGACAGAAGCGACAGGAAGTCGTTTGCTGATCCGCTACCTTGATGTATTATTAGCCGCAACCAAATAGACTGTAGATAAAGCCGTGAACTCAGAAGCAACAGACCTCCTAACTGAACTAAAAGAGCAATTCGATCTGTTGATCGAATCCCATAACCGCTCCTAAGCACATATTCAAATCTGATCATGCACAATAATTTCGCCCACGAACGCGCTTTTGGGCTGTGTTTGTATAAATCCCTAGAACGGGATTTCAGCGCAGTAGTCGGGTTGCACCAACGCCCGTTTGGACGGGGCACTCACCGACAACATTTGCTCAAACCATTTACCAAACGCCTTGTGAACTCTCTTAATATAAGCAAATGCGTCACCATTCCCTGAATCCTTCGGTACAGGGAATGGCATTTGCTCAGAGCGCACTAGGCACATCGGTAATTTAGGTAACTTGCGGTTGCTAAAACCGATTCCCCGACGGGCAATAACGATTGCAGCAGCTTGATGGACGTTGAAGTTCACTTCGTTGTTATACTTCAATTTCCCGATAAAGCTTGTGTATGCTGCATTGATTGGGATTAACTCAATCCCTTTTTCAGCACAACGCAGCTTGATAATGCTAAGGAATTTGGCAGTAACCAAACTCGATACCATCTTGTTGTATTGCTTCTCTCGACCTGATTTGAGTTCAGATTTTTTGGCTTTAAAGTCCAGATTCTCAATAACAATCGGCTTGCCAGTTTCTTGAGCTAAACGGGTAACTTTGGCAATTGCTTCACCAAGCCCAGTCTTAACTTGATTACTTCCATCACCGTAGGACTTGTCGCGGAAATACAGATCGAACGTTTGAGTTTTATTACCTCGACTGTCGATCTCAGCTACCGCGAGGTGATGCTCATTCAAATCAATACCAATCGCACCGTTTTTACGTTCTGTTATAGGTTCCACGTCAATTTCCGTATCAATCGAAAGAATGACACGCCAACCTTTATGGTCTCGCTTAAAACGGCATGAGAGAGCTTGTCCAAAGTCACAAAGAGCATTGCTCTCGGTGAACTTGGAGAATTTCTCTAATGATTTATCATAGGATAAACGAGCATTATCAATATCTTTTGGCTTATCGCCGCGTTTAACCATTGCGGCAAGAACAGACTCAGAATGCTGTTGTTTTGTTTCTAGATTACGCTGGTGACGCTCGATAAGTCCTTTATTGCCCTTCCAACCTTTCTTTAGCTCGGATCGAATATCGTTGGACTCAATCGCTTTGAGTAACTTTTTAGTGCGGTAGTTGAAAGGAATGTGGTTCAACTCGATATGAGTGTTTTTGCCACTCACCATCGCATTTGGTAGTCGCAGTCGAATATTGAATAAATCACCGCCTGAGCGAGTGATAGTACAGGTCTGATTGCCGTTTACTTCGTCTTTTGAGCCCAAAGTAAAAAACTCAGAGTCGCGTTGTGCCACAAAAGCCTCACGCCATGTAGCATGATCGCAAAATCCGTTCGCCTCAAGGTTGTACTGCGCATTGAACAGCTTACGCGAACCAAAACAAACACTGATTTGACCGTCATCAAGCAACCTTAACCAACGTTCGATTTTATGGCTTGTTTTAGTGATGCGGTCGTGGCAACCTTTTTGCTCATTACGCAACTTGAACAATGCCTGTTTGCGTTGTTCTGGATCTGCGATTTCGTGAGCTTTGGCAAATGCTAGAGGTAGTTCAGCCAAGCGTTTTGAGCGGATTTCATTCTTTCTATGCGCTTCAAGAATGTAGCGTTGATAGTTTGATTTTTGGCTATCAAAAAGACCATCAACTTCGCGCTTGATAGCGTTAAACTGGCGACCAGTAAGTCCAAACTCTTTCAAAAAGTCCGACTTGTTGACTGCAATGCCTTTATTTTTACGAGATACCAAAACGCGCAACGCCTTAGAATAATGCGCAGCGTATTCCTTAAGAACTGAATCGAACTTGTCCGACACGTCCCTTGGAAGTCTGGTTTCAATGGTTTGAGTCATTTTGGTCATGAGTTGTATGTTTACACAGTACTAAGGATTTATCCAGTTCTTTTTAAACGGTTTTTATGACTGCGCTTACCATATAATCTGGCACTAAATACTGTCATTAAGGTGATCACGTCCTTGGTCAATTCGACCTCAAATGACTCATCCTCTTTCGCATTGACGATGTTTACATCAACATTGAACCATTGGCACAGCTTAAAGACTAGTTCATGACCAAATCTCAACAGCCTATCTACGTGGGTCAGAACCAGCTTTTCAACTTGACCTGAGATAATCAGCTTCAAAAGTTTGTGCAACCCTCGCTTTTTGCAGTTCATTCCTGAGCCAAGATCGGTAATCACTTCATCACAACCAAGTGATTTCAGATACTCTGCCTGAGTTATCAAATCGGACTTTTGGTCAAAACTCGAAACTCTCGCGTAGCCAATGACTTTTCTTTCGAAGTTTATCCCGAGTAAATTTCTTATCTCAGAAATGCAGAAACGGCGGTGATTCCCCGCCGTTCTGTGAGATTCTTTGATCTTGCCCGACCTTTGCCAGCGTCTGATTGTTGGCACCGAAACCCCGAGCATTTCAGCGGTATCGCCAATTGATAGATATTTGTTGATTGTAATCATTTACTTAAATGATCAGGTTTAGACTAATATTTGGCAACTTGCGTTCGACCCTGATGCAAGCCTTCCTTTTAGCAAAAAACTTGAGGGGAAATCGGGTTTTGTTTATTGCAAATGGAACCCGTATAAGCCATCCCTAGTGTTCGCCAGAATATCCTTTGATGAGGAAGTTCAGAAGCAAGGTGTTTTTTCAGAATTCCTGAAGTACGCGTTATTACGTTCAGGCGGAGTGTTTTCGTCAATCGAGATAGATGTGTGCGAGAATCCATTCCTTGCTGAAAAGCTACGCAGAGAGGGTTGGGAGGCATTTGGAGCTTGTGAAATATCACTTGAGCACTGCCCTAGTTTTAGGATGAAAACATAGTTGTCATCTCAACAAACGATACCTCGCGTGGCGAGGTATCCCTCTGGCTGTTATCGAGTTAATATTCGACTTAAACTCTAATGCGACGTTTATCTTTAACCTCTAAAAAATCTCATTATTGGTATTGCAATGCCAAGTTGTTGTGGTATTATAGGTCTCGAAGTCAGGGAGATGGTTTCCCTGAACAATAAACACAGGTTAAGAAAATAAAATGAATAATGTTAATTTTGACGTTGAACCAATGAAGGTTTCTGAGTTTAAAGCAAATCTAGAAGCCCAGAAAGCCGAACGAATCAAGTTTGTAACCCCGTGCGGTGACATCCTCTTTGCCGATAGCGTTGACCTTACTGCAATTTCAAATCCAATTGTGGAAATCAACGCTCAACTTGAAGATGAGTCCAATGAAGCCGACGCAATCTCGACATCTGAAGTGTTAAAGGAAATCAACGCTCACAACGAACCTATTTGCGATACTCCTGTCGATGACTGTTTTATGTATTTATGGGATGATGGTAGCCGCCACCCTGTCATTTGCTTTTCCGAAGATAGCTCAGATAAAGAATTAGTAGTAATCCTTGGACACTCCTGATACGACACTCAACCTGCGGTGTATTTTCACCGCAGGTGTTATCTTAAAACTTAACACGGAACGCAAATATGGCTACTTTTCACCTAAACTCAGCGCTAAACTTCAAGGCTAACGCTGAAGATTCACTTAACTCACTGAGTTCATTAATTACTGCATCCATGCCATCAAAAGGTCTTGTTGAAAGCGACTGTCAGCAATTGTACATTACAAACCTTCTGATGCACTTGGAGAGGGCGATTGATAGCGTTGAAGAGAGCGACTTTTCTCAGGACGTAGATGCTGATGATTACGAAATTATCTCGTTCACAACTGTTCATAATTCTGATGTGTTCACACTTCAAAACACTGACGCGGGATCAGAAGTATTCCTTCGAGTAGTGAGCAAAGAAATTTCTATCGATACTTCGGAAGCGGAATCTCTTATTTATGATGTTATCTCAACAAAATCTCATTCTGAACTAGGTAACTCGGAAGTTGAAGTTCCTCTGTATCAGGATGGTGCGATGTTGGATGATGTCTTAATCCTCCGATTTTAAACAAAAATATAGAAAATTAACCACTTGGTGTTGCAATGCCAAGTGGTTAATGTATAATAGCGACAGATTTGAGATTGGTTCCTCAAAAAATAGCACAGGACTCGAAATGCAATACTTAATAGTTAAAAGTAAATCAACAAACGCCCTAAATGTTCTTGAGAAAGATGGTGTGTTTTATTTAACCACCAAGCATCTTATTAACTCTACATTTGTCTCACCATCCCTTTCAGATGCAATCCAAACTATCGTTGGTAAGGGTGATGGCACAAAGGAAAAGCCATACCTTGACATCTCTTTGGATGATAAGCTGAATTTGGCGTACTTAGAAGATGGACTGGTTAACCCTTTTGATGATGTTTTTTGTCAAAAAATCCAACAGAATCTAGAAGAATCGTACAAATTGGTCTCTGCCGATCTTCAACCAAGTCATACTGTCCCAACCCCGTCATTCTTTGCACCAAGATACGCAAAGAACCGTTCTGCTGAACTACGAAAAGTAGACAGTCCAAACTTTTGCATTGTTCGTTTAAGTAAGCAATTTGACGACAACTACAAACTTGGTGACAAGGTCTTTATTATTTCGGGTTATTGCCAAGCAGTTTACAAGCTCAGACATTTCGAGATCCTTGACCATGTCGATGAAGAGTATCTATACGAAAATCAGAATGTTGATTACGAAAAATATTCGTATTTCGTAGCAGAAGAAGTTAAAGCCTGACACCAAAGAGCTCTACTCGTGTAGAGCTCTTTTCATTTTTCAAAGCTCTATAAAATCGTTCATTAAATTTGAATTTAGTTATCCACTTGGTGTTGCAATGCCAGTTCATTGTGGTATTATAGCTTTGTCGGTAAGGGGTGGTCTCTTAGCCAAACACAGGTACTTCTAATGAGCACAATTAAACAGATTAATGAGAATGCAGAGAAAGCAATCAAAGAACATATCATTTCTTCTTTGAAGGTGGCGTTCGACGAAAACGTTGATATTCACGTAGAGCAAATCGATTTTAAGTATGAGCATGTTATGTTCCGAATCATTCTCAAAGATAAAAGCACTGTTTCTGAGGTTCGCACCTTTAACTTCTTTGATGAACTAAAGAATGGTTCGAAAAAGGAAATTGATAATATCGCCTCTCTTGAGTTCTACCCGTTTTCTTAATTTCATTCTAAGGAAGGGGGGCTTGTCCCTCTCATTCAATATGACAGAAACTATCACGCTTTATCACGGAACCGACTATGAGTCTGCGCTTTCAATCCTTAAGACAGGATTAAGGAAAGACTCCTGTCTTACGAACGATCTTGATACTGCATTAGATTTCGCACTCAGTACATGTGAATGCAATGGAGTGTCCAAAGATGAAGCTGAAATTATTGAGATTCAGGTAGACAAAAATTCTTTGTATGTTGATTACCCAGCATATGAAGAACCTTTGACATTATATCGAAACAATTGGGCGTCAACGGATCGCGAATGGCACGAGATGTGTGACAACGGTGAAATACCCTACCCTACCGATAAGACCGATGTTGACGTTGCCTTAATGGTGACTGGCTGCGTTAGAACTTCCATCGCCATCGACTCATCTAAATGTAAATTGCACTCCAATAAATAACAGGATTCGACCTTATGCACACTAACCTAGCAGACACACTCCTTAGTATCGCTGACTTTGGTTCATATGTTGTTCGAGAAGATGGGGGAGCTGAACATTGTATTGGTGGCTCTCTAGAATCCATCTTGAAACCCATCTACTTCGCAACAGAAAGGGACAAAGTTGTTGAACACGTCCCAATGGAAATTAATGTAAACCATAGAACAAAAGAAGTTTCGGTTGAGCACCCTTATGCTTTAAACATTAACGAGTTAGAGACTAAGGTTAAACAAGTTTACTTTGGTTCAGAATTGACTAAAGGCTTTCGAGTGATTGGGAATAAACTCCCTACTCATCAACGCTACCTTCCACATGATTACTGGTATCGTTTAACTGTGTGTAAGTGCCCTCCGCCACACATGACTCCTGCACGAGGTAAGGTGAAGCATAAGTTCGAACGAGAGCTTAACTTAATTAATAAACAGAGAGGTTCGCGTCATGGTTAACACCATTCAACCGCACAACAGAAGAAAACTCTTTGATGCAATTGAAGGCATGACGGATAGTGAACTAAACAAGGAATTAATGTTTCTAAGTGGCGAATTCACAAAGTCACAACTGGAGCGAAATTCAGGGATTGAAGTTCATTACTGTTCCGACTGGAACTTAACAATGCAGCTTGCTATCAAAAACAAAATCTCTCTCAATTACCATGATGATTTAGGCATTTGGTCTACAGATCAGACACTGAAATCACAAGGTGGGATTTATTACACCGCTTTCAAAGAAGACAAAAACGACGGGCTAAATACCAAAAACTCTCTGAGATGCTTTGTTGTCACGTTGGTAAAAATTTTAACTGATAAATCTTTAAGTTAGCAAAGGTAAGCAAGATGCGTAATAAACCACTATACGAAGCTATTAAAGGCAATGCGAACTTGGAGTCTTTCAGAAAAGTTGTCCGCCAGAGCATTTTGGATATCACAAACGTTCCTCTTAGCAACGATGAGATGGATAAGGTAATTTCTAGAATGCTAGAAGCCCCGAACTGGACTGAAATCGTCAACAAGCATAAAAGCAAGCCTATTGATGACATCAAGTATCGAGTGGGCTTTCACGAGATGCTAAAAGATAGCGATTTGCTAGATTCCAATATTTACTGCGCGGTATTAGAGTCCAATGGTGGCGATAAGATTCTATTTTATTCAGCCTCACAACACCCCGATTCAGCCGCAGAGAAGATGCATTGTTTAGGGAAGAATTGGGGATTTGAGCTTAAAGACCTAAAGGTTAGCGTGAGTGACATTGATCCTCATATGCTGACCGAAGAGCAAATTGCGGAGATCTCGTTAGCTAGAATGCATCTTTCGGCGGAAAAACTTGGATGGTGCCTAGGTGGGAGTGATGGTGAGTCATTTGATTTTTACCACGATACTTTTATGTGTTCTCTCGACGACGAACGCTTCCGAGATATCACTGTCGGTATCACTTACAATTTTTATTCAAAGAAGATCACCTGTTGCTCTGTCCATCTGAATGATGGAGAAGGTTCCTACGATTACCATGAATTAGAGGTTGATGAAAACCTTAACATTCTTGACAACTACGATGGCAAAACTTACCTGCATACGTTTGAGGATTTGTCTAAGTTTGGCTTGGACGTAAAGCTAACTGAAATCCTCTCTGCGGTAAAATCACTAGCATCTGATTAGACTCAGAACCAAAATTAGCTTAAGTGCCACATATTGTGTGTTATTTATTCCTAAACTTGCAAAAAAAGTTTGAAATAAAAATATCATGTGGCACTATAACTATCGAAAACAATCCATCTATCTTTGGAGAAAATATGTCAAATGTATGGAATGCTGAAAAGCTAAAAGAATTCCTTTCTGGACACAATACATCAGTTAAAGTTGTTAGCAATGACTCCGCTATCCTGACGCTTCATGACCACAATGAAGTTGAAATTGTTCTTTTCATCAACGACAAGTATATGACGGTTCAGTCAGCACTTTTTGAAGCTGGAGATCAAGAAGAGTCAAACTTTATTAACAGCCTGATTCTTCGAAACACCAAGCGTTATGAGCTATCTAGTTTTGCTCTAGAAACAATTCGTGGCAAAGACTGGTATGTCATCCTTGGTCAGCTATCTGCTAGCTCTACAAAAGAGAGTCTTCTACTTGAACTAAACACACTAGCAGACAATGCTGTTTTGTTCATTGATGAGATGTCAGAGGCAATCACTATCTTCAATAATGCGAAAAAAGAGAAAGGTGAACAATAATGCTACGATCACTCCGCCGAAACGTAACACTACTGGCAAAGTCAATTGTCGGTAATGCAAACGAATCTTTGCAAGATGAACACCAAATTGACCTTTTAAAACAAGAGATTGTCGAGAACAAAAAGACCATCTCAAAAGCAGAAGACGAGTTGATCGAGCAACGAGCTACATTAAGCGTTAAAGACACAGAGCTTAAAGAGTACCACGAACGACGTGCTGAGCTAGAAACTAACCGCGATGCTCTTAAAGTACAGCACTCCGAAGCTGTTGAATCTGGCGATGACGAAAAAGCACAGCGTGCAGTGGCGTTAGCCATGAAGATTAAAAACAAGCTGAAAGAGTTAGATGTTGAATACATGCCTCAGATCGAAGATTTTGAGCGCTCTCAAGCGGTCGTTCAGGAGCTAGAGCGAACTATCGATGAGAAAACCAAAGGCATCGAAATGGCTGAGCGTGAGATCAAGTCTATGGAAGATCGCGAAAAGCTTCTTTCTCTTCATGAGCAAACATCGTCTCTGACAGATAGTCTGAACGACATGGACTCAGACAACAGCGCCCTTGCTCGTGCCAAAAGAAACCAAGAGATTCGTGCAGCGAAGATTGATGAGCGTAAAAAGCGCAATCAAGTAAAAAGCACAAGTCTAGAAGATGAAATTGCCGAGCATTTTTCATCAGAAACTGAAGATGACCCTTGGGCGTAAACAACGATGCATTTCATACTCTCGAAGGCTGGATACAAACTTCGTAGAGCGGTGATTGAACTAAGGTGGCGCAATCTTTTCGCCACCTTTTCCTTGATAGTCGGCATTACGTGGTTGATGCTCTATTTGGCTGGTGAAGACATTACGTCAAAGCCACTCGATTTCATCTATTACAGCGTAATAACGATCAGTACTGTTGGTTATGGTGATTTCTCGCCATCTACCGACGTTGGCAAGATGGTAGTTGCTTTCATTCTTGTCCCCTTTGGTTTGCTTTTCTTTAGCTCTGTTTTGGTGAAGATGGGCAATTCTTACCAAAGCTTAAAAGAAATCGTCCTAAACGGAGATATCAAATTGAGACAAGTAGAAAATCACATTTTATTGTTTGGCTGGCTCCCTAATCAAACTGAATCAATCATTTCTCTAATCCGTGAGAACAACCAAAAACAGCATATTGCACTCGTTTCTGCTGACAAAGAACTTGAGCACCCAATTAGTGACCTCAAATTCACTGATTATGTGAGACTAGAAAACCTGCTCAATCAAGAAGAATATGGGCGTCTTGCGATTGGTAAAGCAAAAAGCATCATTGTTAACACAGGCGACAATGCGCAGAACCACCTTATTTGTGTAGCCCTAAACAACTACATGAACAACCTCGGAACACCAGTCGATAAGCGACCACACATTGTCGTTTACTCAACAGATATTTATATCCAAAGTCTATTGGCTAATATCGGTGGGAAAATTGAGGTGGTCAACATTTTTCGCGAACATATGCTTTCACGATCTGCTCTTTTTGCTGGTAGTAGTTCTTGTGCAGAAGCCCTTGTAGATCCTCAAGTCAGCGCTACACAATTTACGCTCAAGCTCTCCGATGAATTTAAAGAAACGACATTCATGGAACTGTATACCGCGTGCAAATTTGACCTCGACATAACAGTCATTGGCGTATCACAAGAAGACGACCCAATAGGTAACAATCTTGTTATGAACCCTCCAAAAGAAATGAGTATCTCAGCGGGGATGCATTTGTTCTATGTCGCCTCGCATGAAGTGTCGGCATTGGAAATCACCAACCAATTCAAAGGAAAGTAATCAACATGTTCAATTGGTTTAAAAATAAGTTTGGCAAAAAAACACAAGAGCAGGAAACCGCACCCACAACTCTTCTTGCTGAGGTAAACAAAACCCCAACTAAAGGCATCGCACTTGATAGTCAAATCACTATCTCTAGTGACGTGGAAGATATCTTTGGTGATCAATTGACCTATCACTCGGGTAAGGAAAATAAAGTAGTTGTGGGTATTGCGCAAAAATCAGAAGACCGCGACAACGTCTTTCGTGTTTACACTGATGATGACTACTTTGTTGAAATTGAATATTTCGGAGAGGACAAGGCTGGCAACGAAGCCACAAATGTTGTGTTCCAACTAGTTCACGACATTGGTGCCGACCAACCGGATGATGAGCAAGCTGCCCAGTGGAAAATGGTTATCGAGAACGACTTGGAGTTTGAATACAAGGGCAACAAGTACCGTCGAGAAACCAATGAGGTTTATGGTGGCTTGGAAGTTGTCGAAATCGGCTCTAATGAAATTAAACCTCTTGATCACACCTACGCAATCTTCAATCGACCTATCGGAGAAAACTTCGAAGAGCTATTGATTGTCAACGCTGAGTGCAAAGTTACTTTGGACGAAGACACTGGCGAGATTCTTTCGTACGACGACTTAAATATCTGGGTTGCGGTCGGAATGAAAATTAAAAACTCAGAATTTAAAGCCTACAACCAACAACAATAAGGTATCAAAATGAACATTACTCTTAAGCAAGTTATTTTCGGCACAGACTACTCATTCACAGAAACTTTACTGTCTTTCGGTCTTTCAATGGTTTACTTTGCCATTTCATTGATCATGCTAGGCTTGTTCTATGCAATCTATAGCCGAGTAACGCCGTACTGCGAAAAAACGCTTATTCGCAAGAATAACAAAGCAGCAGCAATCAGCCTCGCAGGTGCTCTTGTTGGTGTTGTACTTCCTATCGCAGCAGCACAACTAAACGCACTGAGTCTATTGGACTTTGTCTTTTGGGGCGTAGCTTCAATTGTCACTCAAGTGATCGCATTTATTCTCGTAAGCATTGCCTTCCCTAAAAAAGTTGAACGAATCAACGACGGTCAGGAAGCAATGGGCATTACACTTGCAGGTATCTCGCTTGTAGTAGGTATCCTTCTAGCGGCGTCCATCACTTACTAAGGCACTGCTCATGAAAAAGAATGTAGCACTAATGGTGGCAGGGGCAACCTTGGTCGCAGGGTGCTCGGACAATGATGGGACGCCTGAAACCAAGGTTGTCTATGTCGAAAAAAGCCCGAGCCAAGAGGAAATACAGGCAGCTGTAAAAGCCGAACTTGCAAGAATGAATCGTGAAGGTGAAGAGCTAAGAGATTTAGTTCGCACCCTTAAACAGGGAGACCCAAGCGTACAAGATGCTTATTACTCTTATGAGAACGGCGAGAAAGTCCTTAAGATTGTTAGCCAAAATCCGACAAACGAAAGTTCCTTCTCAGAATATGTAGTACCTGTCGGCGTAGGTATCCTAGCTGGTTACACTGGAGCTCGATTAGCTGATGCTATCTTAGATTCGAACCGCCGATACCGCCAACACTGTCATCGAGATATGTTTGGTAACTTGGTTGGTGAAGGTTGTTACAGAGGAAACCCCTATCACTACGGTGTGGGAGCTTACTATCAGCCACGATTCCCTGTTGTTATCTATGACGATTATGATGACTATTCAACATCTAAGCGTCGTTACGAGCGAGCCTACTACAACGAACGTGTACGAAGAGCTCCGTCTGAAAAGTATTCGAAGTTCGATCACAAACCTAAAGACACAAAGGTTGATCATTCGAAAAAAACAGCATCAGAACGTGCAGCAGCGATTCACGAGAAGCAAAAGGAATTACAAACCCAAGCTTTAAAGGATGGTAAGACACCAAATCCCAAGAAGGAACCTTTTAACTCAGGGTTAGGTAAGCAGCGTGACAGTGGTAAAACAGCCCAACACCCATTCGATAAGATTAACGATACAGGGAATAAAGCTAACTACTCGAATTACACTAAACCTGTAGTTAAAGTTAAGGCAAAACCGAAACCGAAACCTGCTAAGAAGATGCCAAAACCGAAAAGAAAGGCGTTTTCAAACAGCAACCGAAGAAGCACCTCTAAATGGGGTAGCAGCTCAAGAAGCCGTAGCAGCGGAAGTAGCTGGGGCGGAAGTCGCAGTCGAGGATTCGGCGGCTAACTTTATCATCCAAAGCCCTCATTCTAGAGGGCTTTTTATTGGAACAAATAATGAGAAAGCAACTTCACCATGTAACACCTGACTTTGATGAGTTAGAGTCCGAATGTCCCAAAACATCAACAATTCATATGATGATGGGGGAACAGTCGAACCTTACATCCCTTACAGAAGAGTTCCCTTTCCCAGAGAATGAAGCGGGAAAGACTCCATTTTATGAGTTTTCAAAGGAAGAGGTGAGCCATCTAAAACATGTGTCTGAAATGGTTTACAAAGCAATGTTAGGTTCGCTGAGTATTCTCTTTTCTGACGACAATAGAGAGCACATCAGAACATTTTTTAGCAGTGAATTTGTAGATAGCTATCCAGAATTTATTGACTACGCGATTTATACATTTAAGCAGAAGCATAAAGCAATCTCTGGACGTTTTGACTTCGCATATGATGCTGATAGTGAAATGGTTACAGGCGTTTATGAAGCTAATATGGATAGTCCAGTTACGTACTATGACTCAGTAGTACTTCAGCACCACCTATGCAAGAAGCTAGGCTTACCAAACAATCAACACAACGAGCATCACGAGACATTAGTAAAGGCTATACCGAGTGTAGTTAACGGAGTGGACAAGAGAATCGCTGTATTATGCGATGTAAATTTTACCGAAGACAGCATTTCAGCCGAGACAGTATTTCATGCATTTAATGAAGAGGCCACGCATATCGCCCTGTTTGACTCTTTATCAGCTCTAGACTACGACTTTGGTGATCTTCAAAATCCCCTATTCACAATAAACGACACAATTGTCGACGCCATCTATTCTCTTTACCCTTGGGAATATATGGTAGAAGATTTTTACAGCCAAAGCTCCAACCCAATTAAAGAATGGAAGTTATGGGTAGATCGAGTGACATTTCTTGAACCTGCGTGGCGATACTTTTTATCAAATAAGGGGATTTTCGCTTGGCTTACATACCTTAGTGAAATCAAACAAAATGAGAACGCTGAAGTCGCCATGTTTATTGAGGAACATCGTGACGCCTTTAAATACATTTTGCCTTCCTACGTAACAAAGCCGAGTGATTCAGAAAATTGGATTCAAAAACCTTTGATAGGTCGTCAAAGCGCAAATATATCACAAGTTAAATGTGGTGTTATAACTGAGTTGTCCTCTGGCGATTTTGTTAATAGTGGTTGGTTGTACCAAAAATTCACTCCACCCTGCTCAGTCAACAACAACACCAAAGCTATTGTTTGTACATGGATGGCACCTACAAACATCAAAGGAAACCTCGATATGACCTGCGAAGGCATTTCAGTACGAGAGTTTGAAGGGACGATTCCTACACATGAAAATGAACGCTTTGTGCCACATTTAATTAAAAGTTAAAAAAGACAAATAAATTCCTTGCCATAAACATTAATTCTGGTAGCATTATTACTAAAGGTTTGATTCGGAACAGGAACTCCAAACCTTCTACTTCTATTCGGGAAGTGACAAAGGATATTGAGCTCTCAATTCAAAACATCCTTTGAGATCTTGGATTAAAAACCCAAGGTCAAAACCTAGCCAACTGTTTATTACGGCATTGCCGTCTTAGCGCGACCCTTTGTCTCAGGGTCGCTTTTTTTTGCGAAAATTTTGGTATGAAAACTTCATTTACTCTGATCCCTAGCCTCACAAATCCAATTTGGAAAATTCTGACGCTTATTCTGCCGAGCGGAATTCTTATAAGATTGGTCAAATTGCGACTGGAGCAAAACTCCAAAGACTTAAGGTTTAGATTGGATGTTGTGGCTGAACGCGAGAAAAACAGTAGGATAAAAGCTGCTTATTGCGGAGCCCTCAATCAAAACAAAGACTGCCCAAAATGGCAGATTCAAGCAATCAGGAAAGTGGTATAACAATGCAAAAAGTAATATGGTGCCGTTCAGTAAATCATGACAATTTTGGAGAAGTTCTTTTTAGACTGGGTCATGACGACGAAAGAAATCTAGTACTCCGAATGACCATTTATAGCGAGGCAGTAGCTTCATCCCTCTTCATTCAAAATCCTGAAATAAATCTTCTTGAAACTATGCCTGACGAAGATGCAGTTAGGCTCATTGATAATGCCTCTAGTATCCTAAACCTCGAAAACTACAAACCTTCTGGTATCAAGGATTTTCGTATAATTGAGTCTGAAAACACGGATGTGCTTCTCATGAACAATATCTACGGAGAGCTTGAGTGCGTGCTTTATTCCAGCGATGACAATGAGTTTTTGCAGTCTCGTGCAAACTTTGAAGAGGACATTACCCATATCGCACCTGAGACCATCAAGTCAGTAATCAAAGTGGTTGGGCTTATCGAGGAAGAGCCATTGTGCTAACGCGCCGTTGAGGTAGTTCGATATAGTAAATTCGAAGTCACCAACTCATCTACATTTCCATAGAGCGTGTATGAATAATCCGCGCTCTCTTGCATTCCGTAACCAACCCAACAGTCCCTACCACTTCCTTTCGCTTCGTACAGCGCTTTATCTGCGACCCCCAAGGCGAGATTAAACTCATCGTTATCTGCTATTGGCATGATTGTAAAACCTATTGATATCGTCACATCCACTGAGTGATTATCCGCTATTTTAAAAGGTGAAGACCTAACGCTGCACATAACTCTTTCTATTAGGCTTAAGCATATGTCTGAACTTGAACAAGTGGAGGCTATCAAAAACTCCTCACCCCCTACTCGCACGACATGGTCTTCTTTTCTAACAACTCTCCTTAGCCTCAACGCTAGCTCTTTCAAAACCATATCCCCTGATAGGTGTCCCCATGTATCATTTATCTGCTTAAAGTGGTCTATGTCGAGCATAATAAGCAACTTGTGCCCATGAATCTTCAAAAAGCCATTTCGATTTGCGTCCGACAAGATATAACCTAAGTGCCTCCTATTACTTAAGCCTGTGAGTGGATCGACTTGAGCTTTAACCTCTAAATCATCCGACCTTTCTTTTAACTCGTTCTGAATGTTTATGAGGTTTCCCGTTAGAGCTCTATACTTTTGGTATAAAAGAGAGATTTCATCCCTCCCTCCTCTTTCAATTGAAGGCTCCGCCCCAAAGTAACAATCCAACCTTTCCATCGATGAAATGAGCTCCTTCAATGGTGTCACCACGACGCTCAATACTCTTCTATAAGCAACAAAAGAACACGCAAAGGCAATTATTAGCAACCCACAAAATGCAAAAGACAGCAAGTAAACAGCATCCAGATATTCATGCCTAAAAATAGACACTTTGAGCGTTCCCAGTTTCTTGCCAGAGTAATCGTAAATCGTGATACCCTCTACTACATGCAATGCAAAGATCCCTGACCTCCCCTCATGCTCCGAGTTATCAAGCTCTCCCAAAGTTACACTCAAATTCTGAGGAGCAAAAACGATGTGTTGTTGAGTCTGCTCTCTAAGTAACTCTTCCCTCTTGGAGTTGTAATATCTACCTGTAATCACCCAACCATTTGCCAGTCCTTCTCTTTGACTTGTGTAAACAGACCGTGCAGAAAAATAAGCTAGCCCGAAGCTTGTTAATGTAAACCCATCCAAGCCATCACCCGATTCACTAAGTGCCTTGATAAACGCCCCATCCCATCGATCTTCACTAGTGGGCAGACCTTCAATAAACGCCCCTTCGCTGCTGGGCACTGAGTGCATTGCCCAAACGACCTCACCACTAATATTCATGAAGATCATAAAATCTAGTTTGGCGAACTTCAGTGTTTCAGCGCTTAGGTTTGACTCTTCAAAACTCTCCGACCCATTACCTAAATAATCATAAGTATCATCCCAGTAAGCCCAATCATTAGTGTAATTCCCAAGGTGGCGCAACTCTCGCTCTATGGTTGTATTGATTCGAGCAAGAGCTTTTTCAGAGTTAAGTGACTCGACGTGAAAAGCGTTGGATATTGATATAGATGCGGAGAAAAGGAAGAAGACTAAAGCTATCAAAATTGAGACGCAAAAGATCGGCAAGGCTATTTTCAGTTTAATTGATTCGTGCCATTTAACCACTAGATCATCCTTTTCTAATGAGAGCATACTAAGTATAAACGCTCATTGTTAATCTGTATTATTGATAAGGATGTTATATGTTTGAAGTGGTTGATGTAACAGGGGGAATCCCTCTAATAAACGCTTTATTAATCAGAATCTTACTCATGAAACAAGCCCTATCATTAAGCTAGATAAGGGCTTTTTTTTGAGCAAATCTTAAACTGGAAATAGCTCTAGTAAACATACGCGGAGAACAGAAATTCTCCTTCCGATGTGCTACGACACACCGATGTTTGAGCACCAGAGTTAACCAGTTCGGCTTGTCTGTTTATGCGAGATTCCAATACCTCATTATCGAACTCCAACTTAAGCTTAAGTGATACAGCCCATCGCATACGAGTAACGCGAGTATGAACAAAGGAACATTCAGGTGTCACAAACACTACCTTCTCATCCGAAAGCTTAATCCCAACACCTACATTCTCAATCCACTCTTTTATTGAGGTCGTGAAATCAGAGACAGTCGACATGCTTTTTAGTCTGGATAGAAGTTGATCAGAAGAGAATGAGTTAATAGTAATCTCACTTACGAACTCACGCATAAATGCCTTGGTTAACAAGGTTTCTGGTGGTATCTGGTAAGTCATCCTGTCCAAGATAGCATAGACCAATGAAAAACCAATGTGGTCATAATTATCACGCAGAATAGAGAGATTACACCTGAGAGAGACTATATAAAGATCTAAACCTAAAGCCTGATTGCACGCGAGGTGCATAATTTCTTCTTGAGAGTCACAATCAAAGAGCAAAGCAAATCTCTTATTGAGTTTACTTGGCTTGAGAGGAGTGGATAGATCAGCTGCAAAGTGAGCACTATAAGCAATTTTAAACAACTCAACATTCCGCTTTGGCGGAACATCAAGAACAAGCGACATGACTTTCTGAAGCAATAGCTTTTCACCTGAAATCCCTATATCTGAACCTTCTCGTAAACTGGATGACAAGTGGTTAAATGATGTGAAGCCAGCAAATTTAGAGAAAAGTTCATCCAATTCGCGCAAAGATGGTTCCAATTTATAAACTTGCTTCAAGTGGCTTTTATAAACATTTCTTAGGACGCGAAATGCCTGATATGTGTCTATTGGTAGTTTAACGTTTTCCATGCTGTGTCCATTGAGTCGCCATCAAACCCCCTCCAATTATGTTTGATAGCAAAACGGCTAAGCAATATGGTCGTTAATTGTAGTTCTGCATTTTAACCATTCACTTTCGTGTGGAGGGTGGCAAGCCTGCATGGAGCTTTTATTGCCCGACAAGCGCATGACTAACCAAGCGAGATCATCATATCTTCAGAGTTAGCAGTTGGTCAATATTATATTTTTTTCATAATCCATGTTGACACTGTACTTAAACATGTTAGCATGCAGAAAAGTTTGGGTTATCCAAATAATGCTACATTTTGGTTGGCTTGTGGTAGACATGAGACGGGATAGTTGCCGCATCTTTTAAAGATGAACCACTCATAAAAACAATTGTTCTTTTAGCTGGTGGAGCAGTGAATTTTCAATTAAGTTTTTGTGGATCGGCATGGCGCTGAGTTCAAACTCCAAACCCTCAACGAATGCTGAGAGTATCTCTATGGGGAGGTTCGATTCCTTCCCCCAACCACCGAATTCAAAACTAGTCTAAATTGAAGACTAGAAATAAATATGGCTGCCTTGTTGTAGGAAGGTCGAGATAGTTGTCGCTCTGAGATGCTTAGTTTGATCCATTAAGCAAAGTAGAGAACCACTTACTTTCACATTGTTTTCAGGATCTTGGTAGAGCAAGAGATAGTTTTCGAAGTGTAAGTAGATCATCATGGCGTTAAGTTCTTAACTCTAAACCCTTAACGAATGATGTGAGTTACCTTTGAAGGTTCAATTCCTTCTACAGCCGCCACCTTTTAATTTTAGGAGAATCAGCCTTGAAAAAATTAAAAACAAAATGTTGGGTAATTCTCCTGAAAAAGCTAGATACTGGATCAACCTTTGGTTATTGCTGTGCTGAAAAGAAATTCTTAACCAACCGAGTTACAGTTTATCATGACATCAGGGATACTAGATACCATCATGAAAAAGACTTAATTGGTGGTTTAGGTTTACAAGACTTCATCCGAAATGAAATTCTTACTTCTCATTGGTTCGATGAGTCGAAATATGATGTTTTTGTCGCAAGGCTTAACTCCAAGCAATGTCCAATCAAAGTTGATTTCAAAAAAGCGATTAAAAAATGCAACCATAGACCTCACCAACGCTCTTCAGCAAACTACTCAATGCCATTTGTTGTTAAAAGCTTGGATGCAAAATAAAAATAAAGACTGAATGTTAATTCGGTCTTTTTTAGTTTTTCGTCTATTAAAAAATTAAAAGACAAACACACTAGATTACCAACCTTTCCAGTTCACACAGAAACAGCTGTTCCCTGACTTTTTCTGACTAATTTCTTTTCTTTGACTTTGCATCAGACAACGACGCCTCAAAATTAAACCCCGCATTATCTGTAAGGCACAGATATAAGACCAAAGTTATTAGACCGAACGGAACCGCTTCTATCAAAATTTGATAGTTGAGCATTTCTGGTTTCAGATCTGTGCTTAGCGACAAAAAGATCGTCAGACCTAAAAAGAAAGATGCCAAAGCTTTGATTAAAAACCACATGTTGCAATCACACCAAGACTGAAAGATTTTCATCATAACAGAAAGGTATTGCACTTTTAAGCTTGGGTGTATGGCTATAAATTGTGCAGCAACACATTAAGACATTCACTCAACATGAAGTTGACTTCTTCATTATATTGATTGTTTTATGCACAAAAAGACTACTTAAATGCTCTAGCTTTACATAATAGGGATTTGGATAAGGTAAGAATCGGTCTCAACTAAACTAAATGTACCTGTGATTGTTTGTTTTGCGACCAAAATACTAGATTGAATCAGCACAGAGCAACCTCATTGTTGAGTGGCTTTTAGGACTTTAGGTTAGAGATAAATGGCCGTTTCAGCACCACTAATTAAAACATAAATAATAGAAATGAATTAAACAAGTGGGTCTGTGTGAGAAAAAGTTAATCCACAGGAGACCGCTTATGGTGTTAAGAGAGCCCTGTGGATGCTTAGTGTTACTAGCAGTTATGAAAATTACAACGTTAATCGAGTCTTTGCCTTTCTTGTTTGAACTGCATTGTTAAGTGGGGGTGAAGAGATCGCGGGTCTCGATCTATGCTGCTGCAACTTCTCTTCAAAACTTAATTCAGGCGCTTCGTAAAACCTGATCTCATTTTTGTGGCTCTCGGCAATCCCATATGCTCTTTCATGAATTACACAAAACTTGTCCCCATACTTATTGTCTCTATTTTTTCTTACGAGTGACTCGTAAGCCGCCAATGGTTTTAAATCAAAAGTTGGCTCTTTGAGCTTAACGGTTGTTTTGCCAATGTAGTCACCGAACTCAAGTTTATCCGCTAAAGGTAACTCTTTAATTAGGTGTAGCTGATCTCTATCTACAATCAATTCTTCATTTAGCGAAAGGTTTAACGCCACGACGTGCATGTATTTCTCGACCGCTTCATTTATTGCGTAGAGACCATAAATCCTTTCAGGTGTGTCTGAGGTCATAACACCGCCGTTGTGGACGTAGCCCTTGATTGCTTGCTCGAAAAAGAACTCGTTGTTAATAGCTATACCTCGGTCATCAATCACCTGCTCGTAAATATTCTTGTCATACAGAATAGCAGTACCGCCATCAACGTATAAAACCAAGTTCTCTGGTTTGCAGTAGTTGCACTTAGTAACTGCGAACGACTCAGGAGAGGTACTTCTGATCTTCATTGTATTTAGGTAATTATGGTCTTTTTCAAGGTCTGAATTAGTCAACCCGTAAACCTCAAGAACATTTTTCTTATATTCAGGACTAGACTGAATGGTCTCGTCGTACTTAATCCAGTTGTATACATCAGCAGACTTAAGTATATCCAAACATCTATCTTTGCTCATTCTACCTTCACGAACACTACGTGAATAATAGCCATCCCTCATCGCCTTGCGTATCTGGGAGGTGTAAAATCGTCTGTACCCATTTTCACCATTAGGAGTGAAGCCGCCTGTATGCCTGTATGGATGCCTCTCTTGCTGTTTTTCCAGCAGTACATTTGCCAAACCAAAGCCTTGGTATTCCTTTGCAACCAAATAAAGTAGGCAGTTCCAATCATCACTGGTTTCCGCAACTATCTCACCAGTATCTTTTCGAACAACACTGTGTTCGTACGCGTACCGATTTTCTCCGAGTAGAGCTATTTTTTCTTCGTGAGTGTAGTAAACGAGCCCTCCCTTCTCATCCCTTAGATAGTCAGAGTCGTCAGGAAGTCTCTTGCAATAATTGTTATATGTCTTATCAAAAACGTGCTCATAGACCTGAAACTCTACATCATTTCTTTTTAGATTCTGTATGACGCTTTTTGATTCACCCTCACTTACGATGCGCGAGTCCCTATTCAAATGCTCAAGAGTTGCATTTCTTTTATATGCATCACTACTATGGTGCTCATCATGCTTGTTTACTAGAGAAAGAAAATCTTTAAACGATAAGTCGCGGATGTCATCTGACATTTTTGGTGATTTCATGCTTTTCTTTAATTTTAATACTTAGCGCTACACAAAGAAAATCATTCAAAGTTAAATCAACATTTCTTGTTGTGCATAGTTTATTTATATTCTTATCATTAAAGTAAATGTTGAGAGAAGATATTGAAGAATTTGCATACGAAAATGATCTAAAGTTGAAGTTTGCAGATGGCTTTGATGAAGCGATCCTTGGTATAAGTCAGTACTTAGGTAATGACCAAGTTGTATATGACTCCAATAAATGCATCGATATACTGACAGAGCAAATGGACTCAGATGAAGCTCTTGAGTACTTCCACACAAATTTAATAGGAGCTTACATCGGTGAGAACACACCCATCTTTGTTGAAACAAAGCTTTATTGTTTTTAAAAACTATTGACTGCTGTGTGGCGTTGCAATACCATGTAAACTTATTGGTTATAACACAGGTTTGAACAATGAGAATGCCGAGTAAAGAATTAGCGATCAATCTCGCGAAAGTACTTAAAGATGACAAGTTTGCAATTGTTGAAAATAGCGTGGTCAAACACCTTTTAACAGGTGAAGTAATTCCCGTAGAACACATCATGTATAAACGGATTCACAACGACGGGATCTATAAGTTGAGCCCCGCAACTTGTGGTGGTGGGAAGAACAGCGACTGTTTTATCGGCGCTCCGAGCCCAACTTGCGAAGCTCGTTCAGAAACAAAGTGCGGTGTTTATTCATTGTATGAAGTTAACAGTCTCAAACTTACCGTTGATCAAATTGAACAATTAATTGAGCTAGAGAAAGGAACAGAAAAAAATGATTAACTTTGATATTGAATTCCAAAATGTTCTAGCAAAAGAAGTTAATGCCCTGTTTTGTAGTAACTCAGAAAACCAATCGCTGCTTTTATCTTTAAGTGTTGATCGTAACATGCATGACATTGAAGATTACTTCACCGAAGAGTGTGTCACGAAATTGGCTTGCGATGCTTTTAATGCATCAATAAATGTTATCGGAAATGATGGCATTTGTGAGGATAACAAAGAAACTTGGCGTAATTGGGTCGTTGGTGGCTTAGAGATTACAAAGAACCTTATCGTTCTCTACGTAGATAAAGCTCTTAAGAAATCCCGTCATGATGTTTACGACAAAGATTCTCTATACAACTATCACATCAGCCCAAGAGATGTGAAGGATGCGCAAAGACAGGACGCCCGTATTGTCCGTGTACGTTTCATCTCTGAAAGAGAATCGGACTTCTGGATGAAGACCAGTTTAAGTAAATTAGACCCGCTATCGCTTATTGAATTAGCTAAGCAAACGCCGATTTACTCACCCACCGATAGATTAGGCTATGAAGTCTTCACCGATGGCGCATCTAATGCAATAATCATCGGAACAATCAATCTTGAATTGTTTACAACACCATTTCAGTAAACACCGCCGCTTCTTGTAAAAAGTGCTCCATTGCAAAACGTCACTCACACTGAGTGGCGTTATCCTTTTGTGGACTACAGAAATGTTAGCCCAAGGATGCGCCTTACTGCTGATTTTGTAGACTGTCCAACAAGTAAAAGCTGTATTATTAGTCACTTTCGTATAATAATAAGCTAATACTAACCTTCCTGAAACCCACGAATTGAATGAGCATGAACGAAACGATAGTAAAGAGAAACCAGCTGTCCAGCCTGACTCCAAAGCTTCTAGATCAGTTGATAGAGCTTAGGAACCAGAAGAAAGGCAAGTCACTGCAAATCATAGTGGATCACCTAACACAAGATATCACGGTGGTTGAAGCAGCTCGACGCCTTGGCGTTAAGGACACTACGACAGCATCTAAAACACTGAAAAGTCTTATCTTAATACACAATCGCGCCTTGGATTACGCGACCGAGTACTTTCATTTCAAAACTGAAGACTTCCACTTCAAAGAGGGAGGCGAGAGCGCCCCAGTAAGCTTAGACCAATGGGATAAATTGATTGTGCTTCGCAACCAAAGAAAAGGCCCTGCCTCTGACGAGCTTCGTCAAAGACTTGTGGACGGGGTCAGTTTTGCAGATATAAGCAGAGACTGCTCACAGGCACTCGATCGTGTTGTGCTGTGTCATGAGCGTGCTATCTCTTATGCAGAAGCATACATCGCACACCAGTTAACTCGTTTCCCTGAGTACCTACAGAGAAGTGAAGTTAAAACGCCAGACACTAAGGCGCTACTTGTTATTGATAGTGAATATCGCGCATACAAGCTCGAATTTAAACCATCTGTGTATGATGCACCTAAGATGAAATTCGATAAGGACAAGCTAGTTGCCCTTCAAGTAATCCACGATAAACTATCTGGCGAGAACACAAGCGAGAAAGAGATGACCTCTCGTGCCGAAGAGATTTTGAAAGACACTGACAATCTTTCGAATGAAATGGCAATGCTCTTCAGTAAACTCTGTGATCTAAACAATGAGTTGCATGAGTATTAAGAGCTCAAAATAACAACGCCGCCAGTTTAGGCGGCGTTTGCTCTTCTAGGCGAGTGAGACTTCAACTTGCCTTAACTGAGACTGAGAGTCCCACCCGTTATCGATGATTGAGAACCCAACCCCCGCACTTCTGAGTGCACACTCTAACGCAACAACGATTCTACGGCTTGGTGTTTTAGCCCCGTAAAAACCTTCACCTATAATATTCAGCTCTAAATCGTCCTTGTCTTCATCAACCTTACTCTTTAAGTTGATCTGGACTTGAAGAAACTTATCTCTACCAGAGACGTTTTCATCTAAAAGCTTACGTATGTAATCAATCTTACAGACATTTTGTGGAACCGCTTTTGTCTCTAACAAGTCGATGCTAGAGCTGCTTCTAGTAGGCGTTCGAAAACGGCGTCTGACTCGTACCCTTCCATTGTCATTAACATCCGCCAGCACCAAATTTCTTTCGCAAGATTTTTTAAGCTCATTTTGCTCAAACTCTCGCTGTCTTTCTGAGCCAGCAGCACTATCAATCTTTGTGCATTTACGACGCTCAGCTGTATCAAGTGCTTTTGCTGTTTCAATCACTATTGCAAGAGAGTCAGCCTTCCTTTCCACTTCAGACTTTATTTCGTGAGGTACGTACTTCATTGCCTCGCTGTTCTGATACACTGCTTCAGAACATAAAGAGATTGTCCTGTGTTCCATCGGAACATCTTTAAGGCTTAAGCCATTAGAGGTTACTTTCTTGAGGTAGTGTTTCTTTAGAATATCGGAACCTAGTCCAAACATGATCGGTAGTACTCCAAAACAGTCATTAGTACGTCATGTAATCTAGATACAATAGCGCCTATACCAAGCTAGATAGCATCTTGATACACGAGTTGGTTTTATTTTGGTAATAATGCCACAATTTTGGAAGTAGTCAAATATGTGATGCGGCACATAATGAAATGTATGGGAGAGATGAGAAAAGAAGGTGGGCGAACCCACCGAGCTAAATAGCTACAATGCTTCGCCTGACGTTATAACGAAGCTAGTAATATGCAAAGACAATCGCTCAACAGATATGCGCTTAACGATTGATGAAACTATGATGCCACAAAAACCTTACGACTTAAACAGGAATTTGAAATGCATCTTTGTTATTTATTAACACATTTAATAACAAAATATCACAAACAAAAAAAATGGAGACCGAAGCCTCCATCATTGAAATAACTCAATTATAAAAAATCTATACTAAACAGAATCATGATTAATCTAATCATAGGAGCGGTCTGAATAAGGGGTTCGTGGCTACTCCGCCCTTCATGCAGTATTTTCAGACCATAACTTTCGAGGGAGCTTAGGTTGACACCCAAAAGCTGTTCTCAACTATAACAGCAACCTTACACATATCAACTGTATTGTATCGAATTAGTGGCATAATTCGTCTGACCGCACATTAAATGAACTCGGTACTGATTGACTGCAAACTCTATTGTGGTACTATCGCTACAAATCAGTTGGTTAACTTATCTAACCACTCATTAAACCAGCTAAGACACATGTTTATGTAAGCATTATTGCCTGATGCTGGTGGATGTTAATGCAAAGACCCCTAATTTTTATAAACCTTTTTTTTGTTTCTTATTAAGTTAATCTCTTTTATCTCTCTAGTTACAGGTATGTCGTTAGTTATCGGAACGCTCTTTGATATGCTTGGTTATGACATGGAGAGGCTAATTCCGCTAATTCCTTTGGTGTGTACCTATATTTACCTCTTCAATCAATCGTTAAAGAGGGTTAGTGCTTACATGCCACCACTAACCCTTATTATGTTGATCGTTGGGTCTGTAGCTCAATCACATTTCATTTCAGAATGGTGCATGATTCATGACTACCCAGCCTCATACGTATTTAAAGGCGTTATTGCTTCCACAGGTCTCCTATTCATCATCACTTATCCATTTGGTCGAAAGCAGAGTAAAGCTTAAAAAGTACCACTCCTGAAATCCTCAATCTAGTTTAGTTCTGATTGGGGATTTTTTATACCCTTTGGTCTGACATAAATAAAAGCGTAAAGCCCGACACACGAGAACTAAAGGCTTGTGAAAAAAATGCTATTGATTTTATTATTACTATTGTGAGCCATCTACGTTTTTTACTAAGCTGTAAGTAAAACGACAATGGATTTTACATCACTAGATTCCTACGAGCTGCTTCAGGAAGCTTTTTGGGACGTTCTGATGAACGGAGAAGAAGAGAAGGCACTAACAACATACTTAGAAAATCATGAAGTCGATGGCGTAAGATCTACGGATTGGGACAACTTTAGAATTTGTGACTTAGCCAAGGTCATAAATAAACTACCAGCTGATAAACAAGAAGTTCATAAGAAGAAGTTTGAGCGCATGGGTGTGGATTTAGATGCGCACGCAGACAGCATTTTCTCTATTGAAGACCACAAGACAGATCGTATTCTTGGTGATTTCGATATTAAGCTACTCCGCACACAGAAATGGTATAGAGGCTCTAGTAATGCCCTTGAAGACCACACTGTTGGGTTAGAGGGGTCAGCTGTTTACATCACTAACAGTATTGAACAAGCACTTAGCTACGCAGGCGAGGACGGGTTTATCGCTGAGGTCGAGCTACCAGATGACTTCAAAGCTCTTAGGCACTCCCCTAGCTATGGTCGTGTACAATTCTCTCCAATCACTTATGACAATGAAGCCAAGCTCATCGCCCATAAGAGTATAGGTATCGTGGCACGAGATGTGATAGATGACGGGCCATTCCGCGAACTAGGTAACGGCACCCGTTCAGTTAATGTAGCACTAAAGCCCATTAATGAGCTCAAATTGGTATCTGTAAAGCCTTCTGCTGAGTATCTTAACAAGCCTAAACTAGAAGCTAAGGCTAAGGCTAAGGCTGCACCAGCTATGAGAATGTAGGTTAATCAAGCCTGTTAGAAAAAAAGTCGTCCATTGTGGCGGCTTTTTGCTTTCTTGGTTAATAGTTAAGCAAAGTTTGTATTTATCGGGTTAAAAAGTAAACATGGCAAAGCAAAGCCAATTTTTTTTGAAAAAAATCATATTTGGTGTTGCAATGCCAACTGGTTGTGTTAGTATACACACATCGGTTGAGGGTGGTTCCTTAACTTAACAAACACAGGTAAATATTGGAGTTAATTATGTCTTTAACTATTGAAAACATCGTACAGTCTGTTGGTCTTCCATTCGTTGGCAAGGAAGGTTTCGAAGTAACAACAATGGGTGAGCGAAAGTTCGAAAACACTCTTAACGATGGTCTTACTGGTAACGACAAAGCTGTTAAGCGTGACGACATTCGTCTTGCACAAGTTGACCTATTCATCTTCGAAGAAGGTTACAACATTCGCGATAACGGACATGAGTTTGGTATCGATATGGAACACGCTATGAACCTAGCGGATGCATACGACAACCCAAACAACACTATCCCGCCAATCGAAGTTTTCAAAGTTATTGTTGACGGCGAGTTGCGTCTTAAAGTCCACCACGGTCACAACCGTACCATGGGTGCTCGTATTAAGCAGTTCCGCGACCGCCAACAAGATCCACAGGCAAACTTCCGTATTCCTTACGTGGTTGTTGTTGGTTCACCAAAAGAACTGTTGTTCTCACAATTTGACGGCAACAGCGGTCTAGCTCTTTCTGTTTTGGATAAAGCGAAGTTTTACTTCCTTGCAATGAAAGCAGGCGCAACAAATGCTGAGGTAGCATCTAAGGCGAAAGTATCAGAAGGTGAAGTAAGTCGTTATGCACGTCTTTACGAACTGCCAGAAGATGCTAAGAAGTTTATCCGTGATGGCAAAATTTCTGCGACTCACGCTCGCCAAATGATGGACGAGTACGACTCTATGGAAAAAGTAACCGCTGCCATGGCTGTTACTGCTGAAGAAGGTGAGATTAAGTCTGAATCTGCACCTGCCTCTAAGAAAACACGTAAACCTCGTAACACAGGTAAACAAAAGCCAACTGCGAAACTGACCAAGTTAATCACTAACTCAGTATCTCAAGTAACAAAGGCTTTCCGTGAGTCTCTTAGCCTTGACGCGAACACTGAGATTACGGAAGAACTTCTACAAGGTGATGGCGACGTAGTTATGCTGCCAGTACCTCGCGAACTTGCACTTCAGCTGCTGCAAGGCGGCAACGAAGTCCTAAACATTGAACGAAACAACGAAGAGTTCCAAAACAAAGTATTGGAACGCACAGCTGAGCTTAAGAAAGCTCGATAAACAACAATAAATTAGATATATGGAGGGGGTTTACCCCTCCTCTGTAGAGGAAAGTAAAATGGCACTTAACAAAAACGCACTAGACGGCATCACTCCAGAACTTCTTGATGAACTGATTGTACTTCGCAACCAAAAAACAGGCACATCTCTAGAAATCATCAAAGATCACCTGCTAAACAACATCATGATGGTTGAAGCTGCAAAGAAAATCGGTGTGAAAGATGTATCTACTGCATCTAAAACGTTAACGAGCCTGCTTACTATCCATGAACGAGCAATCAGCTACGTGAAAATGGTAAACGGTTCTGTAGAAGACAACCTAGCTGGGATCAATGCTGAACAGTGGGATGTTTTGCTAAAACTTCGCAACCAACGTACAGGCAAAGCGAGCGAGATTGTTCGTAACTCAGTTCTAAACGGTATTATGATGACTGAAGCCGCGAGACAACTTGGCACTACCGATATCTCAACTGCGTCGAACACGCTTAAGCGCTTCAAGCAATGTCATCTACGCGCTATTACTTACGTTGAAAACTACCTTCACTTCAAGCTTGTTGAGAATGTACTTTCAATCGAAGGTTCTGTACCAGATCTTGGCGTTAACGAAGACACGCTTACAATCTTACTTGCACTTGACGATGAAATTACTTCATACAAAAGCATCTATGCCCCTGAAGTTGCTGAAACGCTGCAAGGAATTAATGCTGAACGCTTCAACACGCTGGCACGCCTGTATCAAGTGGAGATGCTGAACAAAGAAAACCTTTCTGCTGATTGGTCTCTAGTGTCTGAAAATAGTGACATCAACGTCAAGAAAGCTCTTGCGGAAGCATTTGAGGTGTTGACTGGTGGAATTGAATCAACCCCATCATCAGCTGCTTCTTACATCATTAAAAACCTAGAGCAAATCAACGCTTCTATTGCATCAAAATACTAATTCAATCCAAGGGATGGTTCCTCTTGGGAGTACTCTAAAAACAGGTTAGGAGAAAACAACCATGTCAAATTACAAAATTGTGGTCAAACTAGGCTTTACATGTGATGAACCACTAAACGAACAAGAACGCGACCATTTATGTCAAGCGATCGAGGTTGATGGAGTTGGTCATCTTAAAAAAGAAGGACTTCTAACTCCTGATGACAGCGAGGCAATCTTAAATCTTGACTCTGTGTCGCTGGTTACTCATTTGGCTACTGAAAATGAATCATTTCCTTCGGAAAGCTTGGACGAACACTTCAAAAACGCTGAAGAAAAGGCAATGAATGCGCACTCGGTAGAAAGTCTTTCAGAGATGAACACATTTCACCATGATACATCCCTGTATGGCTTCCCTGAGGTGATGAGCCATTTAACTGATGAAGCTGAGGTTAAGAAGGCGGTAGCTATCTTAGCTAATGCTGGCATGACAGAGTTTGCTTCAAACTTAGAGTTAGCTGTTGAGCACACGCTCGTGCACACAGTCTTGCAAGAAAACCAGAATTCTGGCGAGGAATAACCTCCAACGACAAGAGGGTCGTAGCTAAGCGCTACGCCCTCATTTTTTCATATGTGACTTATAGTGTAAGGCGCATTGGACTTTCTGAGCAACGCGATCAGCTATTAAGCAACGATTGCTCTTGAGCCTCAATCAATGTGCTTGTCCCATCCGGACGCAAAGTCTCTACCAGAACAGGCTTTAAGAAGGCAGCTTTATACAATTCAATGCATTCAACCATCTCTTGTACATCGTCGGCGACCAAGGCTATAGGAGTTTCTGCCCAACTGACAATGTTCATTTCTTCGTCGTAGTAAACAGTGCTAATTGTTACGTACGAATCTTCTTCATCTTGGTTATGCTTAATTAAGCGATAGTTATGCGGCATCTTAATTAATCTCTAGTTGTTTTGCTGACTGCATAGACAGGAGTTTTTGTTCCAGCCAAGTAGTGTAATTTACTTGAACATGTGCGCTTTCCATTTCCAACTGGTATTTGCTGAACAACTCAGAAGCTCCCTCATCCTCTAAGTCAAAGAACATAGAACCAGATGTAATGCGGTGGTCATATACAAGCCGATCATTCTCAGGTCTGTATCCCGCTTCCTCAGCAGTTAATGTTGGCTGTCCGTTTTTATCAAGCCAAGAAGGCTCCGCAAAGACTTTATTGCTCTCATGAAACTCCGCAAAATCCAATGTGAATCGAAACACGATCTCTTCATCTTCAGCACCCGTAAGTGGCTCACACAACGGAGACAAGTTGAGAGATACCAATCGAGCTCGCATGTTTGGCTCTAGATAGCATTCCTCAAAAACTTCCTTGTTGATTACCACCACAGGACGTGCACCGTCATTAACATGTTGTTTTAAAGCGAACATTTCTTCTTTCATTTTTTTGTTGTAATTATCTGCCATAAGGATTCCTTTATTCTAAAAATCAATGCGCAAAAGGTGAGCTATGCTCTCCAGTATGCCTTTTGGGCTCATTACCTTCAATATCTGTTGATTGAGCCGTAAACTCTCTACCAACACCACTACAGCGTCATTTTGCCCTACGCAAATCCCTCCACAGCCCGTACGAGTATTCTGAAGGTGTATTTAACGCACCAACCTCTCTATCGATGTTTCGAAGAACAGTCTTTTCTAGAGATTCTGAGTCGATATAAAATTCAGGGGACTTTGAGTTCACTTCTTTTAGCTGGTATCGAAAATGAATGAAATCCAAGTCAACTATTACGCATTTACGTCCATCATCAAGTGTAACGTTATGGGACTTTCTAAGGCACGGTCTTAAATCATAAGAGTGAGTCCACTCAATCACTTCTTTTTCATGGTAATCTTTTGCGGCAGAGAAGATTACTTTAATTGCATGTTCAAATGACTCATTCGCGATGTATCTTCCCTTTTTCCTCTTGTTGTAAAGCGCAACAAAGAAACTTTTACCCATAAGCTTATCCCGCCACCTTTTAGTCTTCGACAGTTCGTCCGCCATGTCCTCTTCGCTTACATTATGCGAATTGTACATATAACAAACATCCTCAATAAGATTTAATGAGTCTGATGGGTTCCGTAAAAAGACGGTAGGAAGCTCAGCCCCTTTCAGTCCCGAACTAAAATGTGTTTCTGATAATCTTGGGCGTTCAGGGATATCAGTAGCTCTCTTTCGAAGATGGTACATAGGTAACTCTGGTAATTTTTTTTGCTATTGTGCCACACGGTTGGCGGGAAAAGAAACTAGTAAACAAAATAATGGTATTGCTTCGCCAATATGCTGTGTTAGTCTTAGTGCCACATTTTTGGTGCGTGATATTCATTGTAATTTTGAATATCAGCTTTCGCATTATATTCTTGAATCACAAATTAAGACTTTATGATGAAAAAAACTCTAATTACAGCAGCCATCCTTCTGCCTCTTTCTGCAAATGCCTCACTATCAGATGCTCGCTCTGCGGGTATGGGTGGTGTTGGTGCAGCATCAGCTGATTACATGACGGCAAGCTTTCATAACCCTGCGCTAGCCGCAGCACACACCGCAAAAGATGACTTTGGTCTATTACTTCCTTCTGTTGGAGTGCGTGGTCGCGATGGTGATTCAATTTACGATAAAATCACGACCTTCCAAGATGCATTTGAAGCATTTGAACAAGACCCTACTGATCCAGCAAACAAAGAGAAGTGGCAAAAGGCACTTAAAGACCTTGATAATGCTACGATCGACGTAGATATTTCAGCGGGTGCCTCGATTGCAATTCCTAACAAGTTTGTAAGTACAAACTTTTTCACAAAAGCTGAGGCAGTAACTCTTGCTATCGCACAAGTAGACGAGTCAGACTTTGATATTGACCACCCAAGCGACAAGATTATGTCTACTGCTCACGGCGTCTCTGGTGCAACACTAGATGTTGGCTTTACCTTTGCTAAAGAGTTTAAAATCAGCAAGAGCTTGCCAGTAAAAGTAGGTATTTCACCTAAGTTCCAACAACTTTATACAATCAACTACAAAAACACTGTTGAAGGCTTCGATAAAGATGACTTCGATTTCGAGAACGAATTCGAAAAGACTTCAGGGTTCAACATTGATGCAGGTGTCTCGTACAACTTAACCAAAAACGTTCGCTTTGGCTTCTACGGTAAGAACCTTATCGCGCAAGACATTGAGACAAACGAGAGCCTTGGCACTAAAGCAACATACCAAGTTGAGCCTGAATACAAGGCAGGTTTGGCATACAACTCCCGCTTGTACAGCCTAGCTTTGGATGTAGACCTCAATGAGCGCAAATACTTCAAAGAGTACAAATACTCCACCCAATCTGTACGCGCTGGTGGTGAGTTAAACGCTTGGGACTGGGCACAACTTAGAGTTGGCTACATTCACTCTCTAACAGATCACCAAGATGACTTAATCACCGCTGGCATTGGCTTAAAGCCGTTCGGTGTGTTCGGTCTTGATTTGGCAGGTCAGTACGGAAAAGACAACAACTTCGGTGCATCTGCACAGATGGTTTTCCAATTTTAATCATTTGATTATCTGGAGCCGTCCATAGTGGCGGCTCTTTTGCTTTCTTGGAGGTTTATATGAAACGGTTATTTCAACCTTTTATCGATTGGTTCAGTTGTTATTGGTTCCTCTCCTCTAAGCCACCTTCACCCTGCGAACATTCCCCTAGCATGTACCACAAACAGCTATCTTTGTTCGACAAAGTGTTTGTTTCAAAGGACGACTCTACAAGGGCTAACGACATTACTGAAAGTTATTCTGTTTGCCTGAAACTGAATGAACAAGGTTCCAGTATGCTTTGGGTTTATCACGAATCTTTTCACTCAGAGGTTGAAGCAAAGCATCGAGCTGAAGAGCTTATTGCCTTCGGCTTTTTAAACCTCGTTGAAGATTGGACTCAACTTCAATCAACAGAACCAGACTTCTGCCATTAAGACCAGTAAAACTGGCATTATTAGGAAAGTTATGAAAACACTAACGAAATCTAAGTCATCACATCCGTACGCTTTCAAAGAGCTTAAACTAGCAATTGACTCGCTTAGAGCTCCATTAGTAAGTACTTTCGCAACCGACGAAGTACAACATCACCAAGTCACACTAAGAAGAACTTGGACATCGCTCATTACCGCAGAGCTTCCCGATGGTGTCTCACTGAATCATATTTACCCCGAGGGCTTCAACAAAGGTAAGGGAACTACAGGTGAAATCACCCTCTTTGAGTTGCTACTACCCGAACTGATTGACTCGGAATTCACGGCTGTCAACAGTCTTACATCTAAGGAATCGAAAGCGGTTTACCTCAATGGGATTTCTAAAATCTATGTAGAAAGTGATGACAAGCTATTTAATTACATCGATTTCCAACAAAACTTCGAGTTCATTCCGTCACCATCAAGCCAAACCAACACAACCACACTCTGCGAGTGTAGTGAAGAGGAGTTTTGGGAGCTTGTTGACGAAATCAAATGGGGCGACAACAGCAACCCTTTTGAAGTTAAAAAATTCCTTCACCGTAAATACAATCACGATCTATCAAAGATAAACGCAATTAGAGCGCGTGGCGGCCAACTATTCAATAAGCTGTATGATTCAGGTATCAAACAACCTTGCAGTAGCTATGACACTTACTGTGACTTTATAAGCTACCTAATCAGTCAAGGAAGAGAGGTTTACCAAGACATCCTTTGCAACCCTGAAAATTTTGGAAAAGTATTCACTAAGGCATTCAATCCAGATTTCCAAATGTCGTTCCCTAACACCCATCAGCAAAAACACTACCCTTACCGCTTGTTTGACGTAGATGAGCTTGAGGATTGTGAGTTAATGACAAAAGCTAGCATTAGACGGGCACTCGATGAACTTGAGGCAGTAAACTTTAACTACATCATCCCAGCCAAGCACGGTGAAGTAAAAACTACCATTGACGAAGCCAAGGCTCGGCTCAATGCATTAGTAAATGGTGACGTAGAGACCGCTGTAGATGGGTTTGACGATGCCGCCTTTACTAGACTCGGTAAGATAGAGGGCGTTAATTTTCAATACTTGATAAGCAACATACTCAAGAGACACAGAGAGCAAAGTAATAAGAATTAACATCCGCCAGCACCACTCTAACGAGTGGTGTTTTTCTATACAAAATAGTGCCTTAATCAATTATCGCGTTTGACAATATAGACAAACATGGTATGCTCGACTGTGTAGAAAGAGGTACTTTCGTATACTCCCCTACAAGAGGTGAAGACCTCGCCACATACCCATTTTGGCAAGCACTTATTTATTAAAAAGTCATTTGTAAAAAACACATAAGCTCTATCTTAAATCCGGCTTATGCTGCAAATAACAAGGGTATAACAGCGCTAAGCTAATATTGATTCTTAAGGTATGACTATGTCTGCAAGCAATAAACTTTTCCGCCTATTCACAACTCACTTTAACGCTAGTGAATACAAAGACCTGAAATCTCACTTCAACGGAGTATTCGCTCAAGTTACAAACCGCTCATACAATGCAGGTAAGCTAGACAATCTATCATCCAGATTACTAGGCTCTAACAACCCTAACGTCGTTCCTAACCTACTAGCAGACAAACTTCCTGTAGATAGCTTCAAAGAGATCTACATGAATTCCGCTAACAAAGAAGAACTAGACTACTTCAGTAAGACATCTTTACTTCCTATCCTAAAACTGGACGTGAGAACTTATTACGGAGACCTAGCTACAGTCTTTATCTCTCTAAATGTTTACAGCAGCTCAGATGAGAAAGAGTTTGGAATCAAGACGCATATTGGCTCCACCTCTGAAGTGTCTCAACAAACAGCACTTTGCACCTTAACTGATGCTGGTGGATGTGATCTTTATGCACAAATGACGCGTGGCAATCCAGTAGCGAACAATGAGACGCTAGGCTACTTCCTTGCATATCATGATATTGCTACTTGGAAGGCAGAATTAACAGAATGTGCAAAGGCACAAACTGGTCTAGAAGACGACACTTACGGTCACTTCGGCAGCCCGTGGCAGATAAATAGTGCAGTAGAGCTCATCAATAACACTGTCTTCTATGACCTGCTTAAACACCTCTCACATAAAGGTTTAAAGATCAATAACACAGACAATACCTTTGCTCACCACCTTACGCTGCGTTGCAGCCAACATAAACCAAGTGCTTCAGCTCGCATGGTTAATGGGCAGCTAGTACTACACTCAGAAGGAGTGCCAGTAATCTTAGAGGTCTTTGAGCAACGCATTGTCGTCCCGTTTTATAACGAAGAGACAGAAGTTATTGAGAACAAGCATCGCGACAAAGCAATTTCTTCTAGAGAGTCTATCCGAATTCAGATGGCTATCCGCGAAGGTCAACGCGAGGGTGAGATCTTACATCCGCTTTACACAAAGTGGTCATACATCCCATACGACGAAAGCCAAGGTAATTGAGCATAATACATAATAAAAGGAGTCTTGGCGGCTCCTTTTGTGATTTAATGCCTTTGGGCACGCAGTTAACAAGAAGGTATCCGTGGACAAAGCGAAGTGTTATCTAATTGTCTCGTTAGGAGACTCGGATTTTAACCAATCAATAAGTCTGCTTAAGCAAGAGATTAGCGAAAACAAAGAAGTGTTTTTTGGCAGCTCCGTAGAGCAGATAAAAGTAATCTCAATCAGGATTATGTTGGCAGGATTTATGTTGACACGATCTTTAGACTGCAAGTCTAAAGGTGTTGTTGATTATGAAGAACTACAGCGCCTTGAGAATTACTTTGAGCGTAAGCTAAAGGTTTACTTCTCACCAGAGTGGGTCGAGCTCGATCATGACGGAAGTGCAGTAATTTTTTCTTATTGGGCAGGTGAAGGCTACTTGGTCTAGATTTTTCTGGTATCTAAATTGGTTTTAGCTATAATGCCACACAACTAATAAGGATATCAATAAATGCAACACAACATGCGACTTATCACTTCGGAAGAAGTGGCAACTATAGTTTCAAAAATAACTGCCGCAGCAAAGGCTCCTAAACAAGATTTACTGGACAACACATACGAGCTTGTTACCGATAGTGGTAATATGGAGCTCAGCTGTGAATACATCAAAAACCGCCTTTATTACAAAGCTGATGGCAAGCATATCAGTAAAAATCAGTTGCTTGCGATAATGCCGATGGGCTTGGTTAAGGAAGATAACCTAGATCAAGCCGCCTAGTATTTGTTGCAATGCCAAGTTATTGTGGCATAATGACTAAAACTAATAAAGGATTACATTATGTCGCAATCAAAATATAACTTGGAGTTCTTAGTTGAGGCTGAAACTGCTTTACCTATAAACTTTTTCATCCAACACATCTACAATTTCATTTGTGTAAAAGTGGTTGGCGAGAAAAACTTAAAGCAACTCGAAGAGGATGTAACAAACCACTTTAAAAAATCGGGACGCTGCGAAGAATCTTTGAAAGCTGTTTCTGAATTCTTTCAGTTCCAAAAGGAACAACCAAACGTAAATGACGAGACGATTGTTATCCGTCAACAAGAGTGCGAGTCTACCTACCTTCACTTCGACCTCGTTGAGATGAAGTAATCTCATGGCGCAATACAAAGAACTTGCAATAGAAATAGCGCGTAAAGCTAGTGTTCTATCTGTAGCACCAAAAGAAAATCCTGAACACCCAACATCAACTGAACATCTTTTCTGGATGCTTCGCACAATCATTTTTGATAACAACCTCAGTGAAACAAAGGCTGCAAGATGGTTAGGCTACGTACATGCTGTCGTAAACAAAACCTTTAACCAAGGAACCATTCATAACTTCCTAATGCGGATTAAAGGGGGCGAGTTAAAGCCCCATGCCCCATGCAGAGAAGTCGCACTTGATTACCTTGTCCGCGCTAAACAAGAAAAAGGCTCATTTGAGATTTTAGAGTCAACCTCTGACGACCCTGACATCTATGTGATGCTAAGGAATATTCTCAACGAACAGCATAGCGAGGTTTCAGCTAACTTTTTACTTGGATATGCTCAAGGTGCATTAACCTTGTCGGGTGAAATCGACGTTAACACAGAGCGCGAACGAACACGAAGCATATTCAACGGCGCTTAGTTTTGGAAATAAATATGATTAAATCTAAGAAAGACAAAAAGAAAGAACGCGTTGAACACGCAAACGCCTTGTTAATAAATTTTTCATCGGTTGGTGCGAAATTTTTCTTACACAATGGAGGCGCTTCGCAATTTGAGGTCGATACGCATGGAAAAATTTGGTTCCTAGATAAGTGCTCAGATCGGAGAGTGTACGTATACCGTGAAGGAAGATGGAAAGGCTTTACAGAAGGTGGAACGCTCCGGACGCTTATTGAAGCGCTAAGGGATTACATTCGCACTGGTGAAAAGATTTCTCCCCGCTTTGTTGTTCCAGCATTCTACAGTTATGGTGATGTTTATGGCTACGGAGTGGCAGCAATTAAGGAGCTTATGAAGTTATCAAATGACAACCCTGTTTTCGAGCAGAGACCATTAGAGTTAACCTCATACCTCGAAGAGCAGATCAAAAGATATTCAAACGAATCCGCCTAATAAATACCGCCCAAACACAAAGGGAAGAAAAATGTCTTCGTTAACACAGAGATTGAGTGTGTGGACGTTAACTCAAAAACTAACAAATGCGATTGAGAACTCCCCAGACAAGGAGGCAGTCGTAAAGGATATTGAAGGATTAATATCAATTTGCCGAGAATACACTGCCAAATATCCCAAGCACGAAGAACTTAACCGCTGGTGTAACATGGTAGGCAAATATGTGCGCTCAAAGAAGCGTGAGAACGGTTTTATAAACGGGAACAAAGCACACAACTCAAAGCAGAAAAATCTTCTGCCGTGGCTCCTCGTTGGTAGGCTTGGGGTCAGTGTTACCAGTTCGCCAAACCTCAAAACGCACTTTGCAAGGCACCATGCCTCAGCTAATGAGAGAAATACAACTCTAATATATGAACTTGAAACTGCTTTGCAGAATGTAATCTGGAGAAATAATCAAATGTGTTCATCTGACATATTCAATGCAGTATGCCCTCACTGCACAAAGAACAACGTTATCAAGAGTAAAGCAGGACGCTGCGAAGGTGCAGAATATGATGTTACCAACGCTCCATTAAAAGTGCTTGGTGATGTGGTAGAGATTGCTCAGGAAAGCAAAGGAATTGCTTGTGAGCATTGTAAAAAGAAATTTGCCGTTAGAGTACAGCTTAAAACCACCATTATCCCGATAGACGACCCAGAAAACAACTTTCGAATTATTGAGTAAAACACAGCAGGTATATGATGCTACCAAAACCAAGAATGTCCTTCTTTGCTGAAGGTGAAATGATGCGCAATGCAGTGCTACATAACCTATCAAGAACTCCAAGCTTTTATGGTTTTCTTTCTGAATTTTTTAGCGGGGATGATGAAAAGATTCTCAAACTTATCTTAAACGGTAAGCTAGACCAAGATTCCGGTAAAGGTGTGTTTAATTCAGACTACTACCATGACAAAGAGATCATTAGAGGTTATCACTCTACAATGGATAAATACTTGCGAGTACAACTCCCTGCTGTCAAGCAATCCTTGCTAGAGAAGCCAGTCTCAAGAGAGCCAATTTTTATTGAATACGGACAAAGACGAACCATTGAAGCAACATCTCGCTTTTTAAGCTGCGCAATTAAGCGCATGATCAGCGACTGCCAACGAGTAAATTCTGAACTCCTTGAAAAACAATTCAAAGAAAATTATCAGAAATTTCTTCAAAAACACCACTAGTGCAACATAAACGAATCCACTAACTACTTAAAAGGTCGCTTACAAAGCGGCTTTTTTTATCTTTAATTAATGGAACTTGGTATTGCAATGCCAAGTTGTTGTGGTATTATATGTCTCATGATCAAGCGCTTGTTCGTTAGAAGTACGCGCTAAACAAATAATCATCATTTGGAGATGTAAGATTGAACTTAAAAGCGCTAGAAGCAAATATTCCTTTGGGTCTAAAAACCAAAATTGAAACTACAATAAATTGCGGCAAAGGAGCAATTCTGTCTAAAACTTTAGGTGAGATCGTCCACCGGATTGCATTGGAAAATGCAATTGACAACTTTGAAGGCGAATTTGAATCGGAAGAGCATGAAGCCGCCATCAGTGATGCAACTCAATTATCTTTAGAAATTAATGAGCTTGGTTTGTTCATTCAATCTGGCTACATCTATGAAAATTCCGACGGCAAAGAAGTCGAACACGTAATAACTACCTTGATTTCCTAAAGGAGATTCCATGAAGCCTGACACTCCAATGAAAAAGCTCAAACACTACACTGGGCTTATTTCTTCTCGACTCTACTCTACCCACAAACTATTTGTCAGTGACGGAAAGCAAGAGCAGAAAGCGACTGAGTTTCAAAATGCCCACAAAGCAATCAAAACTGATTGCCTTATGCTTTGGAAACCTTTCAATGCAATTAGCAAAAACAACGAAACCTCTACCCTTGGTCTTTCCTTTGAGTATCTTGGTGTTGATGAGGCTTTAATCCAGATCTCTTTTAGCACAGACTCAACTGCACCTAAATACTCAACTCCATACAAAGTAAAAGAATACAGAGACCTCATTAAAACTCTAACCAAATCTAACAACGCCAATGGGACTGATTTTATTAACGCCATGGTTGAATGTTTCATTGAGAAGAAATTTGACGATGACAGAATAAAAGAAGCATTGTCACAACGCGACTCTTTAATTGAGATGGAACGTAATACATTTAAGGGTTTTGTTGATTCATTCCTTAGCGAACCACTGAAGTTAATCGGACTTTTACCAGAAGCAAACAAGGATATGAAAGAGGGACTTGATCGCGTTCAAAAACTCTTATCACAGACATCTGAATTTGCTGAATACCAAAAAGCTCTTTCAGCACTCAAAGAAGCTGAAATCAAACTTAATGCAAGAAATGACGCTCTTATCAACGAGGATAAGCAACTCCTCGAAGCAAGAGCGATTGTAGACCAGTGCCAAGGTGTTGTAGCCATTAACGGTAAAAAAAAGATGAATCTTTCCGACTACTGTCGACAGCAGCTTCAGAAAGGAATTGATTTGGTGATTACCGAAGACTCGACTCGAACGCGAGTTCGCATGAAGGTCATGGAAAGAGCCTTTGCAAAACTATTAGAACAGCTTGAAGGTGTAATTCATATCGGTTGTCTTGGAGATACTTACACCATCAAATATCAATTCAATAGTTTTAAGCAGTCACTGAAGAAAGCACGAAAAAATTAAAAAAGTAGAAATGCCAACCACATAAGCGACGCACAACTCACTCTTAATCTCGCTGTCTAAACTACCGCACCAAAAGACCTTGCCCGTACTTTCGAGCAAGGTTTTTGCTTACCAGCTCAGTTATCCCCTAGCGTAACTAAATGAACCATCAGAAAACTTAATTTTGGACACCTGCTCCATCTTAAACATCTGTACTCGTTCAGTGACTGTATGAGGATTTAAAAACCATGCAGCCATTTCGTGCTTTGAACGGTGCAATGGTTGTAGTTGTGAAAGATACGCGAGCAAAATTGAAGAATGCTTACTATTTACACCTTTTAGCAAGGGCGAAATTAGATGCTTTCGTGAGCTCACCAGTAACTCTCTGATTGAATGATGATGTGGCAACAGATAAACACCTGTACCATCAGTTGTAAGCCTTGAGTATGCAACCACAGATGCAGCATTAGCGCGTATATTATCTAGGTCTTCTCCTATCATCAAATGAAGCATATGAAGTTCATTTAAATCTGACTTCGTCTCGGGAAAGTTATGTTCATAGAATGCGAGAACAGGGAGAAGTGAACCATCAAGCGTGTCATCTTTTATTCTCTCGACCGCACCAAGAAGTGAAGTTGAGAACAACCACTCCCCATCTCTGTAAAGAATTTCTAAGTCCTTAAAATAACTCTTAGAGCCCTTCTCTGCTGTAAGTCCTAAATGAAACCCGCCATTCCCGTAGAGGTCTTTATTCAACTCCCAAGCATTAACCACCAGCTTACAGATGATTTTAGCTGTGCAGCTCGTTTGTTCATTCAGTCTAAAGAATTCACTCATTAGCTCACAGAAGATGCCAGCCAAATGTGGTGCATAATCTGAATCCCCCACACACAAATAATCTGAAGGAGCTTGTGACTTAGACACGGTATTCATCTCCGTGAAATCACGGTAGCCAAAAACCTTAGAAACAAGATTCAGCAATAGTGTTGGCTTTGGCTTGAAACGGATATTCTGTTGGTCTTGAAAGATTAGATCTACAGTGGTGTTTGACGGTGGATTCCCTTCGTACGCAGAGATGCTTGCGAAACGAGAAACCCAATAAAAATTATCTATTAGATTTACTGTTTGGTGAACTGATTTTTTTAGATTTGAGATGCCTTTTGGCGTGAAAATATAGCGAGACATGGTTACTCTCTGTGATTCTATTTTCAAGTTGTGCAGCAAACAAGAAAGTCACAAAAAGTGTCTTCATCTTGGTTTAAGGGCGTTTGACAAGCATTGCTTGGCTGCGCTCAGGTGCCCGTGCCTAGTTGGGAGTATTACTGCGGCGAGACTTGTTGTCAATAAAAACAAAATAGATATGTGTGTTTGGTGTTGCAATACCAAGTGGTTATGGTAATATACTACTTATCGGCTGGGGGTGGTTTCTCGGCAATGTTCATCAAAACAGGTAAGGTTCTAAAATGAAAGCAGAATTTCTTAAAAAGCCAATTGTAAACGGGTCAGTAAACCCTTCAATTACTCTAGAAGAAATCTTGGCAAATTTCGATGATAAAGTGTTTGTCGATTGTGCATGGACTCTAGCAGTAAAGCTGGACGTTCGTCACAACGTGAAGACTATTTCTTATGATGAGGTCAAAGCATCACCTCGCGATTCCCTACTTAAAATCTGGGACGAGCACGAGCAAGTTATTTCTAAACAAATGCAAGACCTAAAAGCCACTGAGATGGCTGAAGGAAAAGGTTATTTCGAATTCGTTAAATCATTCACCAACCGTAGCCGTGGTAGTGGGAGAATGGCACCTGTTATCCCTATGTCCCCTAATCAAATCCTTGGTTACTTGGCAGCTAGCGAAGAACGATGGAACTACTTCGAACCTTCAAAAATTGCTTCTAGCATCCGTGACATTGAAAAGATGAAGATCCGTGCTGACTATGGCACCAATAACATCAACACTGGTGAGGAAATTACTACCTATATCCTATCGGGTGGTCATCTAAACGTTCAGTTCAATGTTAGCGAGAATAAGCAAGATGAATGGCTGAGAAAGCACGAAGCCGCTATTACTGTAAGACTGAAAAGCAGTAATCCTTATTCAGTAAAGGTTGAGAAAAGCAAATTCGAAATTACCTTCAAGGCATACTGGGACTAGAGCCCAGCAATCTAAAAAGGGAAGCTAGCGCTTCCCTTTTTTTGTTTCACTCTTCGACAAAACCATAAACCTCATCGCTTTTGTTTGCGAAACCCACCTAAACGCTTCTTTGCACAGCCTTTATTTCTTCGTCCACCAGCTATAGCGGCTTCTCGCTGGATCTACAGCACTCCACTTCTGCTGTAACTTCACGTGCAGCTGCAAAAAAAAAGGTCAGACTTTCGTCTGACCCTGAGAGAATTCATTTGATTAACTAAGCGTTTCGATGTTTGTACTTTTCCAACATTGCCGCTAAGTTTTCGTTTTCGAAAGAGTATTCTGTAATATCTACTTTGGTATGCATTACTAAGAAAGCAAACCCAAGCAAAGAACCGACCAACGAAGCCCAACTGTAGTTGCTAGGCATAGACATCTCGATCAAAAAGAATGACGAGGGAATGTACAAAATCGGCATCACAGTAACTGAAAGTAGTTTCCAAGAACGTTTCGCGCTTTCTCTTCCCATTTTAACAGAAGAAGCGGAAAGTTTGCTTGCTAACCACACCAAAGCTTGATGCAGGCAGATCAACAATAAGATTGATACAATGTAGATCATTTGTTGCCTCCCAAAATTTCAATTAACTCTATAGTTTCCATACCACAATAATACACCAACTAGTAAATTTTGTTCAAGTCGACACATATCATAAAATATAAATAAAATGCGCGAACATACTTTAAGTTTAATAGTTGATGCTGAGGATGAAGTAGATAAGCTTCAGCTAGAAGGAGCCATATCACCAAACAAATGGCTTGAGAAAAGGTGTTACCTTAGAAGTTTATCGATGGTTGCAAAGGACAACGCTTGCGACAACGAAGGACAAAAAGAGGTTTTAAACCGAATCCAGAAAGCCATTGAATTGGTAAAACTCTATTAATCCCACCAACAGTGAGTAGAAAGATTACAAAAGAGGAGCTTACAGAAGCTCTTTACGATATTTTCCAGCTACATCGTTCAACAAAGAAATACGGAAACAATGACAGCAAATTTAAAGAACACCTAGATACGGCAGATGGTATGCCCTTTGTTCTAAATGCTGCGATGTCTCTCGGGGTGCCAATGGCACTTAGTGCACTAGCTAGACCATTCTTAAGTGGTGGTGATGTCGACAAAGAGATTTCTGAAGTGGCAAAGAAAGGGATCGATAAATTAACAAGCAGTGACCAAAAGAAGTTTGCCATTTCCATAGATGACGACGGAGCGGTCGAAGTACCCAGTGCCAAAGAAAAGGTCACAAGTCCGGATAGGCACGAACCAACATTCAGAGAGCGGTTGATTAAAACATCGACCGACAACCCACACAAAGAGACCCCTCTTACCCAGAATGAGATGTTCGCAAAAATGGAAGCGGTCGATTTGATGTGTGTGTCTATGACTGACTCAATCATTAAGGAGTATGCGCCGAAAGAGTTCGTAATGAGCAAAAAGCCAGAGCAGAACAAGATTTCTGACTTTAATGACGATAGAACTCCTGCAAGTAATGATGAGCCTACTGTTAAGTCAAACAAAGATGCGGTTAAATTTGGAGCTCATCATCAATTTAAAGGCGAGGAGTCAAAGGCTAAAGGGGTTGACGAGCCTATTTTGAAGGGGTCTAAGGATGCGGTTAAGTTCGGTGTTTATCATGAAGTACCGACATACGACGGCATGGGAAATACAAATGAGAATCACAACCAAATGATCGACTCGGGCGCGGCAATAGTCGTCGCTTTAGCTATTACATACGTTGGGGTTGTCACCGTCCTTAAGAAGACACCGAACATTGGAAAGCTTTTACAGAGGGAGCGAAATATTAATGAGCTTGCACCTGAAATTATCTACCAAGATACGTTAACAGATCACATTGGAAAGATGCGAAAGCTAGCGAGCAAGGATGAATGGACTAAATACATATCAGACAATATGTTTGAGGGGGTTGAGCTAAAGAACTTCGACAACATTCTTAGTTTCGTCGCTAACTTGCCTGAGAATAAGATCAAAACATCCATACCAAACAAAATTCATCGCGCCAAGGTCGATACTTATAACGAGTACGTAAAACAGATCAGCCGAAAGGTTGGGGAATTATTATTGTCTTATGAGGTAACAACAACGCCGTCTCTGAACAAAAACCTCGGAGATGGCGTTGTTAATAGTCTTAATATCGCTGATATGCTCGTTGATAAGCACAAGAGAGAGGGCGCACGGTTTGAGAATGAGTACCCTCAGCTTTTCTTGACCCTAAGAGAGTCTGGGGTATTAACAAAGCAACCCAATGGAATAAAGGAGAAGTTTACAAACACCGTTAGGGACAAGACTGCAAAGCTGGGAATGAGTAATCGCGATGTTCTGATTAGAAGTAGCGTGGCAATAAAGGTAAAAGAGAGTATTAAGAAGCTAAGCGGATACGGGAAGTCTACTGATGATGATCGTAAATCATACTACCAAGCCTTGAGCAAAGTTGTGGCGGAGGAGCTTACACAAAACAACCTTCCTCAAGACAAGCTAAACAACCTGAACCTTACAAAAAATGCATTAAAGAGTATTACAAAGTACATTGGTAAACCGACAAATCAACGTGGTCTAACCCCTTAGTTAGTTGGTTATTAAGGGGTACATCTCTTAAAAAATAAAAGAGGACTTGGTATTGCAATGCCAAGTCTTTTTTGATTTAATAAGCGCATCCAAGTTAAATGAATTATCAAAATGAAAAACAAGGCATCTACACTTTCAGACAAAGCGGTCGAACAAATCAAAGACCTTCACTCGGATTTAATTCCATATGTAAGTGAAGATGGCCCACTAGGCTTAATGCTTCATCACCCGCTGATCATAGAAGTGTTTCTGTGTGCCCCTTTCGTTCCACACATCAACAAATCTTATGAAAAACGAGCTGAATTTCTAGAAATTGCTATTGCTGAAAGTGATTATGCTTCAATCATAGAGCTCCATGAGCGTCCATACCGTTTTGAAGGATACCTACAACACGTTTTATGGGCGGCAGATAAGGCTGAAGCTGCTAAACATCTACACACCGTTTGGATTGATAGCGAATTGCCTCATGTTAATTTAGATAGTTGGCTCAAATGCTTTGATTACCTAAGAGAAGAAAATGAGTTATTGAGCTCAGTTGCTGAGCTTGAGTTCCCTTTAACTGTTTACCGTGGTGTTGCTGCTGAAAGCGAAAAGCAAGCTCTAAAATATGGACACAACCTTGCGTGGACTACAGACCACAACGAAGCTGTGAAGTTTGCAGAACGAATGACGAATCAGAGAGACGGGCTTTCTCCGTTTATTCTAAAGACGATACTGAACTCAGTTGATGAGGTATACATGTTCTCTAACTTAAGGAAAGAGTCAGAGGTGGTTGTTAACCCACAACGACTAAAAAAAATCCTTGTAGTTTAATTCATCAAATCGCTTAAGAGCTGCGGTCTCGCAGCTTTTGACTAAATTTAGAACGATAGATTGTTAATTGGCGTAATTTTTAAACAAACAAACTTTAGTTTATCAAAAGTTTTAAAAAACGCTTGCTTTTAAATTTTGCGCCGTTAATATGGCAACCATCGAGACGGGGGATACCCCAGATAGAACAAAGAGCCTTTGAGTTTCACTGTCTATCAAAAATTAAGAAAGTTTAAGTAATTACAGGCTCATTAAAGAATCTTTTATGCCTTGCCAAGCAAGGAAACTGAACAACCTAAGCCTGTAAAACGTCTTCGGACGTGTGGGGTAACATAGGAGCAGCTACCCACTGCCCTCCCACGAATTGATATCGTATGCCTTGTTGGCTTGCGTTACAGAGGTTCAAACCTGTGTGTAAACGTCTTCGGACGTGTGGGATAACATAGGAGCGGCTACCAACCGCCCTCCCACGAAATTTATGTGTATGCTTAATTGCTTGCACCAAAGAGATACCAACTCTCGTGACGCCCCTTTGGCGTGTGGGCTTCGAAAGGAGCGGCTACCTACCGCCCTCCCACGAATTTTCAGCGTGTGCTTCAATTGTTCGCATTCGCTTCTTGCTACAACCTGAGTAATTGCCTTCGGGCATTTGTGGAATTGCGTCCCAACCGCACCACGTCTTGCACTGCGAATTATCGCGACTTCAACGCTCCTAGTCTTAGGGGCGTTTTTTTTATTCTCTTTTCTCTTTTTGATGTTGCAATGCCAAGTGTTTGTGGTATTATAACCACATCTTAAGAGATGTGGTATCTCTTTTACTTCACAGGTTAAGACCAGTAATTTTCTGGTGCAGAGGTTATTATGATTAGTCTACACATCAATAATGTATACCCCATTCTAGCAATCCCATATCGTTGTCGTAACTCACGCGAATATTTCATTGCGGACTCTTTTAAAGTGTCTATCAAAGAAGCTAGACCTGAAGACTTTATTCTGTTGGCGGAATGGAATGAAAAACTACAGTTCAACAATGAAACTTATCGTAAAAAAATCTTCACCTATAACGGCAAATTTTATACACAGGCAATCAAGAACTACCCCTCCGGCAAGAATGACGCCATTTACGAACTTTGTGATTTTATTCGAAATTCACAGCGAGAAAACGCACTAGAGAGTTCCTTTAATTCTCCTTTCCATGGGCATATTTTGGCCGCCCACCGTATGGCACAAGCCAACTTCAAAAAACTTGTGCGCCATGATCAGATCCCAGAACAGAAGTTCCGCGAGATTATCTTAAGTTCGCGAGATGAAGTTCAAGAATCTTTAGATATGGAAGCTGAACGATTTCTTGTTGTTGATAACGAACTGTACTGGGATGAAAGGGATCAAGAGATTCACATTGATAATTCTGGCTATGGACTTCTTTCGCTTCGATTTGGCTATAAGAGTAAAAATTCATACAGCCTGCTAGATTTTGAAAAAGCAAAAAGTGCCGCTCTAGCTCTTGCTGAAGAAACAGACAAGCGCGGTCATTACGGTTTTAGTGTGGTTGAACATATTAAGACCGAATTCAAAAATCTAGATTTCAAATTCCACAACACACTCTGAAACAAGACCGAATAAAGAGGCGGCACTGCGCCAAACCATTGCGCCATTTTGGTGTTGATAAAAGGATGAGTTCGCTCATCCTTTTTTTATTTGCTAACAGATCTTCTGCTCGTAAGGATTCGCTAGCACTTTAGAAGGGATATCATTTGAATTTTCAAAAAGAAATAACTACCTTTTGGTTAAATATTTCTTTTGCCGATAAAAATCTATACAAAAAAGCATAACGGAAAGGTTAGCTTGCTTAAAAATGAAACGTTTTGTTCACTAGTCAAAAACACCAACTTACTAAGCTCTCAGGATGTTTCATCATACCTAAAGGCACTATGTGCCGAGATTAACTCAGTTCACAAAATACCTCAGTCTAGCTTATCTAATTGTAATGGAGAATGGTATGAACTTGTTTTAGCTATAGGTGCGTGGAATTACTCTGTTGAACACAACCTTGATTTTGTACTTCTTAAGATCCCAAATGCTGCTAGGTTTGATTTGTTTTCCCTATACAGCAAGCACATCCATGATGGATTGCTTCATTATAGAGAACGCCTTCAGACCGAGGGGATTTCGCTATCAATGTCAAACCCAGATTTTGTGATTGTTAAACGGGATGCAAATAGACGCCATGATGCAATTGATGTATCCCGCTTAACCGTTTCAGATATAGATTCAATTAACAACGAGTATAAGCATTACATCCATCGATGTAACAACACAGAGTTTATTGGCGTTGCTTCTGCAAAGGTATCACTTCGTCCTGACCGAAGGTTTCAGCTCTGTAATGAGGCTCAAATTATAAAGAGCGTGAACGAATATTTGTCGAAAACTAATGGATGGAATGAAGGTAATATCAAGTACATTTCAATAGCGCCATCCTACTCAGACGCAGATAGAAGCGCACTAAACGTTGCACTAACTAGCTCCATTGTATTTGGAGAACCAAAGTTAGCAATAGATAACTTGGTGACAGTGAATGACACCCAGCGAGATTTTGGGTTTATGAGAATATAGGTCAACCTATCTAACAAAATAGAAGGGGGTGTTTAATGTGTTGTTGTTGCAATGCCAAGTGGTTATGGTAATATAGTCATGTATCTGGGAAAGTGGTTCCCCCATAACACAGGCTTATTATCATGAAGAACAATCCAGTCGCTAAATTCAAATCAAAGTGCATCCATTGTGGTTGCTCGATTTTACAAGGTGAAGAGATCCGCTTTGTAAAAACATCAAGTCACAATAGACACTCCGGCAACGGAGCAGTTCTTTCATCTAAAACTTCAACCAAAGTAACTCACGCAACCCTACTTGCTTGCGATAAGGCAAGGATCACTGAAAACAAGCCATCTTACACTGGAAATTACGAATCCTATCTGGATGAGCTCAAGACCACCTTAGATAACATTAGATTTATGGAATCACAAATCAACAAGTTCCATGCAGGCATTACAAAGGCATTTGATTCGACCGCTGAATTTTTTGGTATGACTCGCGAGGAGTACCTTCAGGACACTGAAGCAAAAATTATTGATTCACGAAACAGAGTTTCCTTCCTTGAACAAAAAATAGCACGACTAAAAGGTCAAAATGAATAAGACGATCACACTAGAGGAAGCATTTGCAATCCGCGATGCTCTGCTAAAAGATAGAGAAATGAGTCGACCAGAAAGAACGGTTATTCTCAATGTACTTTCCGGACACTACGACAAATTAAACATTGACGTTGCAAAAGAAGACATTGAGTTCATGGCTAAAGAACTTTCGGCATCACAATAAGTAAGAGAGAAAAATTTCAATTTCGTTTGCGGTTGTTGTTGCAACACCAAGTGGTTGTGGTATTATAGCCAAGTCGGTAGGGAAGTGGTTTTCCTCCATAACACAGGTTAAGTTTCAATGAAAAATTTCAATAACAATGACTTCATCTCAGCATCTCTTGGTCAGTTTATTCTTGCTCAAAACACACCAGTAATCGAAGAATGGTGTAAAGCCCAAGGCTCAACTCTTAAGAAAGGACTGAAAGTTCGCGGCTTTTACTTAATGCTAATTGAAAAGCTACTCCCTGTTGCTTCAGAGATCACTGAAACAGGCTCAGCAGGGTTTTGTGAGTACAAGTTTGCAAAGCAAAACAATATCGTCGTCGAAACAACAACAAACAAGCATCTATGCGATCTTGATGAAACAGCCGTAAACAAAGCAATCGCGAAAGAGGTATTTATTTCAGGAACGCCGTCTGGACTTACGGTTAAAGAACTTAATGTAGAAACTACATTGCTTAAAAACCTAATTACTAATCCTAATAGCATCACCCAAGAGGTTCTAGATCACAACCGCCTTATGCACTTGCCACAGCCTCTCAAAACATTGAACCGTAAAGATACTGGCTGGTTTTCAATCGATCTAAGCACAAACATCTTGAACAACTCAAAAAGCAACAGCCGATTGCTTCTAAACACCACAAAGGCGTACGTGGTCACTTCGGATCTTTCTGACTACTTCACCCAATCAATTGCAATCGACGCTTTTGAATTCGAACAATAATCCAAATGGCACTTTTCTTTTTAGGTGCCAACCCGTATCAATGCTCGCATGAATCTCTTTGTGTTATTTGTGCGAGCACTAAAGGTAATAACCAATAGGCTTAAAGTATGTCGACAAAGCATTTAGTAACCGTCTACACAGATGGAACAATTAGCAAGGTATCATGTATGGTTGAGGTTCATGAAAACAACACGCATGAAATCATCAACTTCTGTGCGATTGGAGAGTGTGCTTTAGACAACGAACCAATGGTCAAAGGCTTCGATAGTTATGTTACTGCTATGGAGACGCTATGTTTAACATCGTCTGAAATCACACTCGGCAACTCAGAAATTTTGAATGCAAATGCTGGCATTACTGTTGAGGACGTGACAACATTCCACATCTTAAGTGCACTATCAAAACGTCTTGAGTACGACTCGGAGATTTATCAATGAAACTGGTCACATCCAACACTAACAAACTTCAGGAGTTCAATCGTTTCGGGCTGAATGTCCAAGCCCAATCCGGAAAAGATTTACCTGAGGTTCTTGGCACACCAGAAGAAGTAATAACTTACAAAGCTATGGCAGCTGGCGAAAACTTGCTGGTGGAAGACACGATTTTAATCATCGACGGTAAAGAAGTTGTCGATATCAAAGGGCGTCTTGCGGAGCTTGATCGATTCGAAGAAATTGTAGATGCGCAATGGTTGGTCAGCATTGCAGTTATTGAAGATGGAATTCTAAAGACGTGTCAGGCATCTATCAAAGGCTACCTTGTGAAGCCATCTAAGCCATTCTCAGACGCTTTTGGCTTTGACGGGCACTTCCACCCTAACGGCGCTAACGGAGCCTCCTTGCACGAGCTTGAGCTAAATGGTGATAAAGACCTTTATTCAGCTCGAAAAGATTGTGTTGTTAATTTTCTTGGCAAGAAAGGTAACTACAAGGAACGAAAAGTTTCTGAAATCCCACCTTGGACTGGTGAATATCAGAAGCTGTAAGTGAATGAAGGCGCTCAACTGAGCGCCTTCATTGATTCTAAGACATGATAGCTTCAAGGTCTTCAACAGAGATCCCACCACGTTCCATTATGTTCTTGATTCGCTCAAGATCATCTTCTTTGTTTCGTTTCATCGCAAGGTTGATGTCTTCAATCAACAAGCTAGATTGCTTCAGATCTAAATCTCGCAACATCTCTACGCGAGCGCCTTTTTTCAGCATCATGATAGAAGTTAGTGGGCTAATCACGACTTCTGGGGATTCTTCTTTATCTTGAATTACCTCATTGCTCGGAGAAATTCCACCATCATTTTCTTCACTTATTTGAATTTTAGTTACTGGTGTTTTTGGTTCCACATCAACCTCTAGTTTTGGATTTAATTTATTTGAATACTCCGCTCTTGATGGTAGATGGAAGTTGAGATGAGTAACTAAGAATGTGATCAACGAATGGATGTCATCTTTATCCATTACCTGTGATATAGGGTGTTTTGACTTAAAGTGCTCATAACTTTTCAAAGCTTCTTTAGAGCGGAAATCACCAATAACATCAACACTTCCATTCTCTTTAACCAGAGACCACTCTGAGTCCTGTAAAGTGTTAATTCTCTTTTTAATCCCTGATACACAGTCATCAATAAGATTCTTCATCTTCTTGGTTTTTAATGTAGAAGATGACGTCTGAACTTTAGAAATCTCTTCCTCTGAAGCCCCTTCACTTCTGGCTTTCTCATCCTGATCGATACGACGTTGCCTTAAAACACCCCTTAGCTCAGACTCAAAGTTTTTAAGGGCTCTTTTATCAGAAGGCGTCGAGCTCGCAAATAGCGGCTTATCTACACCATCTATAAAAATCTTGAGGTGATTACTGCTTGCCCGTTCAGTCCTATATGGCACCAAGTAACACTCAGCTGCAAGGACTCTATCTACCTCTCTAAGGAATTTTGTGTAACCACTTTGTTGCTTGGTCATGTTGAACCTTTTTATTACTTTGGGGTTGAAGTTGTTTTAGCTATAATGCCACTTTATTTTGTAAGTATCGAGCTTTTTAACTGATTAGTCAGTATTGATAAAAGCTCAATTCACAATAACCACCAGCACCACTAAGGGCTTAAACAATGAAAAATGAAACTGATGCGCAAAAATGGAGACGTGAAGGTCGCTTGGAAGCTGCTGAAATTCTTATGGATAAACTACATCCCGAATCGCTGGAGCATGAAACCATGGTTGAGTGGTCAGAAGATGGTTGTCACGGTGATCGGTCAGGAGCTTGGAACCGCGAGAACGTCATCGCCTTCTTTGACTGTGATGTATCCGAGAGTCTTATTGAGCGCCAAGCAGGCAAATTAGCGCGGTATAAAAACAAATCTGAAGAATTATTCCACCTAGACAGTATGTTGCGAAAGATCATCATTGAAAACAACGAGATGTTAACCAAGGACGGCAATACCACCTTAGACAAGGCAGCTTACCTTCTTGGGTTGCACCCAGACCAAAAAATGAATGAATCATCGAACTCTGCCCATATAATTGGAGCCTACAGCACTGATCCAAAGATTCGTTCGCAGTACAAATCATAACCGAACAGACTGCGTTCTTGCCATTATGTCACACTCTTGTTGACACCAAACTCAAACATGGTATTATGCGCCCTATCGACTGCATTGATAGACATCATGTAAGGCTGTCGTGAGGGTGCCCCTCTCACCGTTCCGAAAGTGCAATTTGCACTTGTGGCAAAAAGGGCTAAATCAAGAACACCCTACTTCGCTTTTTACTTTATTGAGCCGAACTAGGTAATCGGAACAACTAGAAAATCGGCACATGTTAAAGGAAAAGGCTATGAACTACCGTTTTACTTCTTCAAAAGACTACGATGCTTACACAATCGCTGTGACAAGCCACCTTCGTAAAACTAAGCTGAACGAACTACGTCATGCTATGGCAAAAGTGGATCAGTTTGATGATGTGCGTCCTTACAAAGATGCCTTAGATAACCAACCAAACAACCAGAGCATCGATGTCGACTTTATGCGCATCCTTAGCAAGCATGTTTTCTTTACGGCTACTAACCTCGTTTATAGCGCATATGAAGAAGTGCTTGATTGGGACTTGGTTCAGAGTGAAGGCTTTTTGGAGCACGATGTCATCCGTCTACATTCACGTATTGATGCTAATAAGTTAGCTTCCTTGCCACACGGCAACTTGAAAGCAGAGTTTTTAGAACAAGCAGGCGGCTCTACGGAAAAGTTAGCACAGCTCACGTATGAGTACATCATCAACTGGTCTGCGGAAGTCCTTGTTTCTATCATCGACGGAGCCTTAGAAGAACTCGAACCTAGCAAGTCTGTGCATGATTACCTGATGGGTAATAAAGAAAAATTTGAAGCACAGTTAACAAACGCTGTTATTTGGGTTCTGATGGACGGCAGTATGTTTGAAACCGAGTAATTAATTTAGAGCCAGACGCTTTGTCTGGCTCTGTTGCAAACAGACTTACCAATAACCGCAAAAGCCCCCTCCTCTTCAGAGGTTCGACATCAAAAAGGCTTCTCAATGATTACTAAAAAACATGTACATGGCTTATTTCTAAATGCTACTCCAGCTTTTATTGATGAGCTCGCCACCGAGCTTCAAGGTAAGAAAGTCCTAGAGATATTCGCTGGGAATGGCTTTCTTGCAAATGAACTATCGCTGCGTGGTGTAGATGTGAAAGCAACAAGTATCCTTAGCTCTATGGATGGGCACGACGTCAACCTTTACTGTGAGGTTGAGAACATTGATGCCATTGAAGCTGTGCACAAATACGGGGCGAGTCATGACGTTCTGCTTATGTCTTTTCCAACGGTAACAGAAAGTGCAATTAAAGCTGTTTTTGAATGGGGCGAAGCGCGTGATGTCGTGTACATCGGGGAGCGTTCGACGAGAACTGAACATCAACAAGGGTTTTTAGCTGGCTGCGCTTCTGACTCGCTCCATTATTCCTTGATTGAGCATAAAAGGTTCAGCACTTATGAGACCACCTCACCTATCAAAATGGCTATCAGAGGGAAGTTTGATCGCACTAAATTAGCAGAGTTTCTTATCGACAATAATGGGTGCCATTATTGGTGTTAGTTTGATTTTTTTTCGACTTGGTATTGCAATGCCAAGTCATTGTGGTAATATACAACCACTTGCTAAGGAGTGGTTTCCTTAGCAGCACAGGTTAAGGAAAAATTATCATGACAAGCAACAAGACTGAACTTCGCATTCTTGCTAAGACTTCAAACAATTCTCGTGGTGCCTACTTTCAACTAGAGGAATCAGAGTCCCGCATCTTCAAGACAGTTAAGTACTGTAAAAACGGTGATATCACTCCGCTATCATCACCTTCTGGTGATATTCGAAAAGCTCATAAAGCATTTCTTAAGGCTATCGGTAAAGCAAAAATCCAATTTGATCACACAGAAGATGTAATCGAAAAGAGACTTATCTTAAGACATAAGCAGTTCAAAATGGGAACGGGCGGCAACTACCGTTTAGTTGGTATGTGGTCAATGCCTTCGCAAGCCGTAAACGAAGCGAACCCAAACTTATGGAATGCGCTAGTAAGAGAGCGGCCAAAGGCTTGTAACTGTTTTTGCGACCATTGCGGAACAAGTATCGTCCACCACTTCATCATTAAGGATGACAAAGGTGAGGAGTTTTCAGTAGGTTCAGACTGCATTCTAAAACTGGACAATACCGAGTTAATTGAAGCATCAAAAGCACTCGCTAATGAAAAAAAACGCGAAGAAAACCGTGAAAAATCACGACTTCGCAGCGAAGCCCGAGCATCTGCCAGAGAAGCTAAACTTGAAAAGCAACGCGAAGAAAACGGCGGCTTAACCGACTACGAACTCAAACAGAAGAAACGAACTCAAGCGAGAGCCTTGATGCACAAAAACGTTAAAGCAATTCTCGCTGAATTTGCCGAAATCCTAAAAGGGTTGGACGGGGACTTTTGTCGCAACATGTACTACAACATGGATGAAGGGATCATTCCTTCAAAGTACTGTCAGAGCATCATTTTAGAAATTATCGTAAAAGCAAAGTCAGGCTCTAAGCGTGTAAATACAAAAGCTTACAACTCTGTGCTAGAAGAGTTTGAGCCTGTGTACCGAGAAGCGATGAAAAAAGCCCAAGAGCTTAAAACACAGTTCTACAACACCAACTTTTAACCTGTTAAAAATATAGGTTGGCGTAATTACTATTGCGCCGCCTTTTAGAGCGAATACCGGAGCCTATCATGATTGAGTCTGACAAAAATAAACAAATTAAGAAGCTAGCCCAAGAATTCCGAAAGAAAGACAAACGTTTGAGTTGGGAAACGTGCTTAAAAAAAGCAAACCAACAACTAAGACACTTTGGCGCAAGTAGTTTAGGTTTTTCAGAGTGAATGCTATCCCTAAAATTAAAGATTTGGAGCCGCTCATTCCGTCCTTATTCGAAACTGGTAACTTTGATGCTGAATCTGCCATAATGCGTTTTGGGCATGGTGATTGTCATGATCTCACCGCTGTTTTGGTCTGCAAGTACAACGCAAAGCCATTAGTTATTGTTAGCTCAGAGAGCAAAACTATTGTTCATTCTTGTGTGTTGCTTGATGAGTTCACTACACTGGACGCCTACGGAATTAACAAACTGAATGTAACGCTAGAAAGATATTCCAAGCTAACCTTAATCGGAATGAATGAGACTGCCATTGCAAGCTCAGACGACCTTGATTGGGACGAACAATACCGACAGCTTATTGAATCGCCAGAAGACTTGTTAGAAGATTTCAAGCCTGTTTTGGAGTTGCTAGATACAAACTTAAGAGAACTATTTTGTTGAAAAAAAACTCTAAATAAAAAATTTGAATTTAGTTAACCACTTGGCGTTGCAATGCCAAGTGGTTTCTGTATAATTAGCCGTATAGAAAGAATATCTAAGGTTAATTATCATGAGCAATCATATTGGAAGTATCACACTAAATACTCATCTAGGCTTTTCAATCCCGTATCCAGTGTTTAAGTGCACAAAAAAGCAAACAAATTCAGGCTTTTTGGTTGTTCAGGACAAACCCATCTGTAGCGTGGAGTTCGAGAATGGTATTGAAAAAAATGAATCAAAGATGTCTGCTCAGTACGCACTAGACTCATTCAATAAAAACTTTGGAAAATACAACTCATTGATGCATGAGGCTGAAAATCAGATTCATGAATTTTCCTTCGATTTACTTAGAAATGCTAATGTTGAGGTTTATAATATCTTTGGCAATACTCATTTTTACATTGAATCAAAGGAAGGCTGTGAAAAACCTTTCCGCTTCAACATTTGGAGCCTAGCAATGGTAAAGCGTATCTTTGACGATTGTATTTTTGACCCAAAGAAGCCCATCTCTTTTGAAGAATTTTTGTTCGAAAACTAAATAGGAACCAAAAATGTACGATTTTTACAATGGTGACGATGACCCTCGACTACACGAGTCGGACATTACCACAAAACAAGATATCGAAACCCTTAACCCTGTTGAATGCTCAAACGGCTGTGGTTTCTGGCGCGGCGACAACCTAGATAACGGTAAATGTCCAGAGTGTGGCGACGAGTGTTATGATGTAGACCAAGACGAGTATCCCGACGAAGACGAGTCAGACTCTTAAGCCAATAAACTAAACATTAGACGAAGCGAAATAATCACTCTGGTAGCGGCGTCATAACGCTATTTGGACATCAAAGACAAAGGCTCAGCATGAAAATTTTCCATTATGTAGTATCCGAAGGGGGCAATGCTCTCTCAAAAACTCTCTCAACCCGAGATTTTAAAGCTGTGAAGGTTGATTCTGACAAGCTCTCTGAAGTAAGCGGCTGTGAAGGTTGCCATCTAGTAGTCACTAATGAATCAAGCCCGTCAGAAGATGACCAAACAAGTGTTTTGGGCTTTAAATTTGATGATGACAAAGATATATCAAGCTTGATCGATACTTTACTGCGATCACGCGAGGCGATGCGTTCGGCGAATGGTTACTTCCAATCCGGCGATCGAGTCCAAATCGAAAACGAACTGGCGACCGTTGTAAGTGTTAAACCAAATACCACTCCAAACAACGGTGAACTGATCACTGTTGTTCATGATGGAGAAGAACTCCAAGTTACCTATTCAGCAATTAACTTGATGAAGCTTTAAGTGCTTCGACGAAATACCCCAAAAATATAAGGAACGGCGCTTTGTATAACCGCGAGTACGACCACTTAACAAACGACGAGATCAACAAAAAAGTCTCAGAACTTACTGGATACGAATGCGAGAGTGGCGATATTCCAGACTTTTGCGGGGACGTTAACTTAGCTTGGTCACTTATGCTTGAAATTGGCATTTTCTTCGAACCTTTGGCTTGGGAGCGCATTGAGCACAAAGACTATCGAGCAAAATGGATTAACCAGACTAAAGATGGTTGCATGGCTAACTTCGGTACTAGTTTTTATTCTGACCATGTGGAACCTTTCCGTGCAGCTATGCTTACCGCGATTAAGGTTTTATCAAGTGACTTGTACGAAGAGATTCAGTCGGCAAAAGAACGAGCTCAGTCATAACAACCACCACTTAATTTAAACCGCA